>DATGYJ010000172.1:0-1832 GCA_035298105.1 Anaerolineales bacterium | reverse complement strand
TTCATATTCAAATATCGAAAGGAGTAACTATCATGAACATAAATCCATTGAATAGCACATCGAAGGGTAAATCTCTATTAGCCTTCTTCTCACTGGCTGTTGCCCTATATGTCCCCATTGCCATATACGCCGACGTCCAGGTGTTTCCAAATTGGGCATTAATTAATTTCGGAGCGTTTATTCCGATGCTGGTCGCTTTGATCCTTGTCTATCGGGAGAATGGGACCGCCAGCATGGTTGAACTACTGAAGAGACCCTTTGATTTCAAACGCATCAAATCGAAAATATGGTATTTGCCCATATTTCTCATTATCCCTCTTACAGTATTGGCGCAGTATGGGTTGGCGTTGTTATTCGGATTGCCCGTTTCATCTCCGTATCTTCCAAGCTGGTCGCCTCTCCTTTTTGCGATTCTGTTTATAGCCGCCATCGGAGAAGAGTTGGGTTTGATGGGATATGTCATTGAGCCGATGCAGGAGCGATTCGGCGCGCTTAATGCAAGCATATTACTGGGAATCGTACAGGCGTCCTATCACATCCTGCTGTTCACGTCGAGCGGCATGTCTTCCCATTGGATTGTGTGGCAATTGATCTATATCGCCGCGACGCGCGTGTTGTATGCCTGGATCTATAACAACACAGGCAAGAGCATCTTTGCGGTTGTCACAATGCACACCTTGTTCAATATGGTTTGGTTTTTGTTTCCACGCAATACGGCCTGGGTGACCCTGGCCAGGCCTGTTTTTTACAATCCCGCAGAGCTTGCTGTCATCACTATTGTCCTGGCAACCATAGTCACATTCCTTTGGGGCTCCAAAACATTGGCTCGATATCGATTTGCTTCATCGAGTCAGCCGTCGGTCGAGAAGTAGATTTATCGGGATCAGTTTTCAAGAGGAGTATCTACCATGAACACTAATAGTTCAAGAGACAGTTCTTTGCTGAGCTTCGTTCTACTGCTGTTCGGCCTGTCCATCCCGCTCTGGGTGATCGGCGCGATCTATGACGTGGAACTTTTCCCAGGGTTTCGGCTCTTTCAACTGCCGCTTGCCATGCCGGCGGTGGCAGCTCTAATTCTGATCTACAGGGAAGGTGGAAAAGACGGCATCGTTGCGCTGTTGAAACGGACCTACGACTTTCGCAACATCAAACCCAAGATCTGGTTCCTCCCAATCCTGCTCATATATCCCAGCATTGGTTTTCTGGATTACTTGATCCAGCGAATGTCGGGAATCTCCTTTCCTGCGCTGCACTTCTCGTTGCCCATTTTCCTCGGTTATAGCACCGTCTTCTTTCTGACCTTTGGAGAGGAACTGGGCCTGACAGGATATGCCATTGATCGGCTGCAACAGCGCCATAGCGCGCTTACGTCTGGCCTACTACTTGGGTTGATCTGGGCAGGCTATCATATTCCAAGCTTCATCATCAGCGGATACTACACACCCGAGTGGATGTTCTGGCATGCCCTCTACACCATAGTCGGCCGGGTCTTATTCGTTTGGGTCTATAACAACTCCGGCAAGAGCCTGTTTTCCATGGCTTTGCTTCATGCAACCTTTGGCTCATTCTGGATTCTCTTGCCTGCAACCGACAACTTGCAGAAAGCTACGTCGTATTACGACCCGCGCATCGCTACTTTCATTGCGATTTTCTATGTTGCGTTGGTGACATTCCTTTGGGGTTCCAAGACGCTTGCTCAGTTCAGGTTTGCCCAGTCGAGTGAGTCTCGTCTCGCGGATAAAAACCAGCCGGTATCGATTGGCAAATAGCCGTCCACACACTCTGAAGATCTAAAGGAGTTCTTCATGACACAAGGACAGGGTATCGTGAAG
>DATGYJ010000171.1:0-27574 GCA_035298105.1 Anaerolineales bacterium | reverse complement strand
CGCGGCCGCGGAATTCATGTTCTGGGTAATGAAACCTGAGAATGCCGCTGTCTACGCCTACGGAAACGGTATGACTCCGGCTGATAATCAGGGTCTGGATTACGAACCGTTCAAGAGCGATCCTACCTGGGATATCATCCGTAACTATTTGAAGATTGGGATACCCTACACTGTCCCCTTCAACGCGCATATGGCGGAGTTCAGAGACACTATCGTGGCTCCGACTTTAATGGACGTGGCTGCCGGGAAGATAAGTTTTGCTGACGCCAACAAACTGATTCAGGAACAGGCGGACAAGCTGCTCAACCAGTAAAAGCCGGCCACCGGCTCCTTCACGGTCTTTCACTGCCTGCTGCTATTCCCAGGAATGGCAGCAGGCAACCTTCCCTCTCTATAGAGAAACCCCATGAAAATTTTTATGTCCGTGCCTCGTTCCAGTAAATCCTCGCTGTTCCTTGAACGATTTAAGAAGCATTCGCTGCCTTATTTTCTGATCTTTCCAACTGTCCTTTTTCTCATTTTGTTTTCCCTATATCCCTTTATCAGTGGTATCTGGTACTCGTTTACCAGCATCGGCTGGATCAAGGATACCGCCAAATTCGTCTGGCTCTCGAATTACGGCCAGATCCTGATAGGAAAGGTGGGCATTGCCCAGTGGTTCAAGCTGGCGGTGGTGCAGACCATTTATTGGACGATGATCGGCGTAGCCGGAATGTTCCTCATGGCGATGGCAACAGCATTGATCCTCAACGAAAAATTTCCAGGCCGCTTTCTCTTCCGCACCGCGGTACTGATTCCTATCGCCATGCCCACCGTAATCCTGGCCCTCACCTGGCAATGGATGTACGACCCATTTTACGGGATCGTCAACTATTATCTATACAAGCTCGGGCTAATCCACAACGCCAACACGATCTGGGTGGGCCACCCAAATTCCAACATCTGGCCCCTGATCGTTGTCTCGATCTGGCGCGGCTTTCCTTTCATGACACTGATGCTGCTTTCGGGTATGCAAGGCATTCCAACGGAGCTTTACGAGGCAGCCAAAGTCGATGGAGCCAACGTGCTAGAGCGCTTCTGGCATATCACTTTAACCCAGATGCGCACGACAATCGTGATCACCCTCATCCTCAACATCATCTGGACCTGGAATTCCTTCGATATCATCATGGTGATGGCGGCGAGTTGGGGACGGATAGCTTATAAAGCTCTGACCTTGCCTCTGCTGGCATGGGTCGAAGCCTTTCGCTGGAACCACCTGGGTAGAGGCGCGGCGATCTCAGTTGTGTCGATGCTCGTGATCCTCGGCCTGTTATTCTGGAATGCTCGCAGAGAATTACGCTCAATAAATGAATGAGGTTCCCGATGACTGCTTTGACCAATTCCAAACTGAACCAAACAGACACCCGGCGCCAGATTCCCTGGCTGCAAGCCCGCATCTTAAAAAAGGCAGGGCGGCTGGTTATGCTGTATTTCCTGGCAGGGCTGGTAGCGCTCGTTTGCCTGATCCCGATCATCTGGATGGTGAAAACCTCCTTTGAAACCACCAGATATATGCGCAGTTCTCAAATCCAGTTCTGGCCGATCAAACCCACCCTGGCAAATTATTTGAACGTGCTCCACAACCCGAACGCGGCTATCGGGCGCTCGATGTTGAATAGCCTGATCGTGTCGACCCTGGCCACCCTATTAAATCTGGCCATCACTGCGACAGCAGCCTATGCTATGTCGCGCTTCAAATTTAGAGGCAAAATCATCTTTGCCATGTACCTGCTGATCTTTTATATGATCCCGGGCACGCTGCTTTTGATCGGCATGTTCGTTATGCTGGCCCGCCTGCACCTGGTAAACAACTGGATCGGACTGATCCTTATTTATGCTGTGGGAGGCATTCCCCTTTCTACCTGGTGGTTGAAGGGTTATTTCGACTCTATTCCTATTGAAATCGAAGAAGGAGCCATGGTCGATGGCTGTAACCGCCTGGAGGCATTATGGAGGGTAGTCTTGCCCCTGGCGCTGCCGGGTGTGGCTGCGGTAGGAATTTTCCAGTTTGTGGGATGCTGGAACGAATTCATGATGGCCCTCACCATCATCCAGAACCCGAAGCTCCAACTCCTACCCGTTCAAATCGTCAATTTTATGGGAGCGCAGCGCATCGAATGGGGTCCAGTGATGGCATTCAGCGTAATTGTGGCCATACCGGCAGTGATTTTGTTTGCTATCGCTCAACGTGGTATCGTCAGTGGGATGATGTCCGGTTTTACCCGGTAACTCATTTCGCACAGCCTAATTCATTACAATTTGGAGATTGGAGAATATCTCATGCCTTTGGAATTGATCGTCCGGACGCCCAAAGAAATCGGATATGTCGAATATCAAGATCAAGAGCCCGCCGGGTCAGAGGTACTGGTGCAGACGATCGTAAGCGGCATCAAACATGGCACCGAGATCAATATGTACCGTGGGACGCTGCCTTTTGCCAGCGAGTTGTGGGACCCGGCGCTGCGCCTGTTCCGCTCACCGGGAGAAGGAGAGTCGGTGGCTCCTTTCTACCCTCACACGCTCGGCTCGTGGGCAGCTGGAGTAGTCCTCAAGGTCGGACCTGAGGTTCGTACTTTTCAACCGGGGGACCTGGTCCATGGCGAATGGAAACACCGCCAAACTTCCGTTAAGACCGAATCAGCATTGTACCGGATCCCGGAAAAGGTCGATGGGGAAACGATGGTTTTCACGGATCCGGCCCGCTTTGCACTGGCTGCCATTCACGATGCTCAAATCAAACTGGGAGACCGGGTAGCTGTATTTGGGCTGGGAGCGATCGGGATGCTGGCCCTGCAAATGGCCCGGCTAGACGGAGCTGCACAGGTCATTGCGGTCGATCCAATCCCTGACCGGCTGGAGCTGGCCCGTCAATTGGGCGCCGACCTGGCCATCAACCCCGAAGAAAAAGATGCCGGGATGGCCATCAAACAGGCCACTGGAGGACGTGGGGTCGATGTGGCTCTGGAGATTTCTGGAGCATATGCCTCGTTGCAGCAAGCCATCCGCGGCGTGCATAAAGAGGGACTGGTGGTGACTGCCAGTTATTACGGAGATCGGACCACTCCCCTGGATTTATCGCGTGAGTGGCATCATAACCGCATCACCCTACGCTCTAGTATGCCAGTGTGGGACTGTTCTCACCGCAACCATCCCATGTGGGACCTGGTCCGGCTGGAACGTGCAGCGGTCTGTCTGCTCGAAGAACAAAAGCTGAATGTCAAACCCCTGATTGGCGCCCGGATTCCTTTTGAATGTGCGGCCGAGGCCTATGACTTGATCGACCAATCGGCGGGAGATAAGATCAAGATCATCCTGACCTACGAATCTTAGGAGACCTCATGAAACCTTTACGAACCGCAATCCTCGGTTGCGGCCGCTTCGCCCGTAAGCATGTTATGCGCCTCGCAGCTTTGGAAGAAATATCTCTGGTTGGTTTCTGCGATGCGTTATTCGAGAGTGCGGATACCTATAACCAGGAATTCGCCCAGGGAAGGGGTCGGGTCTTCACGGAATACGAGCAATTATTCAACGATCTGGAATTGGATCTGGCATATATTTGCCTTCCCCCGTTTGCGCATGGAAACGAGGTGGAATTGGCATGCCGTTACGGAGTCAATTTGCTGATCGAGAAACCCATCGCGCTGAACATGGATCTCGCCCTGAGCATGGCGAAACAAGTCAGGGAAAGCGGCATCAAATGCCAGGTTGGTTTCATGTACCGTTTTGGGAAAGCTGCCCTGTGGCTAAAGAATTATTTGCAACAGAAGCCTGAGGGTGAGCGAGGCTTTATGACCGCCCGCTACGCCTGCAATTCGTTGCATAGCTGGTGGTGGCGGGATCGGACCAAAAGTGGAGGCCAGTTGGTGGAGCAGGTCATCCACATTATTGACTTGACCCGTTTTTTCCTGGGCGAGCCGATCAAGGTCTATTCGATGCAAGATAACCTATTCCATCGGAGTGATGAAGAATACACCAGCGAAGATAGCAGTGCGACAGTGATCCGTTTCGACTCTGGCGGTATAGCGACTATCACAGCAACGAATGGGGCCATCCCTAACCGCTGGGACTATGACTGGAGATTTTTTACAGGCGACCTGACAGCAGATTTTTCAGACGCAAACCACGCCATACTCCACCATACTGCAGAAAAGGACCTCCCGGAAATAACCATTGCGGCAGAAGATGATTTATACCTGGCCGAAACACTCGATCTCTTAGCCGCCATCCGCGAAGATCGCGACCCGGCCGTGCCGATTGAAGAGGGAGTCCTTTCGCTGAAGCTGGCCCTGGCCGCAGCTCAGGCAGCCGAACAAGATGCGCCTGTCTCCCTGGAACCGCCGGTCGAGGTCCGCTCCAGTCAGGAACTTGAATGACGTTCACTGCCTCAGCGCGACTTGAATTGGATCTTTCCGGTGCCTGGCAGATCGCTTTCGACCCTGAGGAAATCGCGGAGGTACAGGGTTGGACCAAAGGTTATTGGCCTGAGGCTCGTTCAGACTCGATCCACGTCCCGGAGATATGGAATATTGCCTTTCCAGACGCGGAAGGGATCGGGTTCTACCGAAAGGTTTTCGATCTCCCTGTAGACTGGGATGGGAAAGCCATCAAGCTTCATTTTGACGGAGTAAGCTACCGGGCTGAGGTCTGGCTGAATGGCCGTTTTGTGGGTGTCCACATGGGGGCATACACCCCTTTCTCCCTGGATGTCACTTCATTTGTGCATACGGATTCTTCCAATGAATTAATTGTCCGCGTCGCCGCGCTTTCGCGGACAAAAGATGTCGATGGGATGGTCTTAAAATTCCTGCCCGCTTCCAAGCAAGGGTGGTACTACGTTTTTGGTGGTATCTGGGGCAAAGTCGTTCTGGAAGCCTTACCCCTGGTTGCCTGTGAAGCGGTTCGCATCTTCCCCGACCTGTATCGCGAGATTGCAGAGGCCGAGGTTAATATAAATAATCAGCGTCCAAATATGTGTCGAGGAAGGCTTCGGCTCCAAATCATCGCCCCGGATGGAGCCATGGTCTCTGACCAATCCACAGAGGTATGCCTATATCCAGGGCTAAACGATTTCGCTTATCGGATCAACGTGCCTCAGCCTTACCCCTGGGATTGCGAGCATCCTTACCTCTACCAAATGATCACAGAAGTCGAGATTGACAGCCTGGCTGATCGCACCAGTACAATGTTTGGGATGCGCGATTTCACCGTCCAGGACGGTCAATTCCTGCTGAATGGCTCGCCTATTTACATCCAAGGCGTACTCTTACAACCCCATTATCCGATCAACCTGGTGACCCCTCCCGACCCGGAGATGATGATCCGTGAGATTACTCTCGTGAAGGAGGCCGGATTTAACTTACTGCGCTCCCACCTCCGTCCTGCGCCACCCGGCTATCTGCAACTGGCCGATCGCCTGGGCATATTGGTGTACGAGGAGACCAGCCTGGGGTGGATCAAAGACAATCCAAGGTTGCTGGAACAAGGGCGCCGCGAGATCAAGGAACTCATCACGAGGGACTGTAATCATCCCTCTGTTGTTTTTTGGGGTGTTTTCAATGAGAATCCGGCTGCCGCCGCGCTGAACAGCGATGCTCTGGTCCGCTTTACACGCTCTCTCGATCCCACCCGAGTGGTGGTGGATAATTCCGGGGGAACCATGGCCATTGACCAGGATTTCGGTTGGCAGGACCGAGCCACAATGGTGCCTAACCGGAAGACCGAACGGGAGGAGATCCAAGACCTGCACTTGTACCTGGGTGGGCTGGTCCCAGAGCCAGTCTATGCCTGGGAGCGTGCCCTGGGGAAAAATAATCTCTCGCAAAGCCTGATAGACCACGGCTTCGGGATTTCAAAGACACTCCTGGACATATTTGACCGGCAGATCGAGTCCTACAGGGGAAAAATATTTGTCTCCGAGCTTGGCTGCGCGGGGATGTCAGACTTGGAAGACACAATTGCCCAGTACAAAGACCAGGAACACCTGGTCGACGCCCGCGAAATGAAGGCCTTCCGCGATAGCCTACACAATGGGTTTGCAGAGCGGCACCTGGACCGCATCTTCGGGACAATGAAAGATCTGGTGCGGGAAGCCCAGGAATTGCATGCGACTGGGAACACCCGCCATATCGAGGCCTTGCTGGCCAACCCACGTATTTCAGGTTACATACTCACCCAACTCAATGACGTAGCCTGGGAATTTCATGCCGGTCTGCTTGACATATGGCGCCGTCCGAAGCTCGCATATACCGCCGTAAAGAGGCTCAACCAGGCACATGTCCTGATCCTAAATATTCCAAAAACCGTTATGCAGCAAGACTCCGAACTTGCCCTGAACCTTACCCTAATTAACCGGGCGCCGCTCGCAGGACCGGACCAGATCCGCGTCCAATTGTTCGATGCGGATGGGAAAGAAGTATACAGCGTTCAGCAGGATGCGCCGCAAGGAGCCGGTATCAACCCTCTCGGAGAAATCACTCTCGATCTAGCTTTGCGTCCCGGGAAGTACCAGCTGAAAGCGCGTTTGCTAAATTACCCGCATGACTGCGCTGAGGCTTTTCGCAGTTTCTTGGTTCTCCCTAAGGTCGATTTGGAGGGCGTTTGCGCCGGGGCCGAATGGATAGGCACTCCCCCATCCAGGGTCTCAAGTTTCGAAGTGATACCTTCAGAGGAAGATCAAGAAAGGGTGCACTTGATCGCACATCCTGGTTCTCTATCGCGAACGGACTGGAAGAGGGTGCTCGAGGAAGTGTCTGGCGGTTGTAGCGCTCTGATCGGACCGCTCCAGCCTCAGGATGAGGTGGCCCTTGGTTTGCTCGCCTCCCATGGGATCACGATCCGGCTGCATTTTGGGATTGGGAGTTGGATGGGTTGCTATCATTGGATCCCAAACAGCCTTGTGTTTTCCGGGTTACCGTGTGGGGGCTTGGCCGGGGAGGCTTATGTGAACGTCCGCCCGCGTTACGTGATATCCGAATTAGGCGGCGAGGTGCTAGCCGGATCTTTCAGTAATTCACAAACGCGGCTGGAGGCACCTGCCATGTTTTGGTACAGCGATATCGAGAGAATCACTCTGGGCAAAGGCTGCCTGGTTTTCTGCCAATATCTGATTTTCGATGCACCTAGCGCTGACCCTCTGGCGGACCGGCTCTTGGCGAATCTGATCTCCATGCTGCCAGGGAGAGAAGTTCATGATTAAGATCTGCTTTCTGGGCGCCGGCAGCACGATTTTCGCCCGACGCCTGTTAAGTGACATCCTCAGTCTACCGGAACTGGCCGAGGTATCGATCAGCCTGTTCGATATCGACCCCGTGCGCCTGGCTACCTCTGAGATTGTCGCACGCACGCTGGCTCAAGAATCGCAGGTGGCTACGACGATCTCTTGCACCACAGACCGGCGCACGGCGCTGGATGGGGCCGATTATGCGATTGGTATGTTCCAGGTTGCAGGCTATAAACCTGGCACGGTAGTGGACTTTGAAATCCCCAAAAAATATGGCCTGCGCCAAACCATCGCCGATACCCTGGGGATTGGCGGCATAATGCGTGCCCTGCGGACGATCCCTGTGCTCCTGGATATGTGCCGGGATATGGAACAGGTGTGTCCGGATGTTACATTTCTCAACCACGTCAATCCGATGGCGATGAACTGCTGGGCGATCAGCCGGGCGAGCAAGATCAAAACAGTAGGATTATGCCATAGTGTCCAGGGGACAGCCGAACAGTTGGCACGGATGATGGGTGTGCCCATCGAGGAGCTCAATTATTTGTGTGCGGGCATCAACCACATGGCCTTCTACCTGCGCCTGGAGCGTTCCGGCCAGGATCTTTACCCGCTCCTGCGGCAAGCGGCCGCCGAGAAGGGCGTTCCCGCAAATGACCGGGTGCGCTACGAAGTCTTCGACCGGCTGGGGTATTTCGTCACCGAATCGAGTGAGCACTTCAGCGAATACGTACCCTGGTTCATCAAACGGGATCGCCCTGACCTAATCCAGGATTTTAATATCCCGCTGGATGAATACATCCGGCGCTGCGAAGCGCAGATTGCCGGTTGGGAGGCCATGCGCTTTGAGTTGGAGAAGGGCGTGCCGTTCAAGGTGCAACCGAGCCACGAGTACACCTCCTTGATCATTCACAGTCAGGAGACTGGTCAGCCCCGCGTGGTTTACGGGAACGTCACCAATCACGGTTTGATCGATAATCTTCCCGCAGAGTGCTGCGTAGAAGTTCCCTGCCTGGTGGATAAGAACGGCATCCAGCCAATCCATATTGGGAAATTGCCGCCGCAGCTGGCAGGCATGATGCAAACGAACATTAACGTGCAGGGGCTGACCGTCGAAGCCGCCCTAACCGGGAAGCGCGAGCACATCTATCATGCAGCCATGCTCGACCCGCACACCGCTGCTGAGTTGGATCTGGACCAGATCTGGCATCTCGTGGATGATTTGATCGCCGCCCACGGTGATTGGCTGCCACATTTTGAGTAGAACATGTTATGCACTTTCATCCGGACTCAGCGCCTTCTTGTTCCCTGGTGGGTGGGAGAGGTTTTTTTACGTAACGAAGCTACAACGGATCTACAACGAACCGTGAACGAATGCCGTTTGCCTGTTTACAGCCTGCCCGTAGGTGCTGAAACATCCCAAAAAGTTCATCACAGGCTCTAAGAAGAGGAAAACGTCAAAAAAGGCAAGCGATGAAGAAGGTTTACGCCTCGACCTGGAACTCTCTCAAGACACACCCGACTCCCAGATGGCTGCAAGACGGGAAGTTTGGGATCTATACCCATTGGGGCGTGTACAGTGTCCCTGCCAGCAGCCATCCAGTGGATTGGCATCCCTATAAAAACGTGACCTGGTATCCCTATAACATGTATCGGGAAGGCACACCACAGTATAAATACCACATCAAAACGTATGGGCCTCCGTCACAGTTCGGATATAAAGACTTTATCCCCATGTTCACCGCTGAGAAGTTCGACCCGGACGAATGGGCAGAGCTATTTAAAAGAGCCGGCGCTCGATTTGCCGGTCCGGTTGGGGAACACCACGATGGCTTCTGTATGTGGGACACTCAATATTCTGAGTGGTGCGCTACCCGAATGGGGCCGAAGCGTGATGTAGTTGGCTTGCTGGAGCGGGCCATCCGCGGCCAGGATATGCGTTTTCTGGTGGCGCTCCACCACGCCGAGAATTGGTGGTTCTACCCTCACTGGAGGCAAGAGTATGACACCTCCGACCCGCGCTATGCCGGGCTATACGGCGAGCCGCATGACCTCGACTACCGACCGGACCTGACGAAAAGAGGTACCGAAGGTTGGGAGGAACAGACCAAACCCAGCCGGGCATTCCTGGATCGCTGGAAAGCAAAGGCGATTGAAGTGATCGACAAATATCAGCCGGACCTGTTGTGGTTTGACGCAGGGCTCAAGTTTGTGCAGGAGAAGTACAAAAAAGATGTCGTGGCTTATTATTACAACCAGGCCGAGGAATGGGGTAAAGAAGTCGCACTAACCTATAAATGGAATGATCTGGTCCCAGGCTGCGGAGTGGTCGATCTGGAACTGGGCCGGTTTGATACACTGACGTATCAAGAGTGGATCACCGACACCACTGTGGATGATGAACATGGTTGGGGCTATTTGGAGGATGTGCGCTATAAGCCATTGAGGACGCTAATTCATTATCTGGTTGATAACGTCAGCAAGAACGGATATTTGCTCCTCAACGTCGGACCTATGCCCAATGGAGAAATCCCCGAGCAATCCAGAGAAATCCTGCTGGGGATGGGTAAGTGGTTGGAAATCAATGGAGAAGCGATCTACGGCACAACTCCCTGGATAACTTATGGGAGTGGGCCAACGCGGCTGGAGAAATCAGGGTACTTTATGGAAGATAAAGAAGTCCAATATACCGCCAAAGATATTCGTTTCACGGCCAAGGATGATATCTTGTATGCGATTTGCCTGGGTTGGCCTGTTGGTCCGGTCGTGATTGAAGAACTGAAGAACCTATATCCGGGAGAAGTCCGCTCGGTCAGCATGCTGGGCGTTCAGCAGGAACTGGATTGGTCGCTTACCAGTGCTGGCCTGAGGGTCAAACCTCCAGTCCAAAAGCCCTGCGATCATGCTTATGTTTTCAAGATCACGAGGGGTCATCCTTTTAGGGACGATAATTTACCATAATACTAGCGCCCTGCCTCTGTGTGTTCCAGGCAGAACAGCAGATGGCACTAATCCAGCAGGAGAGAATCTATGCAGCTTACCGCAGAAGAAGTCAAGTACTTAGAAGATATGGCCTACCAGATCCGCCGCCTATCGGTCGAGATGATCACCTATGCCCGTTGGGGTCATATCGGCGGTTCGCTCTCCATGGCTGATCTCCTGGCAGTCTTGTACTTTCATACGATGCAGGTAGATCCCACCCAGCCGCGCTGGGAAGGCAGAGACCGCTTTGTTTTGTCCAAGGCACATGGCTCGCCTGGTCTGTATGCAACCCTGGCAGTACGTGGGTACTTCCCCATAGACGAAGTGTATACCTACTGTGAGCTGGGAGGCCGGCTGGAAGGGCACACCGATATGACTCGCACACCAGGATTGGAATCCTCAGGCGGGCCGCTGGGTATGGGTTTATCCGTAGCAGTCGGCATGGCGATCGGTCTACGCCTGAAAGAGACACCTCGGGTGCGTGTATTTTGCATGCTCGGTGACGGGGAATCAAATGAGGGCAATCTGTGGGAAGCAGCTATGTCTGCTGCCCATTACCATCTCGACAATCTGATCGCCATTGTGGATTACAACAAAGTAATGGCCAAAGGCTTTACCTGGAACTTGATGAGTATCGAGCCGTATGCGGAAAAATGGCGGGCGTTTGGCTGGGAAGTGATCGAAGTGGATGGTCACGATATCCCTGCAGTAGCAGACGCCTTCCATCGGGCTCATTGGGTTGCACCCCACGGAGCGCCTATAGTCGTCATCGCTCACACTGTCAAAGGACGCGGCATCGAAATGGCCGAGTTCAATTACAAGTGGCATACCCAGGCTCCCGACCCGGCAACCGCCGACAAGATCCTCCGCGAGTTGGCGCAAAGATATGGCAAGCCGGAGGAAGGGTACAGCCGCCTGGATGAACCGGTGGAAAAGGAGACATTCTATGGCGGAGAATAGCCATCCTAAGGAGATGGAGATGCGCGAGGCCTTCGGCCGGGCGTTGGTCGACCTGGGACGCGAGGAGGCGCGTATTGTGGTCCTTGATGCCGACCTGAACACCTCGTCGAAAACGGTCTTGTTCAAGAAAGCTTTCCCGGATCGTTTTTTTCAAATCGGCATAGCTGAACAGAATTTATTCGGCGTCGCCGCGGGCATGGCCCTGGAAGGATATATTCCCTTCCCTTCCACATTTGCCGTCTTTGCCACACGCCGGGCCCTGGACCAGATTGCGATCTCGATTTGTTACCCAAGGCTGAAGGTGCTCATCCCGGGCTCCTACGTTGGGCTGCCCACGAGCCGGGCGGGAGCCTCCCACAATTGCATTGAGGATCTTGCCATTATGCGCACGCTGCCAAATATGCGCGTGGCCGATCCGGGCGACAACGCCGACCTGCGCGCCATTATGCGCGCCGCACTGGAAGGTGAAGGTCCGGTCTATTTTCGCGTCACCCGCCTGACTCTGCCCGATCTCTTCGGTCCGGAGCATCGCTTCGTATGGGGTAAGGGAGTGATCGTCCGTCCCGGGACGGATGTTACCCTTTTCGGCACCGGCATGATGACCTCCCTCTGCATGCAGGCAGCCGATCAGCTGGCCAACGAAGGGATCGGGGCCGAGGTGGTCCACCTGGCCTCGATCAAGCCGATTGATTGCGACCTGATTCTTGATTCCGTCTCGCGCACAGGCTGCGCTGTGACTGCTGAGAATGCCTCGATCCTCGGAGGCCTGGGCTCAGCCGTCATGGAGGTAATCGCAGAGAACTGTCCGGTCCCTGTGCGCCGGATTGGCGTACGCGACCGTTGGGTGGACTCAGGCGGGATCGATGAGCTCTTCAGCCTCCACCATATGCAACCCGTGGATATTGCTCAGGCTGCGCGGGAGGCTATCAGAAGCAAGATATCGGACAGAGCCCGATGAATAACGCTCTATTTCCTTCCGTCGATCCAGTCCGGCTCTTTTCAGATTATCTGCGTGTTACCGGGATAGCTCACCTCGGTCCGGAGCAATCTGGCGAACCTGGATTGGTTGGAAGACGCCTTGGCTTGCTGAACGGATCATCGTGGATCACGCTATGGTCTAACTACTTCGGCCGGCTCTATCTGCCGGGGGTCCATCTGGTCAATGCCGGCAACGAAGCTGTCCAGCTTAACTTCATGGATGCTCACCAAAAGGGACTTCGCTGCCCCCCAGAGTCGAATATCGAGGCTTTTATCCGCTACGCCCGTGATCTGGTGGAACTGGGCCAGGTCAACGTTGTGCTGATCACCTGTTCGACCATGAACCGTGCCTATCCGCAAGTAGTAGCTGCGTTGCAGCCCTATGCTGTTCCGGTGCTCCAGATCGACCAACCGATGATGGAGCGCGCAGTGGATCAGGGAGGAAAAATTCTGGTGGTAGCTACGCACGGACCGACCGTGACCAGCACCCAGGCTCTGCTACAAGAGACGGCCTCCCGTCTTGGGAAAGAAGTCGCCTTCTCCGGAACGACGGTGGAAGCGGCTTGGGAGTGCCTGGCTGCAGGCGATGTGCTCGGTCATAACCGAGCGCTTGCCCAGGCAATTCACGCCCACTTGGATCGGGAGCCGGCGAGCAGTGTAATTCTGGCCCAATTATCAATGGCTTGTCTCCTTTTTTCTTACCCAGACCCTCTGGTCGAATTTGGCATCCCAGTCTATACCAGCGCCCAATGCGGCTTTGAAAAGGCCCGTGAGCTGCTCGTGGCCCACAGCGCGCAGGCAGGCAACCTAAGAGGCAATGATGAATGAGAGCTATTTCATCCGTGTCAGCCGGCTAACGCCAACAAAGTTCTGGATCAACAACCCCAGCCGCAGGCAAGTCAGTTTGGCGATCGAGCATGGCGCGGCGGGCTGCACCTGCAACCCATCCTACGCTCAAAAGATGGTTGATTCCCCTGAAGAAAGCGAGTACGCTCTGCGTCTTCTCGATGAGGCCATCCGCGAGACCGAGCGTGATAAATACGCCGCCGAAGTCTTCCAGCGCAAGCTGGTCGCTCCCATCGCCGAGTGTTTCCTGCCAATCCACATAGATTCCTCCGGGGTGGATGGGTACGTCAGCATCCAGGCAGACCCCATTGATGACGAAGACCCCGCAGAAATCCTGCGCCAGGCACGCGACAACCGGGCTGTCGCAAAGAATATCTGCTGTAAAATACCGACTACGGCGTCTGGCTTGAAAGCCATGGAAGCGCTGATCGAAGAGAACACCCCGATCAATGCTACCGAAATCTTTGGGGTCAGCCAGATGGTTGCCCTGTGTGAGTTATATGAAAAGGTCGCCCGGCGGGTTAACCAGAGGCCCGTCCTGTATATGTCGCATATCGCCGGTATTTATGATGATTATTTCAAAAGCTATGTAGAAAAGGAAAAGGTAGATATCTCACCCGACGTGCTCTGGCAGGCTGGGCTGGCTGTAGCCCGCAAGGTCTATCGTGTGATGGAAGAACGCGGATATAGGGCAATATTTGTTGGGGGCGGTGCACGCGGCCTGCATCACTTCACCGAAATGGTGGGAGGCAAGGTGTGCCTGACGATTAACTGGGAGGGCACGGCCGACAAATTGATCGAATCAAATCCTCCGGTCATTTATCGTCTCTTCAACCCGGTGCCTCAAAAGATCATCGATGAGCTGATGGAGAAACTGCCGGACTTCCGGCGCGGATATCTGGACGATGGGCTGGAAATCGAAGAGTTCGAGGGCTTCGGGCCGGTACAACTCTTCCGCAGCTCGTTCATCAAGAGCTGGAAGCGCGTCCTTGAGATCATCAAAGACCACCGCGCCAGGTTGTAACCGTATGGATACAGGTTTCACCCCCCTACGCTATCCCCGTTGCGATCAGGTTTCCCTGACGGGTCGGCTGTCTGATCGTTATCGGGGAAACCTGCGTTATCTCGCGCACATCTATGAAACGCGGGAAGATTGGATGCTGGAGCCCTTCCGACATCGGGGAAAGGAATGGGTGCTGGAGCCGCTGCGAAATAAAAAGGGCGAGCTGGCTTGGGCCGGCGAATACGCGGGTAAATGGTTGGATGCCGCTGCATTATCGGCGTCAGGTACCGCCAATCAACACCTCGGTCAGGCCGCCTCGAGGTTCGCCTCAGAATTGATCGCTACCCAGGAGTCAGGCGGTTATCTGGGCATCGAGCTACCTGCCAGGCGTGGGCAGGGCTCCGACTGGGATTGGGACGTTTGGAATGTTAAATATGCGATGACGGGTCTGCTTACGTATTTTGAGATAAGTCAGGACAAGGCTGCCTTGGATGCCGCGGTCCGGTGCGGCGATTGGCTCGTAAACCAGTTCGGTATGGTAACTGCCGGGGATCATCCTTTCTTCAGCTCTACGATGAATGGAGGATCGAATGTCATTGTCCTCGATCAACTTGCCCGGCTTTACCGCTTTACGGGAGACTTAAAATCTTTAGATTTCGCCACCTCAATCGTGGCGTATTATCCACCGCTTGAAACGATGCGCAAAACGCACCAAGCCCCGATGTGGCATGCCTACAATCTGGCTAGTTATCTCGGCGGGATAGTCGAGCTTGCCATCGCAAGTAACTGCGAGACCGAGCTCCTCTGGGTTGAACAAGTTTGGGAGGATATATCCAGCCGGCACTTGTATCCGACCGGGTCGCTCAGCTTCAGGGAGCACTTGAGTGAGACGGCACCGAATGACACGCCGGTCGAGAACGGCGAGCCGGCGCGTCATCACCAGGAAACCTGTGCGACGGTGGAGTGGCTGCTGTTCAACGCTTCGTTATATCATGCCACCGGCCGGGTTCGTTACATGGAGCACATGGAACAAACCATCTACAATGCCTTGCTGGCTGCCCAATCACTGGACGGCCTGCAGTGGATGTATTACACGCCCTTGCGTTATGAGAAGAGGTGGTTTACAGGCCCTACGAGCTGTTGTTACTGGTCAGGCCCACGCGGCATCGCCCGCTTGCCTGGCTGGGTTTATGCGCTCGATCGCGAGGGCATTCGGGTGAACTTATATGAATCAGGTGAAGCGAACCTGCAACTGAATGATAACCCAGTTGCCATCAAACAAATCTCTCTCTATCCTGATCTTGGCAGCGTAAGCATAGAGGTAAAGCCAGCAGCGCCTGCGAGCTTTACGTTGCGCCTGCGCATCCCGCCCGGCGCCAGAGATGTACAGTTAAAGCTCAATGGACAACCTGTCCTTCCCGATTCAGCAGCAGCCGGATACTTTACATTCCATCGCACCTGGTCTCCAGGAGACTGGATCAAAATGGAATTTGATGTCCTCGCCATGGTACGCAATTTCCTGGGTGCCCATTATGGAATCATCGTCCGAGGTCCTGAAGTCCTGGCAGTTGATCAGTGGGACAACCCTGCCATTGACCTTGATCGGATCACGCTTCGAGAACCAATGATCCTCAGAGGTATCGATCCTATGAATGGCAGGCGTCGCTACCAGGGGGAAGTAACCGTCGACGGCCGGTCCGTACAGGTTGTCTTCACGCCTTACGCCGATTGTGGCGGCGATGGCGCCCGTTTCAGGACAGCTTTTCCAAAGTGAAAAATTCCCAGATTGAAATTTGTATTTTGTAAGCAGTCCTTTCGATTTAAGCAGGAGGCTCGTATGGCCGCGAGGGCAAAACCTTACTCGCCTGAAGATCTCTATATCGGGAAGAGGCAGCGTATATATCACGGGAACCAATTGTCTCAAATTGCTTTCCCTCTGGGGGGCATCGGATCTGGTTGTATTTGTTTGAACGGATATGGTGGGTTGCAAGACTTTTCCGTCCGGAACCGACCTGCGCTGACCGCGTCGCAGGATGTGGGTGGTTATAGAGATGCCGCCTTCGCAGTTCTTCACATCCCAGAAAAAAATATAACTCGTCTGGTAGAAGGCCCTTTTCCCAAAGGCAAAATATATGCTCACGGCACTAAACCTGAAGGAATTCTGGGCGGTGGTCATGAAGGGCTGCCGCGCTTTCGCAAGTGCAGTTTTCGCGGTGAATTCCCATTTGGCATAGTAAAGCTGTCTGACCCAGTTGTGGGTTTGGATGTCGAAATATCGGGTTTCAACCCTTTTATCCCATTGGATGATAAGAACTCATCGATTCCCTGCGCGATATTGGAATACACTCTTAAGAATCGAACTTCGGAAGCGATACACTTTCAATTCTCGTTCCACCTCTCCCATTTAGCTCAAGGACAGAAACCACCTGAGCCTGATCGATCGAGGAACGCGGTAATACCCGGGGCAGGCGTATATTTATACAACCTGGAGGAACCTACCAGCGTGAAATTCGGCAGCACCGCGTTCGGTGTTGTTGGGAACGAACCCCAGATAAAGGCCATGTGGTTCCGTGGAGGCTGGTTTGACAGCCTCAGCGTGTTGTGGCGCGAGTTGGAATCAGACAGGTTCACCCCCAACGATGGAAGTCAGGCCAGCACAGCGCGCGGTCGCAATGGCGGCTCTCTTTTAATTCGGGGAAGGCTGGAGGCCGGGGAAAAAATCACCTACCCTCTTGTGATCGCCTGGCATTTCCCAAATGTTGATTATTCATTTGGCGCCGCCAGGGATGAAGGAGAGACTTCATGCGACTGTGGCACATGCGATTCCACACACAACACCTGGCAACCCTATTACGCATCTCAATGGACCGATGCACAGGAGGTATTCAAGTACGTTTCACAAAATTTCATCGAATTAAAAAAGCGCACAGAGGCATTTCACGACGCATTGTTCGAAACCACGTTGCCGGCATATGTGCTCGAGGCGATCTCAGCGAATTTGGCCATACTCAAGTCGCCAACTCTTCTACGCCAATACAACGGAAATTTGTGGGGGTGGGAAGGCTATCACCCAGACCGGGGGTGCTGTCCTGGCTCGTGTACGCATGTCTGGAATTACGCCCAAGCGCTCGCGCATCTTTTTCCCGCGCTGGAACGCACCTTACGTGACCAGGAACTAGTCCGCTCGATGGACGAAGGTGGTCATATTAATTTTCGAGCAGCTCTGCCCGATGGGCCGGTGGAACACATTTTCCATGCCGCTGCTGACGGCCAATTAGGTGGGATCATGAAACTTCATCGTGATTGGGAGATCTGTGGAGACCATGCGTGGCTCGAAAGGCTCTACCCAGCTGCCACAAAAAGTATCGATTATTGCATTCGAGTCTGGGATCCACAGCGGAAGGGAGTGTTGGAAGAACCCCATCACAATACCTATGATATCGAGTTTTGGGGGCCAGACGGCATGTGCACTGGCTTTTATGTCGGGGCCTTAATGGCAATGACCAAATTGGCCGCGGTGATGGGAGAACCGGATCGATCGTCTGCTTACCGGGAGCTCGCTGAGAAAGGCGCCCGTACTATGGACGATACTCTCTTTAATGGTGAATACTACGAACAAAAGGTCACCTGGGATGGGCTGCAAGCCTCGTTGAACAATGAACAGCTACAAAAGATGCGCTTCGAAAACCCAGAAGAGGCGAATCTTTATGCAAGCGAAGGGCCAAAATATCAATATGGCCGTGGCTGTCTATCGGATGGCTTATTTGGGATTCACCTAGCCGCCTTATGCGGAGTCGAGACTCCTCTCGATCAAGAGCATATCCGGAGCAGCCTGCGCTCGATCTTCGTGTATAATTTTCGAGCATCCTTGTGGGATCACGCTAACCCGCAGCGCCCCGGCTATGCTCTGGGTGATGAACCGGGACTGCTGCTCTGCACGTGGCCTCACGGTGGCAAACCGATACTACCGTTCGTATATTCAGATGAAGTCTGGACCGGGATTGAGTACCAGGTAGCAGCTCATCTCATCAGGGCCGGCATGATCGATGAAGGGTTGACGATCGTTAAAGCCCTGCGTAGCCGTTATGATGGGCAAACGCGCAATCCGTGGAACGAGTACGAATGTGGGAGCTACTACGCACGGGCGATGTCCAGTTATGCACTGCTGCTGGCATTCTCGGGTTTTCACTATTCGGCGGTGGAAGAGAAATTATGGCTTACACCGCAGATCGAAAGCAGTCGATACAGGACTTTTTTCTCGACAGCCAGCGGCTGGGGTTCACTGACCCTCCAGCATGATAGCCTATCGATTGATATGAAAGCCGGGGAATTGGTTGTCAAGCAGCTTTGCGTGCATTTTCCAAATGATCGAGAAGTAGAGAGTTCGCCGGGGGTTATCGCTAAGGTTGGGAAAGAATGCTTGATCCACTTAATCTAGAAACTGCAAGTTCCGTTTCTGTCCCTTGATAGGGAAATGGATAGAAGTTGGCATATCAGCTTTCAAACTAAAAGGATTGGAATTCCGGTTTTGATTGTATCCATAATGCTTGGTCATTTAAAGCCAAGCATTACAGTCGGCGATTATGGCCATCTGATACCAAGCAGGAGCTGATGGATAACCTGATGTTCCATAAATGATGTAAACTGCACCAGACTAAAAACAAGAAGAAAAAAGACCTAAGATACAGCGAATCTTTGCCGCAATGTATTGACCTGAAAACTTCATTCCCTATCTATTCTATGGCTTTTCAGCTACTTGTCCCGCGCTAGATTGCGGTTTGCGCTGTAGGCAATATTGCCTATGTGTGGACGCGTCAGGTTGCTCTGTGTCCCAATCGCAAAAGCCTCTAAAATCAAAAAGACTTCTATTGAGGCAAAAGTGGATACCTTACCTTCCTCTTTATCAATCAACCAGCCATGCCATGAGATCTTCTCATGGCTAAATCAATCTCTATCGCGAAAAGGTTTGCGAGTTCTGCGGACGTTTGATCTCCACGATGTGCGCCTGTCACATGAAGAATGCTCGTGTCCCTATCATGGTACAGACCAATGTGATTGCCAAATGGTGGTTCTGTTGATCTATGGAAAATCAGAGGAACCAGTCACTCTGATCCTACATGGCAACGATGGACAAACATGGCTCTCCATTGTCAATAACTCTATTAAACAAGCTGATCCATCCATTCAATTGTCGATTGAGCAGGCCCTTGAAGAAAATCCATCCAGATAGGTCTATAATTCAAACATGTCAAACGTAACTGTTCCTGCGCGTCCAGCGGTCTCTCGTTCCTATGGAGATTGGTTGGCGAGCCATTGGTTCCAGGTCTTCCTCATTATTTACGGATTATGGGTTTGGCTTCCTTTTCTGGCACCTGTGTTTATGAATCTTGGCTGGACAGGCGGTGGAAAGGCGATCTATTTTATCTACTCATTCTTCTGCCACCAATTGCCCGAGCGTTCGTTCTTTTTCTTCGGCCAAAAAACAATGTACTCCTTGCGAGAAATTCAGGCCGCGTGGCAGAACACAGACAATCCAATGATCCTGCGACAATTCATCGGCAATGAAGCGATAGGCTGGAAAGTTGCTTGGTCAGATCGCATGATTTCCTTTTATACGAGTGTGTGGTTGTTCGCGGTAATCTGGTGGCCGCTCCGGCGCAAAGTCAAGCCGCTCTCCTGGTGGGCATTTGCTTTACTCTTACTTCCGATCATCATAGATGGTGGCACCCATGCCATTAGCGATCTCGCGGGAATCGGCCAGGGCTTTCGCGATACAAATCAATGGCTGGCTGTTTTGACCAATAATTCATTGCCCGTAACGTTTTATGTAGGGGATGCCCTCGGTTCAGTCAATTCATGGGCGCGACTTCTTACCGGAATTCTGGCAGGTCTTGGAATTGGGTGGCTCGCATTCCCTTATGTTTTTCAGTCGCAAGCCCTCAACCAACAATTAGATCAATTGAACTACGGAGCTGTCCTTGAGCAAATCAAAAACCAAAATCCGCGCTCTTCTGGCTGATGATCATCACATCGTTCGTGAGGGGATCCGCCAGTTGCTCGAAAGTGCAAAAGACATTGAAGTTGTGGCCGAGGCTGGCGATGGTGAGGAAGCGCAGTCGCTAATTCAGCAATTTAGGCCCGATGTGGCTGTCCTGGATATCCAAATGCCTAAGGCGAGTGGCATCGAAGTGACACGCTGGGTACGCGCGCATTTGCCCGAAGTGGGTGTACTTATTCTCACCGCTTATGATGATGATCCTTATGTGATGGCTGTGCTGCAAGCAGGCGCGAATGGATATGTACTAAAGACCGCCAAAACAGACGATCTGATTCAAGCTGTGCGCGATGTGCATGAGGGGAAGTCCGCCCTCGATTCGTCTATTACCAAAAAGTTGATGTCGAATCTTTTTAAACGCCAGGAAAATAAAGTTGTCGAGCCGCTTACTGACCGTGAACTGGATGTATTACGCCTTGCAGCCAGGGGCTATACTAACAAAGCCATTGGCATGCAGTTGAATATCAGCGACCGAACCGTGCAGGGACATCTCGCTCACATCTTCGCAAAAATGCAAGCCACCAGCCGCACTGAGGCGGTCATGCGCGCCGTCTCGTTCGGCTGGATTTCACAGGGCCAGGATCAAATCAATGAAGAATGAGTGTTGATCCGCACATCCCTGAAACTGTTTACCCAATCATCAAAACTGTGTTTTGCAAACCAAGAAACGCCTGGACGGTCTGATCAAAGCATGCTATATCGTGCGATCTATCGCGCTGGGCGAGTTTAATGAGCATTTTACGGATATTGAATTCATTACGATCCTTAGTCGCAGAGCGACAGCCGTGGAAACAGAGCACCTCTTATCGCTTTAAATTCGGTAGAATGATGGAAGCAAGCAAGCTTCTTAAATATATCATCAACATGTGTAGCGTTAATTCCATCCTATGAAAAAAAAGATTTCCCCTGTCTGGCGCGGATTTACTGTGCAGCTTTTTGCCATCACAGTTCTGCCACTTACTTTCCTCTTGCTTGTGATCGCGTTTGGAAGCGTTACCCTTCATCAAAGGGATATGCGCTCTCTCGTTGGGGAACGCGATGAACGTGCTGTCCAAGCCGCGACCGCTACCCTTGAATCAGAATTGCATCACCGTATGGCAAGTATTTCCAGCCTCGCCGCATTCGCCAACTCTTCAGGTGATTTAACCTTTGAAAAAGTCCTGGCAACCTCCGGAGACCTAATGTCCGACTTCGACGGCGGTGTGGTGTTCCTTGATTCGAAGAGAGTCCTGACCGGCAAGGCAGCACAGGAAAGTCTTTGGAATTCAATTATCCGAAATGGGAAGGGTGTTCGCTTTGCCTCCAACTCAGATCCGGGACCCGTGATCTCAATCCCATTCATAGATCCAGGCTCCAAGCGGACTTTTGTCATCGTTTCTGCCTATTCCCCCTCTATCGATGTAATTACGGCCGGCGCATTTACACCCGAGTCGCTTGTTCTGAAAACCTTGGCGGCTTCATACCCTGCTGACAGTCAGGCTACGATTTATTTACTGGATGCTTCTGGCCAGATACTTTTTGCTAGTGGTATATCCCCAATACAAAGTTTGCCAGCCAATCATCCAGGCATTGCCGAGGCCCTGCGTGGTGAAAGCGGGACACGGTACGTGCAGGTGGGAAAAAGTGAACATGTGATTGCCTATGGTTCCATTCCTTCCACAGGCTGGGCGCTGATCACAGAAGAGGACTGGCGAGCGCTCGTTACTCCTTCACTGGCAGCTACACAGATGGCACCACTCGTCCTCGTACCCGCATTTATTCTCGCGCTATTTGCATTATGGTTTGGCGCCAAGCAAATTGTGCAACCGCTGCAGCGTTTGGAATCAAAGGCAGCGGCGCTGGCATGGGGCGACTTTGAAACGATCAAAGACCCCGTGGGGGGTATTTCCGAAGTACAACATCTCCAAAAAGAATTGACTGAAATGGCCCACAAAGTGCAGACGGCACAGGAGGGGTTACATGATTACATTGGCGCCATCACAGCAGCACAGGAGGAAGAACGGACAAGGCTCGCACGCGAACTCCATGATGACACCATCCAGGCTGTCATCGCGCTCAAGCAGCGCGTGCAACTGGCGCAGAAATCAGTGAAAGACCAGAACGGACGCCAATCGCTTAAGGCTCTTGAGGATCTTGCAGAACAAACTGTCGAGAATCTCCGAAGACTCACACGCGCATTACGTCCGATTTATCTTGAGGATTTGGGACTTGTCACCGCGCTGGAAATGCTGGCGCGCGAAACCCGCCAGTCCAATCATCTTCAAGTGGATTTTCAACAGTCAGGACAGGAGCGCCGCTTATCCCGCGAAGTGGAATTGGCTCTCTATCGCATTGCACAGGAAGCCTTGAACAATGTCCTGCATCATGCCAATGCCAAGCATGCTGCCTTATCGATCAGCTTTGAAAAAGAGGTGAAGCTAGAAGTGTGGGATGACGGCATTGGTTTTGCCGTGCCGAAAAGCCCCACCGACTTTGCACCCAGCGGACATTTTGGCTTGTTGGGGATTCGGGAGCGCGCCGACCTGATTGGAGCAAGACTGGAGCTGGAGAGTGAAATTGGACAGGGGACGCGTTTATCTGTTCGGTTGGCTGAGTCCGCAGTTCATTCATCAAGAAAAAAGTCTCGGACAAGATCTTAATTGCCTTAACTGGGAAAGAGAGACAGACCAAAACACTACAACGATGAAATTTAGACAACGCGGCCGTCGAAATTAGCTGACTCTACTTACGAACTGTAATATAGAGAAGACTGGAAGCCATCAAAGTCTGTCAGCTGAGATTACGTTTTACCTCTGCGATTTAGTCATATTCATGACATTACATTTTACATAAGCCAAATTGCCTATAAACAAATGAGGGAAATGGCGCTTGGATCGTTTCACCGCACGACCTATTCTGATTTAAATTAAATATTGATTCGGTTGAAATTGCTTAGGGCTACATATTTAAAGGTGCCAAAAACTTAACAATTCCTCCAGCTTCGTGCATCATTCGGAATGAGCTTACTATGCGTAAGGAGGAGCAAAGTGATCGATTACGCTTTCCATTCGGTTGGTTTTGGCCTAGGGGATTTGCTACTTTTTGCGTTCAGCATCTTTGCAGGCGCATGGGCCGTGAGAACCTGGAAACGCGGCGGGCAATCGCGCACTGTCAGATTCCTTCGAGGTGGTATTGCCTTGCTTGCCATCGTGCCTTTTGTAATGTTGGGGCTGTCCTTTCTGGCAGCGAAAATCAATGCGCCAGCAGCTCTTACAACACCATCAACGCCTAATATACAGAAAATGGCAATGAACATGGGGTCAAGTATAAACGCCCAGTTTCGAGAGTCAGAGCCTTCTTTCACCGCTGATGGACGGATAATGTATTTCAACTGTTATGATGCTGATATCTGTGTCTCACATCTGGTTGGCACATGGGAAAATGGAACATGGTCACAGCCCGAACGGATTGGCCCGCCAATTAGCACAGGATACTTTGAGGTCGAGCCACTCATCAACGCGGCTGGAGATAAGCTCTATTTTCAGAGCAATCGACCTGCTGGGTATCTCACGGGGAATTTGTTACTGTCGCCCTTTGTAACAAGCTCTTTCTTTATACCCAATTACCTAGCAGAGACCAAATTCGGAGTCAGTTTATTTGATGGTTTTGGAATGGGCGATGTGTGGGTCAGTTATAAGGTGAACAATGTCTGGTCAGAGCCCAAGAATCTATCCGATGTTTCAGGTGAACCGCCCGTTAATACTGCGTTTCACGATCATTGTTTATCATTTTCTGCGGACGGAAATGAAGCTTTTTGGACATCGACCCGCCCTGGGGGATTTGGTGGCAATGACATTTGGACATCGCGCCTTCTGGATGGCAAGTGGACGGAGCCAGAGAATGTAGGGGCAAATGTCAATAGCGCTGGAGATGAGCATCACTCCATTCCAGGCCCTGATGGCAAATTCCTGTACGTGACCACCACACGAGACGAAGGATATGGTGGTGAAGACATTTATGTTTCGACCCGGAATGCCAAAGGTGAGTGGGGTCCTCTAGCCAACCTGGGGCCAGTAGTCAATGGACCAGGAGATGATCGCTGTCTTGCATGGACTCCTGATAATAAAATCTTTCTCTTCGACTCAACGAGAGGAGCCGGTCGAGGGAGTCTTGATATCTGGTGGGTCTATCCTTCACAGATTACAGGACACACATCGACCGCAATCCCCTCAGCCACCATAGTACTAGCAAGAACACGGTAATTTTGTAGCCAGACCGATAAGATGGAAAGGAGTCTCTCAAGATGAGCACCAGTACTGATCATGTTCGTTCTTCCTCTAAGCAAGGATCTGAATTCTTCACGCGAGCCGGGTACTTCCTTTGGCACTTTTTAGAAATGTGCCTCGCGATGTGCATTGGTGGAATTACTCTCAATGTATTCTTCTTTTGGCTTGCGGCGCGCATTGGTTATCCAAATCTCTTCGAGAGGTTCCCCGAATTCTCTCTTCTGATGGTTGGTATTAACCTGGCAATCCCAATGGCGGCCTGGATGCGTTTTCGTGGTCACGATTGGCGTTGTACTTTAGAGATGGCAAGCACATCGATCATTCTGCCAATCCTGCTGATCGGCGCGGCATGGCTAAACATTATTCCTGAGGGAAGTCAACTCGGATTGCTAAAGAAACTGGCTTGCCCTGTTATGCTGATTCCTATGCTCTTCCGTCTTGATCTTTACGCGGGACATCATGGGGGCCATCAACATCACGTGCATACCTCAGATCCGATGCAGGAACACACAAGTCATAGGGATTGACGATCAAAGCAAGATCTCGCGGAGAACATCATGAATCAAAAGGTTGGACCGTACCATGTTGTTGAGCTACCAGCGTCGCGTCGCGAAACGCCAAATATGCTCGATATATACTGGTGGAAGCACTCGATTTATGCGCTTCTTGAAGTTGATGTGACCACTGCAAGGCAATTCATTTCGGAGCATAAAGAGCGTACGGGCGAAGGATTATCTTTCACAGGTTGGTTAGCATACTGTCTGGCTCGGGCCGTGGACGAAGATAAGTCAGTGCAGGCTTATTTGAAGGGCCGTAAGAAACTGGTCATGTTTGATAATGTGGATGTAGGTTTGCCAGTCGAGCGGGAGATCGGTGGAAAACGTACCCCGATTGGGTATGTGATCCGTAATGCCAATCATAAGACCTTCCTCGAAATCCATAAGGAAATTAGAGCTGTTCAGACAGAACCAGCACCTCCTGGCAGAGGCATGCCTCGTTGGCTCCAGTTCGGCTTATTGTTCCCGGCACCTCTCTCCACATTATTTGTTGGCCTGCTCCGAGCAGCAATACGCTGGGATCCTACGATTACCGTCGCTCAAGCCGGGACGGTCGGTGTGACCTCCGTGGGTATGTTTGGTAAGGGACGCAGTAGTGGCTGGGGCCTAACCCCTCCCATGCATTCGCTCTTCTTAATTGTGGGCGGCATCAGCCGTAAACCAGCGGTCGTGGATGATCGGATTGAACCGCGTGAGATTCTAAATTTGACGATTGGGTTCAACCATGATGTCGTAGATGGTGGTCCAGCAGCGCGCTTTGTACACCGTCTGCTCGAGTTGATTGAAGGCGGATACGGGCTGATGGAGGTCAAGCAGGCTATGCGAGCTGATGTGAGCGTTCCTGCGTGATTTTCTTAATACACTACTCCATAGAGAAAATTCCCTGTTAGTTTTGTCATTCAGGCTCTGGTTACTTCCAGAGCCTGCTAATTTTCATATAAGCAAAAAAGCTTACAGTCAAATGCGATAAACGGCGCTTAGATTTTGCGGGCTAAAGTCATACAATGCTTTGGGTTCGAACTCGAACATATTCACTTACCCAGGAGGTTTGCACTGCATGTTCACCATCTCTATTGATCCTATCATCTTTACTATTGGACCATTTATCCTACGTTGGTATAGCATGATCCTCCTTACTGCGATTGGTATCGGGGTTTGGATAACCGCCCGTGAATGGGGACGAAAAGAATTTAAGAAAGATGACATTTACGAAATAGCTATCTACATCATTGTTGGAGGAATTATCGGAGCTCGCCTTTTTCATGTGCTGGACCACTGGTCCCATGAGTTTGCCGCTAATCCCGTCCGCGCGCTTTATATCTGGGAAGGCGGGCTTGCGATCTGGGGTGCGATGATCGGTGGACTGGTCGCGGGCGCGCTGATTGCTTGGCGACGCGGTTGGCGCTTTCCCAAGTTGCTTGACGCTGCCGCTCCAGGCCTAGTCCTTGCCCAAGCCATAGGTCGCATTGCCTGTGTTATCACGGGCGACGCAATGGGCAAGCCGACAAGTGGTCCATTCGGCTTTGCATATACCAACCCAAACGTATTGGTCCCAGAACTCGGTGTGTACTATACCCCCATGCCAGTGTACGAACTTGTGATCAATCTGGGGATATTCGCCGTACTTTGGCAGCTGCGCAAACGCAGCTGGCCTGACGGGATACTGTTCCTTATCTACCTCACCCTATACAGCCTTGAACGGTTCTTCCTGGGCTTCACCAGTTCGTACCGCATCATCGCCTTCGGGCTGACCCAGTCGCAAATTATTTCCATATTTGGACTAGCTGCGGGACTGTCTTTGCTGGCACTGACATATCGTAAGTTAAGCAAACAAACAATCTGACGGAGAAAGAATGATGGATGAAAATTGTTACATTGAACCAATCTATAAAAGCATGGCTCCCGCGGATCAGCTCCAAAAAGCAGACAAAGCAACCCTGATCGTCTGGGGCATGGGCTGTTCAAACTGCGCTACGCGTGTGCGCAACAGCCTGCTTTCACTGGAAGGTGTGTATGGTGTGGACGTGTACTTGAATATGGCGGTGGCTGAGGTAAGTTACGATCGTGAGAAGATCTCAGCAAAAGAGTTGGTCGTGGCCGTATCCCGTGCCGGAAATGATGGGCGTCATGAATACCGGGCGGAACTCGTCGCAATGGAATGAATTGATAATGAAAAAGGACGAAACCCATGAAAAAAACTTCCCGTCAACTTCGTAGGGAGGCCCAGTTACGACAATGGCGCATTCGATCAGCAATCTTTGCTTTCATCGTCATTGGCGTCTTGGGTCTGACAGGCTACTATTTCAAACAGGCCTTTTTTCGCCCAGCACCCCCGCCGGTGGCTGGAAATGTGATCGATATGGCTGCCTCCATGAGCGGCTTCGATAAGACAGAGATCCATACCAAAGTTGGTCAAGCTGTCACCATTCGCCTGACCAGTTTGGATAATGAGCACCACACCGATGGCGGCGGAAAGCACCAATGGGCCGTAGATGAACTTGGCGTGAATGTGATTGCCCAGCCCGAGAGTTCAAATTCTGTCACCTTCACACCCAAGAAAGCGGGTACCTACACTTTTTACTGTGACATTTGCTGTGGCGGACGTGCCAACCCCACTATGAATGGCCAGATCGTTGTAGACGCATAGTATGGCATCCACATCTCAAC
>DATGYJ010000170.1:0-1819 GCA_035298105.1 Anaerolineales bacterium | reverse complement strand
CAGTCCACGACAATGGGTGGCAGAACAAGTTCAACTTTATGAAGGAAGCGGTGGTACCGCAGGCCTAACTTTGAGAGATACAGGTCTGCCAGTCATCATTGTGACAAATCGGGGGCGGAAGACAGGAGCTATCCGGAAGACCCCACTCATGAGAGTGGTAGACGGAAATAACTATATCCTGGTGGCATCTCAGGGCGGTGCACCGAAGCATCCACAGTGGTATCACAATTTGAAGGCAGATCCCAATGTTGAAATTCGTGACAAGACTGAAGTTTATGAAATGAGAGTTCGAGAAATCGTAGATTCAGCTGAGAGGGCACGGCTCTGGGATATCGCAGTAAGAGCGTTTCCACCTTATCAAGAGTACCAAAACAAAACCGATCGCATCATTCCAATCTTCCTGACAGAACCCAGAAAATAAGCGCAAAGCCAAACAGTGTCGTTGCCGTGCAGCTTCTGTGGCTGGAAGCTGGTTCCGTCAAAGCGGCGTTGTCTCCTCTCGCCCATGATTGGTTTAGTTTGTATTGTGCCTGATTCAGCACTATTATTATTGTAGAGTGCGATAGTGACCCGCCGTCAAGTTGTATATCACCAATTCTGAGCTTTCTCCTCTCCAGCCGCCGGTAACGCAGGCGGGGCGCATTTCAAACAGTCGCCACATCAGAGGCACATTATGCGCAGGTTTTATCTACTCAAATTCATTGTTCCAGTATTAATACTGGCAGGTTGTTCACGATCCACTACAATCGTTGATTATCCGCCTCTCGACTGGACAATCAATGGACAAAGACTTAGGGAAGCAGGATGTACGGCAAAGTTGCAGGAGTCTTGCCCAGAACTGGTTGCGCTAGGATGCGATGAGATTAATGGACCAGGATTCTATCTTGGCGGGCTACAGCCGCCTTATGTGGTCATGGAATGTATTCACGATCATGCTGAACCTCCTAACCTGGAATATTTCAAGCAATTGCCAGGTCTGGATACGAGATATCGAAGTTATGCTCTCTATCAGGACGGAACGTACCGATTACTGATCAAAAAGTCCGAATTCAAGAAGGTCTTTGCGCCAGTGGAGTCAACTGATGAAGCCATCAGCTATGCAATGGCTATGACTTCCCTTGGGGCACGATTCGATCTTGATCCTGACGCAAATATTGATTATCTGGTGGATGTGATTGAGGAAACCCACGCCGAAGCGACGCCAGACGGCTATGTTGTGCACCTGTTTGATTGGTCGCATAAAATGGGATGTGATATTCACCCCTTCTATGCAGTGAAAGTTCTCGTCACGCCCGAGGGTGATGTGCATGAAGTCGAACGTCAAGAGATCTACAAGAGCTATGGCTGCTTTGATTTTGAAGCGCTGACGCTGGATGAAAATTGACTTGCGCCCAACACAGCCTGCACCCGGCTCCCGGCAACGAGCAGCCGGGGCATTCTTCCAGCTTCCGGTTTATACTGCTCTCGAGCCGAGCCCTGCCCCGCCCACTTGCGGCGAACGCACGCCATTGGGCAACGCTGGAGAAAAGACTACTTAGTTGAAATGCTGATCACAAGGACGCTGCTAAACAATGAGCAAAGGTTTGCATAAACGAACCGCGCGGATTCTTTTGGGGCTGATTGCCTTGTGTAGCTTGTTACTGGCAATCTACTTCCTTCATCCTGCTCAGCAACCTGTTACTTCCCCACCGGGCATGTTTCGTAACCCGCTTAACAATAGCGGGCCAGACCCATGGATGACGTACTACGACGGCAATTACTATCTGGCAGCTACCACGTGGGGTGGCCCCGGGACCGGCCTCACCATGAGAAAGGCCCC
>DATGYJ010000169.1:0-2279 GCA_035298105.1 Anaerolineales bacterium | reverse complement strand
ACTTCACGATGCCATCCCTCGATTTTCGCGGCACGCCGACAGGCATTGACCTTCGCAAAGTTGTCGAACTGGGAATCACCCCGCGCATCAATACAGGGATCGCTCATAAGAATGCCGGCGTTGGTCAAGTGGGTGCTGGGCTGGTGAGACCGCCGTTGAAGATATTCGAGGACGCGTTGGTGGCGTTTGCAGAGAAATATAATTTGTAAGTAGTAGTTGGTAATTGGAAAAGCGTGATGCCTACCAAGTTGAAAAATGCTTCTGTCCGCATATATCTCTGCGTGGTGATTTTATTTTCAATCGCCTGTGGGATGTTTTCAAATCCAAATACCAATCCTGATATCCCGGTAGAATGTAAAGACAAGAAAATCGCATTCAGTTCCAATCGCGATGGCAATCCTGAAATCTATGTTATGAAATCGGATGGCTCAGAAGTGACCCGTTTGACAAATAATCCCGCCTATGACGGAGAACCTGCTTGGTCACCCGATGGAACAAAGATCGCTTTTACTTCTGTACGGGATAACAATCCTGATATCTATGTAATGAATACGGATGGATCTGAACAAACGCGACTGACCCATACTGCTGGCAATGATGGGGAGGCCAATTGGTCGCCAGATGGAACAAGAATTGCATTTGCTTCGGTCGAAGCTGAGAATTCGGATATCTTCATTATAAATTCAGACGGTTCTGGTGAAATTCAGTTAACAATTGGTCTTGCTTTTGATGGTGGGCCAGCTTGGTCGCCTGATGGAGGACAAATTGCATTCGGTTCCGAACGCGATGGTAATGCGGAAATCTATGTGATGAAGGCAGATGGTTCAAAACTAACTCGTCTAACGAATAACGATGCGTTCGATGCCTCCCATACTTGGACATCTTTCGGTGACAAAATTCTGTTCGATTCTAATCGTGATGGATACATCGAAATTTATACAATGAAATCAGACGGCTCGCAACCAACTCGGTTGACTTTCAACAAAGCATTCTCTGACGCCCCAGCCTTGTCATCCGATGGAAAGTGTATAGCCTTCGTTTATAGTGATGATCCTAAAGATCATACCTCAATATATATAATGACCAGCGACGGATTACAACAGACTCGTTTGACTTTTGACCAAGATAGTGCATTGCCTGCTTGGCAGCCGTAGTGTTAGGCGCTAGTTCAAACTTTCATCCTGAAAAAAGAGATGTGAAAATCGACAGATAAAGGAGAAACCAGTGAAAATCTACGACCTTTCTCAAGACCTTAATCAAGATTGTTCGTTCTGGCCGTTTTATCCGCCATTTGAGGTGAAATATATCAAACGTAAATCGGAACATGGCGTCAACGCGCAGTACATCCAGACATCCAATCACATGGGCACCCACCTCGACGCGCCGCGCCATTTCGTGACGAAGGGCAAGACGATCGACCAGATCCCGATTGAATGGTGCTACGGCCCTGGCGTGATTGTTGACTTGAGTGACATGCTCGATGACCTTTGTCTCTTTACGCCCGACGATATTGAAAAGCGTGCCGATGTGCAAAACGGGGACATTCTGTTCCTCAATACGGGCTGGCATAAATATTCCTTCTTTAGTGAGGATGCCGATGAAGAACGGTATATCCAGCGTCATCCGGGTCCGCACTATAGTATTTGCGAATGGTTGCTCGACAAGAAGATCCACATTTGGGGGGTGGACATGATTTCGACGGATCATCCCATGAATTTACCCATCGGTCGTTTCCTCGGCAAGGGAGGGTTGGAACATTGGCAGAAAGTCCGCGCGAAAACCGAATCCATTTATGGCGCTGATAAGATGGATGAACTCTTCCCTGATTCGGCTTACCAATTGACGCACAATGCCTTGTTCCCGCACGATTGCATCCATGTGGAAAATCTCGGCGGCGATATTGGCTTGCAGGAACTGCATAACAAGCGCATTACCCTCGGAGTATTCCCCTGGAAGTTCAAAGGCGGCGAAGCGGCGTTTTGCAGAGCAGTGGCTTGGGCATAACTACGAATCTGTCATTGCGAGGAGCGAACCGCTTTGCGGTGAGCGACGAAGCAATCTCATATTCAATTGTGACTGGTACAAGCTTACATGAGATTGCTTCGGGCGGAACAACATCGCCCTCGCAATGACAGGAATGGAGAGATTTCATGGCAACTCGATACTTCGGCGAACGGATTAAGCGCAATGAAGACCCTCGTCTGCTGACGGGGCAGGGATTGTACGTAGACGATGTAGATTTGCCGAACATGCTCCACGCGGCGTTCCTGCGAAGTCCC
>DATGYJ010000168.1:0-29127 GCA_035298105.1 Anaerolineales bacterium | reverse complement strand
CACAAGCGGACGGTACTCATTTGCCGCTTGCTGGACCGTGTTGGGGAAGCGTGAGATCTGTTCGATGAGCTCGATCTCGTGCTTAGTAAGCTCATAGCCGAAGCTCGAATATTGAATATCGGGGATTTGGCCCTCGACTTTCGACTTCTTAAGAATTGAATTCGCCCTCACGTGCGCATTCTGGATATAGGGTCCTGTGCGCCCGTCAAACGATAAGGCTTCATTGATATCGAAGATCGTATCCTTGTTGTTATCCACAGCAAGCATAGAGTAAACCAGAGCGCCCAAACCAATTTGCTCGGCGATCTTTTCTCTTTCGCTTTCGGGTATGTTTCCGGTCCGCTCAGATTCTACTGCCAGCGCGCGCTTCACAGCCTCATCATAAACTTCCTTGAAGAGTACGACGCGTCCACGACGCGCAGACATAGCTCCCTCGGGCAGGCTCACGAACCCATAGGCAAGGTGATGGCACTTGTCTGCCTGTTTGAAACCCCATAACTTCAAAATTGCAAATGCCTGCTGTAAATGCAATGATTGGCGAACATCTACTACGTAAATAGAACGATCCACCTGATATTGCTCGAACTTAATTTTGGCAAGGGCAAGATCTTTTGCGAGATAAAGCGTTGTCCCGTCTGAGCGCAGGAGGACATTGGTGCGATATTTTTCTTTGGTCAAGCCAAGCTTCTCGTCGATTTTAACGATGACGGCTCCCCCTTGCGGGCGTTCATCATCTGCAATACCTCTTTGCACTAATTCTTCTGTGATTTGCTTGGCAGGTTCATCTGCCTCTGATTCGAAGAACCAGACGTCCATCCTGATATCAAGAATTCTCAGGATGTCGCGTAATTCTTCTAAACTCCACTCACGGGTCTTGTACCAAAGCTCATGCAAATAAGGATCGCCTGCATCCAGCCGGCGATACATTTCACGGCGTTCGGCTTCATATGCCTCACGTTGGGCCGTTTGTTCGAGCGTTTCGTTTTCTTTCTTTTCAAGCCGGGCAGTTGCTTCCGCATAAATCTTCAACAACCATTGGCCACGCTCGTGGATACCTTCAGGTTCCTGTCCCTTATAAAATTTCTCATAAGCCCAAAGCACCGTAACGACACTCAGCCCTTCATCCCCCGGATAAGAAGCGCGAACGGTATCAAAGCCTGCAAACTCGACTAAGCGCGCCAGCGCTTCACCCAAAATCGCATTGCGTGCATGACCAATATGGAACGAGTGATGCGTATTCGGCTGGGCATATTCCACCATGACCCGTTCATTTTTCGCTGCGCCCCGTCCAAAGTCAGCCCGGGAGGTGAGGACTTCATCCACCACCCGGCGCGCAAACTCAGAACTCGGGAAGTACAGATTCAAATAGCCCTTCACTGCTTCTACGCGGCTGATCCCGGGTATGCTTCCGATCTCTGCTTTGACCTGCTGGGCGATCTCCTGGGCACGCTGCGGCACCGGAAGTTTTCGCTGTTTATCCGGCAGTTTAATAGCATCCCCTTTGGGGACTGTCGGATGAACTCGGGCTTCATTCGCGGCGGTCTGAAAGAAGGAGGTGGAAACTCCCCATTCCCCCGAAAAGGGAATAGGCTGCCATTTCAATTCTGCGAGCGGGATATCGCTCGCGGCGCAATAGGCTTTGATCTTCTCTTCGATGAGTTGTTGTTCTTGTTCAAACATAGCGTAGCGATCCTGTGGATAAGCGCAGCAATCTTGTGGATATGATTGGTATTATATCAAGACCCCACCCCCCACCGCCCGTTGGGCACCTCCCCCAAATACGATAAACTAATTTATGATGCCAATCGAATATTTAGTTGTCGTATTTGGGGGAGGCTGGGAGGAGGTAGGAATAACAAAAACGGGAGCCTTGCGACTCCCGTCTTTTTCTGAAGTAACTATAGTAACTCGAATTATTTGGAGGTCTTCCCTGAAGCCTTTGCTGCTCGAGCAGAAGTTCCATTCTCGAAGGCCGCCAGCTTCTTCATGAGACGGCCCTTGCGACGTGCAGCGTTGTTCTTGTGAATAATGCCTTTTTCAGCAGCTTTATCGAGGGCGCTGATCGCCTTCAAAATCGCTGTCTTTGTTTCGGGCTCATTGGCTTCGAAAGCTGCACGGGCCTGGTTGACGGCAGTACGGGCAGATCCGCGGATATTGCGGTTACGCAAGCGGCGGTTCTCGTTCTGACGGTTTCGTTTGATTTGTGACTTGATATTAGCCAAGGTCTTCCTCCAAAAAGTTCTTGCCTTTCTTTACTCTAGTCCCGGTGTTCTTCGAGACAACGGCGATGTATTTTACATGAGGCGCTGTGATTTGTCCAGCAATTTTATGGTTTGCCTGAAACAACCGTGTCAGCACCGCCAAACCAAACCTTGCGGTTAGTTCAATGGGGTGTGCAACGCTACTATTTTATAAAGACTAAGAATTTTCTACCGGAGATGAACACTGAAGAATCTTTAGGTGCAATTCCTATTACGCTCCTTTTCGATTCCTTTTGTGTCTGTCACCTGTTTTCAAATTGCTAGAAACTCTGCTAGAAGCTTAGGGCTAGTCTAATATCTCCGGTCCTTGTTGCCCCGGTATTTGATGAACGCAATATTCGCGAAGGCCTGGGCAGTGGCAGTGGTCATAGGATCATGATATCACTTCTATGAAATTGAGACCCACATATCAAATTGATGCAGGGTAAAACATTCGGTTTCTTTGATGTCAGTGTTCGGAAGGGTAGGTGGCTAATGGAATTCCAAAGCTATATCTACAAGTCTAATAGAGAAATCAAGTAAACATCGGACAATCAACTTGAGCCTTTGGGCGGTTTACATGCTACTCAGCTTTTTAAATTATCGAACCATTCATACGAACTCTATTTGTTTTGCCCATAAGCGTCTATCATTTATGATCTATTCTGTGGTTAATGCATCTGTTCTTCGCGCACATCTAAGGCCTTAACCAACTTTTCATATCCTTTAGGTTTGTAAAATTCAATCCATTGCCAACGGCTTAATCGTTCAGGAACAACGCATTCTTCTAGCCGCAAAGGAATGATATAAATGTCTTCATCTGGATGTTCCAGGGCGACGTCTAACGCATATCTGATCTCTTTTTGGATGAAACCAACTTTGCTTACTGAAGATTTAGATAAGCAAACTAAAACAACGTGAGAAGCCTTTACAGCTTTCTTGATTTCCGTTTCCCAGTCCTGACCACCTATCAATTTGGCCTCATCTAGCCAAACAGCGAATCCTTCTTTAATCAGTCTTTTATATAGCTTCTGCACCACAGGCTTATCAAATGAGGAATGACATAAGAACACCTTGAGATTTCTTCTCCTAGATTTTTCATCCGAACGTATATCAGCTAGTTTGCTGTGGACCTCAATTATCAAAAACCATTTCCATGGCTCAAAGAAAGTGTAAATAGCATAGTTGGCCCTAACAGGTTGCCCTTTTCCAGCTCCGATATACCCTTCAATGCTTTCATGACGGTTAAATGCTTCAGGATCGAAATCATCGATCCAATTGCGAAAACCTTTCCCGGTTGTTGATAAATTTCTAAACACATAGCGACCAGTAATATCTTTATATTTCCCCAGGTCTTTACCCAACAATCTTTCATCATGATGGAATGTGCAGTTGCCATTCATATCTAGGCATGTAATATTTCCATCAAACTGCAATCTCATTTGCCAAAATTCATCCTGTCTCCGATCAAGTGCTTCTGCACCGGAGGAATAGCCTTCATTGTAAAGACGATTTGCCATAGAAACCAAATCCGCTAAGGCAGCTTCTGCCCGGCTTATCGACCAATCAGATATTCTATCGAACCGATCCTTATGTTTTGCAATATGTTGTTGCATTTTCAATCCGTCAAATGTATTGACTCATGATGAAAATTCGCACACAGGATTTAATTACTGTCTCTTGTTTTTACCTGCAGCCTCGCCAAGTCAAAGGCACAGCCAGCAGCATAAATCGCAGTTCCCGCGCGCTTAGCGCTAGGCAGTTCTTTCGTTGGCAAACCCTCATAAGGCAATTCATAAATATCACCATTTCGCTTGAAAAATCGAAGATTATTCCTAAGCGCCAGAGATAGAATGCTTTGGAAAGGCAATACCTCATCCTTAATCAAGAAATTTAGCGCATCCAGAGTCTCCACACTTTCTTTGAAAGCTGGATAATTGAGTCCAGCGCAGGCTTGGAATAGTCCTGCATATTCCTTCGATCTATACATATTTAGGAGGGTTGCGCGTGCAAAATCAAAGCGCCATTGTCGAATGTCAGAATCCCCGGTCAATTCTCCAGCAATGTTTGCCGCTGCCGCAGCGAGGGCCAACTGAAAGGGCTCGTGATGAATTTGGTGAATTCGAAAGCGATGTAATACTCTGAGCGATCGAACTACTTCCTCTAGGAGGGTCTCGCGATCTTCGGGGAAAACATTAATGGCGTTCGCGCACGTTAAAGCATAAATACCTAACACAGATGGATTTAATAGTTGACCATATTCATTGGCAGTTCGAATATTTATGAACATAGGGAAAATATAATCGAGGTCTTTGGCCAGTCTAACAATCCTCTTTAAGGATTCCAGCGCATAGCCCTTTAGAGTTTTGTCTTGAGTTAAACCTACAAGACCAATGACCTTTTCCAGGTTACTTAGTAAATACCATGTTTCCAGAACTTCCTTTCCAGATTGGGCTGAGTTTTTATCAAGATCATTTACAAACATTTTTAATTCGCTGTTAAAGAAAGCGGGAATAACTTCTTCGATGAGCCTATAACCTATTACTTCTGCAACCTTGAGTTTTGGGATAGTAGATGCCCTTAATAGCGAATAGGCTAAGCTTGAATTTGGCAACAGTTCAAGTCCAGCACCACTCAAATCTTCAACAATGGCTCCATACCCTGTGATCCCTCCAACTTTCTTTTGGGTGCGGCTTGACCTGAGTGCAACCAAACATCTGTAAGCTATGTTTACCCAGTCGGGTTCATCAGATCTTGGTACGGGCAGAGACAATAGCTGAAAACTCACATCAAGAAGAATCTTGAGCGCGTCCCACTGCGTCGGTGTCTCACTGCAAGCCTGATGCCATACTTCGAGGAACACCGATTTCGGAAGTGGTTGAACACTTGAAATTCCGATCTGCAAACGTCCGCGGTTGCATTGGCGAATACACCTAGTTACTTGCCAGTTTGGGTTGCCCTCAACTATAATAACCCATTCATGTTTACCATGAGGGTCATAGTAGTAAAATCCGGGAAAATCATTGCCACAATTTCCTGCGGAATTGATGGTTGGTCCCGCCAAGAAAACTTCTCTCCATTGATGATGTTGTACATAATTGATCATAGGCATTGGGCCAAGATCGATGAAACGGCCAAATTCTTCATTCCGTATTTGTATACGTTCGTACTTAGATTCGTGGGTTAGTAATCCTTCCGACTCCTTTGTTCTCCTAAAAATTCTTTCAAATTGATCCTTGGCCCAATTGATCGTAACCAACTTGCCGCCTGCTGGCTTTGTTTTATCTTCTTGCTCAGGTAATTTTGTTTTATTAGAATCATCTTTCTTTGGTGTGACTGAGGAATATGAGGAACCCATGATTTGCTCCTAAGAGGTTCAGTCAATTTGTAGCTGCCATTAGCTGTTAAGGGAGAAACAACTTAACTAGCTGCCGATGTAAATTCTAAAACTGAGTAATAATCTAGCCAGAATTAGTACCGAAAGTGGCTCATTGGCCTGGCGTCCATTTCACACTCTCAGAATTATATCTGTCTAGGTGGCGAATTTTATAAACTCCCAAAAGCGTTTCGGATGTTATACGGTTTCAGGTTAAAATATAATGAGAAAATTATAGCATACAAGAACGCTCTAAGAAGCTGACGAGGCTACCTCCATTTATCTTGAGGACCGGTTTACTTATCTATTCATTTAACAAACCCTATTTTCTATTTCGATCCTGTCGACCCAGGTCACTACCAGCGTGTCCTCCACCAGATTTGTGCTAATCTTTCTTGCCCGCATAGCCAGCACCATTGCTTTAGTCATTATCATCACAACGCCTTGCTCATCTGGTATGAAATTATTTTATGGGGATATGAGGAAAAGAAAAAGCCCTTGAACTTTTACATCAAAGATAAAAAATCTGAGAGCAGTAGGTTAGCAAACCTTCCTCACCTTGGCTCTCATGCGATCTGTTTTACGCTGCTTGCCTTAGAAAAAAGTGTGCCGGGGACAAATTTGCCGCCAAAACGAACCTTGCCGTCAGTTCTACCGTGTGTTCCGTCTGAGTACTTGATGAAGGCCAAATTATGAGCAAATAACTACTGAAAAGCTTATGGTCTTTCGTCCATAACAGACTATGGTTCTGCTCAGGACAAGCGAGATTTTTCGAAAAGAAAAAAGACAGATGGTCAGTCTGTCTTTTTCATCAATGCAGCCTTTTTCGCCTGAAGCGATTGTGGAGGCTAAATTACGGGGAGATGTCCACAGAAAAGTGTATGGCTTTATTTACCCGAGACCACCACAAAGTAGCCGCCAAGCAGGCTCTTCTCGGAAGACACATAGGCGATCCCAAACACGGTGGTATTCGAACTGAGGAGATCCGCCTTCGAAGTAGCGTCACTCATCCACCAGTTCAGCGCAGCCTGTGGATTGCCGCCCAGAGCTGGATGCAGGGCAAAGATATCTTCCAGAACCGGCGAGCCATTGAACCCGGCTGCCTTGGCGCGGGTTTCAGGGGTGGAGCCATTCAGACCGATATGGCTGAGATAGTTGTTACAAAGCATATCGGTGGCATGAGCTTTTGCCGCGGCGGTCAATTGGGCGTCGAGGTTCAAGGCGGGTAAACCTGCTTTGGTGCGCTCGCCATTGATGAGCTGCTGCAGCTGAGTGACGAACTGGGCATTCTCCTCGACTGTGCAGGCAGCCGTTCCACCAGAGACAGCTGTAGAAGCGGCTGTTGTTGCGGCAGCTGTCACAGCGGCAGTTGCCTGTTGGCCAGCCACGGTGGGAGTGATGGGTGTAGAGGTAGATGGCAGCGTCGCCGTGGGAGTGATCAGGTTTACCGGGATCTTCAAAGTCTGCCCAACCTGGAGCGCATTCGGATCCTCACCCAGATCGGGATTGGCCGTCATAATGTCTTCCTGTTTGCTATTGAACTTTACGGCGATGCCTGCCAGCGTATCGCCCGGCAAGACCTGGTAATCGAGCTTCGTGCCGCGTGACAAGCTTGGAGGAATGGGTGTCGAAGTTGCGCGCTTGGTCCCAGGAGGCGGGATCGTGATTTTATCCCCAACGAAAATGACGCCCTTGTTATCTCTCATAATTTGTGGATTCTGATCAAGGATCAGCAGAATGCCGTCATCACCGAGGTTGAACTTTTGCGCAATCGCACCCAGAGAGTCGCCCTCCTGGATGATATATTCGGTCGGCCCCGAGGGAGTAGAAGTCACCGTTATGGTAGGAGTGAGGGTAATCGTCGCAGTTTCCGTCGGAGTGGCAGTATTTGTCGGTGTATACGTCAGCGTGGGTGTAGGGGTGTCGGTTGCGAAGAGCTGCCCGAGCGGCTGATTCGGTCGTGTCAACCAGACGACCAGCAGAATGAATCCGATCACGACCAGGGCAATGGCTCCGTACATCAGGAACGGTCCTTTTTGCTGGCGTTTTTTGCGGTAGGCATTAATGGTGTTTGTTGTGTTAGTTGGAGTTCGATTCAACATGAAGGTATCCTTTTATGCAAGCGAGATAGGATCTTTCAATAGCCCACTTGCACGGAAAACAATTCTACCTGAAAAAACTATGATTTGTGGGGGAGGTTTGGGGTAAGCAGGTGTACAGGTAGACGAGTAGAACAGGTACACACGTATACAGGTACACAGGTAGGCAAGTAGACAGGTACACAAGTTCGCTAGAGTTATTGATCCCTGCTAATCTTCTCCCCCTGATAGAATTTCATAAGCTGCCTGGTCTTCGTGCATGCTCTTATCGCCGTATTCCTGTGAACCTGTACGCTGCCTGGGGACGTAAGCCATGAAGCCGTTGAGTGGCTCGGTTTGGCGAATGAGCTTGTAGAGTGCCTCAAACATCACTTCGAGAGCGAGCTTGTAGCAATCCAAATCCTCAAATCCACGCTTCCCCGGTTCGCCTGGTGAACCATACAAAGATTTTTCCTCGACCACACCCACCTACTTGTGTACGTGTTTACCTGCCTACCTGCCTACTTCTTCATATGCTCTTTCAAATATTTTCCCGTATAAGAATCCTTTATCTTCATCACCTGCTCGGGCGTCCCTTCGGCGATCAATTCACCACCCCGGTCGCCGCCTTCAGGACCCAGGTCGATCAGCCAATCTGCGACCTTAATAATGTCCAGGTTATGCTCGATAATGAGTACGGAATTCCCGGCATCCACAAGTCTCTGCAGGACCTCGATGAGTTTGTGCACGTCCGCAGCGTGTAAGCCCACGGATGGTTCATCCAGCACGTACAGGGTACGCCCCGTTGCGCGGCGTGAGAGTTCTTTCGATAACTTCACGCGTTGAGCTTCGCCCCCGGAGAGGGTTGTGGCGGGCTGCCCGATCCGCACATAGCCAAGCCCCACCTCCTGCAGCAGTTTTAACTTGTTCTGCATGGGGGGATAGTTCTTGAATTCCTCCAGCGCGTGGTCGACGGTCATATCCAGCACATCGGCGATGGAATATTTATCTCGGAATAAGACCTGCAGCGTCTCACGGTTGAACCGCTTGCCGTGACAGACATCACACGGTACGTATACATCGGGCAGGAACTGCATTTCAATCCGCAGCTCACCCTGTCCCTGGCAGGCCTCACAGCGCCCGCCATGGACATTAAACGAGAAACGCCCAGGCTTGTAACCGCGTATCTTGCTCTCAGGCAGCTCCGCATAAAGCTTCCTGATCTCGTCGAATAAGCTCGTGTAGGTGCCGGGGTTCGAGCGCGGGGTGCGACCGATCGGCGACTGGTCGATATTGATGATCTTGTCGAGATGCTCGATCCCTTCGATGCGCTCATGATCACCAGCAGATGTCCGGGCGCCCATCAATTTCGCAGCAAGCGCGTTGTACATAATGTCACTCATCAGAGTGGATTTGCCCGACCCCGAAACGCCTGTGATACAAACCAATTCCCCTAAGGGGATCGAGACGTCGATGCCCTTCAAGTTGTTGGCTGCCGCGCCGACGATCTTGAGGGATTTGCCGTTCCCCTCCCGTCTCTCCTTCGGAACCTCCACCTGCTTGCGACCTGAAAGATAGGCGCCGGTCAATGACTTTGGATTCGCTAAGATCTGCTTTGGCGTTCCTTCGGCAACGACCTGCCCACCATGCTCACCCGCAGCCGGGCCCAGATCCACTACCCAATCGGCTTCGCGGATCGTTTCATCGTCATGCTCCACCACCAAAACCGTATTGCCCAGATCGCGCAGACCTTTGAGTGTTGCCAGCAGCCTGGCATTGTCGCGTGGATGCAGTCCAATGGATGGCTCATCGAGCACGTACAATACGCCGACCAGCCGTGAGCCCACCTGGGTGGCAAGCCGGATGCGCTGTGCCTCCCCACCTGATAATGTGACCGCGGAACGATTCAGGGTCAGATAATCCAACCCAACATTGACGAGAAAGAATAACCGTTCAGTAATCTCCTTCAATATGCGTTCTGCAATTGCTTTTTGTTTGGAGGTCAGGGGTGAATTCTTGCTCGCGAGTTTCTTTACCCATTCGAGAGTGTTCAACACCGGCCAGGAGGTCACAGTGATGATATTGACGTCATCCACGGTCACTGCCAACGCAGCCGGGTTCAGCCGCTTGCCTTTGCAGGTCGGGCAGGGGCGGTCAGACATAAATTCACTGATCTTCTCACGAATGTACTCTGAGTTGGTCTCTTTATAACGCCGCTCCAGATTGGTGATGACGCCCTCGAAGGCGCGTGAGAAACGAAACTCGTTTCCGTTTGAGTTTCTGTAGGTCATTGGGATCGCCCGTTCACCCGTGCCATATAAGACGATATTGAGTTGGTCCTCAGTCAATTCACGGACAGGCTTATCGAGGTCGATCCGGTAGGCTTTGGCTGCGGCCTGTAAGCCCTGCCAGTAGTAGCCGCCTTCTTCTTTGGGTCCGCTCCACTCCATGCTGGCGATCGCGCCCTCGTTCAGGGTCCGGTCGAAGTCCGGGATGATGCGCTCCGGGTCGATCTCCAGTTTCGAGCCCAGCCCCTGACAATCCGGGCAGGCGCCCTGGGGCGTGTTGAAGGAAAAGGTGCGTGGTTCCACTTCGGAGATCGTCGTGCCGTGTTCGGGGCAGGCCAGATGTTCTGAATAATGGATGTCTTCCCCCTTATCCACCAGGCTCAGAGAGACATAGCCTTCGCCAAATTTGAGAGCGGTTTCCACCGAGTCTGTGATGCGGGTGCGGGCCGCTTTCTGCTCCTCTTTATCACCGTCGTGCGAAATCACGAGACGGTCGACCACTGCTTCGATGGTGTGCTGCTTGTACCGGTCGAGATTGATCTCGTCATCGAGGCTATAAACATTGCCGTCGACGCGGGCACGGGCGAAACCGGCTTTACGGATCTCTTCGAAGACGGCCTGATACGTGCCCTTGCGGGCCCGGACCAGAGGAGCAAGGATCAAAATACGCATCCCCTCCGGAAGTTTCTCGACCTGATCCACGATCTCCTGAGCAGATTGCTTGACCACCTCGCGCCCGCAGATCGGGCAGTGCGGAATGCCGGCGCGTGCGAACAAAAGCCTGAGATAGTCGTAGATCTCGGTAACGGTGCCCACCGTGGAGCGCGGGTTGTGCGAAGTGGACTTCTGGTCGATGGAGACGGCGGGGGAGAGCCCTTCGATGTGATCGACGTCAGGTTTATCCATTTGCCCGATGAATTGGCGGGCGTAGGCGGAGAGCGATTCCACATAACGCCGCTGTCCCTCTGCGAAAATGGTATCGAAGGCAAGTGAAGACTTGCCCGACCCCGATAAGCCGGTGATGACCACGAACTTATCGCGCGGGATCTCAACAGTGATGTTCTTGAGATTGTGGACGCGTGCGCCAACCACGCGAATGGAATTAGACGTCATAAGTTATCCTTCCTGAGGGTTGGAAAAAGCGAATCGATTATAGCACATTTGTTTCAGTTATCGTGAATGTTGGGGTCTGTTGCGACCAGGCATGAACCTTTATTATACCAATGACATTTGAGGGCCTTGGGAGAATGTTCTTGCTGGAGAGCCTTGTTCGGATAAATCGAACTGCAGGATGAACAAGAGCAGTTCCGCTTGTGGGATAGCAGTCTTCCGAGACGCAAAAAGCCAATTTGAACCGCGAAGAGCGCCAAGAACGCGAAGTTTAAAAGGCTTTCAGATACTAGATGTGGCAGCAGTTCGATTGCGGACGCTGTCCCTGCGGACAGCAGTCCCTGTGGGACTGCCGGGCGAACAACCGGGAACATTTTGAGGTCGAGTGGGGTCTTGGAGGAAACGAAACGCCAGGAATGCCGAGCCTATGGGGTTATTCTGCGCACTTCCCTGGCAAACCGTAATTTTTTCTTCTTTCTTTCCCCCATGTTCATCCCGACAATCCTGTACTAATCCTGTACTGATCCTGTACTCATCCCGTGCTGCTCATTCGCTACTCACAGCCGGAAGGTCTTAGTTGGGTAAGGCTAAGTGCCCCGTAAGGGTATGTCCTGCCCCGAGCACTTAGGGCCACCCCTACGTTAATGAAATTGAAATGTTGCATGTTATACTCTTTGCAACTTTCAAAACCCGTCGGGGTTATGTTTAATACCCCGCCGGTAGGGACCAAACGTGCCGGATATCGAATTCAACGAAGAAGATGTGTTGACCCGCGCATCAGAGGGTGACCGCGATGCATTTGGTCTGCTCTATGAGCGCTACATCGACCGCATCTTCAACTACGTTTACTACCGAACGGGGAACCTCCACGACGCGGAGGATCTGACCGCCCGCGTCTTTCAACGGGCGATGAATCACATTCAAAATTATACAGACCGCGGCGTTCCATTCTCTGCCTGGCTGTACCGCATTGCGCACAACCTGGTTGCCAACTGGCATCGCGATCGGAGCCGGAGGCAGGAAATCCCCATTAGTGACGTGCCGGTGCTGCCGTCGAAAGGGGATCACCCGGAGAAGAACCTGGTCCATTCCCAGGAACAGGATGCGCTTCTCAGACTGATCCGGCGCCTGCCGGCAGAACGACAGAGTCTCCTCATCCTGAAGTTTGTCGAGAATATGTCGAATGCCGAGATCGGCGCCATCATGGGACGCAGTGAAGGCGCCGTAAAAAGCCTCTATCACCGTACGCTGCTGGCGCTGCGTGACCAGTTGGGTGACCAGAGCATCAATTTGGATGGTGAATAATCAAAGTACATGATCGTTGTTTCGTTCAATGATCAGTGAGTGAAGACTATGAACAAGCGTACTAGGACACTTTCTGAAGATCAACTTTCTGCTCTCGAGGAGCATCTCGCCGGAACACTCCAGCGGGTCGTCCCTCCGACCGAGGTCGTTCAACGCCTGCGTGAGCGGATCCGTTTTCCCAAATCCAGGGAGATCGTTTCACGTCTCCACGATTGGCAGAGAATGTTCTTTGTCTTTGGTGGGGTGATGTCGGGATTGTTAGCCGTCATCACGATCGGGCGGGCTCTCTACTACCTGATTGGAAGAAGACAGATGTGAGTGGCTGGGGATAAGAAACCCATATGAAATTTGAAAACCAAAATCGGTAGCCACCGTCCCCTCGGTGGTCGAGTGCCCCGTGTTCGTCGGGGCGTACCGAGGCCACACATTTCATGTAATCTTTCACTTTCAGGTTATTTGTTGGTCTCGACACTCCCCGGCACTCACCTGCACTGGAAGCTGAACGCTTCCCGTTCAGGCGCCAGTGTCGACTGCGTGCCTCTAGGTGCATTCGGCACTCCGCTCAGCGCGAAGGTCTTTATGTCAGAATAATTTCTAAAATTGCAACAACTGCAGGACAACGGAGCTACTCGACCAACGGAATGCATTTGAAATAAACTGTCAGGTGGCTAATAAATCATTAGGGTTTTACTGATTTAACAATTCCTCACAGAACCTTCTCGCCTCGGCAATCAAATCAGCGTTGATCGGTAATTTAAATTCTTCGGTCACTCGCAAGGTCAGATGATCGGCGATCAGCTTTAAATCGGGGGAGAGACGCGCCTCGTCTTTTAGCAGGTTCAGCAGATCATAAGCACTTGAGCTGGGAGGGTGAATTCCCTGGCGGGTCAGATATTCCCGAACTGCAATGCCGGCGGCGCGCCGTGCGCAGACACGCGCCTGGCCTTCGTTTCCACGTGCCCGGGCTTGTTCCGCTTTTTCGAATTCAGCTGCAACCTGTGTTTGCCAGTCCATGAAAAGGATTATACCTTCCGCATTATAATGAACGCCGAATTTCTGTCGATATGATTCTGAGCATGTGTAACGCCAGCATCGAACAATAATCAGGAGAAAGAAATGAAGCCCTTGTTTGCACGCATCATTGCGGCATTGACGATATTAAGCCTTGCGATCATTGCCTGTTCATCTTTTTCACCTTCGCCCAGTGTTACAGCGAGCCCTACCCAGCCGCAGGGGGATGGACAGCCGAAGGCGGGGACCAGGATTGTCAGCGGGAAAGTGACCTACACAAACGCTTTCTTCACACTGGGCGTCGCCGAGCCGGAGATCATCCTTGAAGATGAGGGTGGTTTCATCGAACGCAACCGCAAGTTTATTATTCCGATTGAATCACAGGTGATCGGTCAGATCACCTCGGATTTTTACACTTCGCCGTTCACATACAGTCTGACGCTGCCTGAAGAGCCCAATGGAACGCTGCATGATGTGGACCATGACGGCAATCAGGAAACCGGCGTGATGGTCTTTGCGATTGCTTACTGGACCAATACCTGGGGTGACCCGTACCTGGAGCGCCGCGATCTGATGGGCGGCGCATGGTCCACTGCCTATGCTTCGACCCGCGTCAGTGATAACCCTGAAAGTTACCTGGAAGTATTCGGGGGGAAATATCTCGTGTACGCGCCAGATGATAAGCAGCAATTTCCCTCGGGTTTTGGAGCTGATAAAAAACTGTTCAGCGATGATGATCCGATCATGGACCTCCCGGCCGGCTGGTCGGTCATCGATATGGATCAGTCTCCCTTTGTCGTTGACCGCTCGGAGAAGCCGACGATCGATCTGATCGAACCGGAAAGCACCGCCCTGGACGATTTCTCCGGACTTTCCTACACGGAAGCCTTCGATAAGATGCTTGAAAAGTTCACAAATGAATATGCATTCACCGAGCTGAAAAAGATCGATTGGGCGGCCAAGGGTAAGGAGTTCCGCCCGCGTTTTGAAGAAGCGCAAAAGAATAACGATCCACATGCCTATGCCTTGGCGCTGCGTGATTTTTTGTGGTCCATCCCCGATACCCACATTGGGTTTGACCCCAGCCTGATCAGGGATGATTTTTTCAACGCGACGGATGGTGGCCTGGGTTTTGCCATGCGTGAGACCGATGATGGCAAGATCATTGCCAACTTCATTTTGAAGGGTGGTCCTGCGGAGCAGGCCGGCATGAAATGGGGCGCCGAGATCCTTTCCCTGGACGGCAAACCGACCGGCGATGTCGTGGCTGCCAATGTCCCCTGGGAATCCCCGTTCAGCAATCCGATCATCAAACGCTTGCAGCAATTACGCTATGCCACGCGTTTCCCGCTGGCCAAAGGACAGGTGCAAGTCGTATTCAAAAATCCCGGGCAAGCTGAGAAATCTGCCGCGCTGGATGTTGTGAATGAGCGTGATAGTTTTAACTTTTCCTCTCCTTATGCGGGCCAACCGGTGACAGCCTTGCCGGTTGAGTTTGATGTCTTGCCGAGCGGATATGGCTACATCAAGGTCAACAGTTTTGCCGACAACGATGTCCTTTCGATACAGGTCTGGGAACGCGCCCTCAAGTATTTCAACGATAATCAGATCCCGGGCGTCATCCTGGATATGCGCGTCAATGGCGGTGGCAGCGGGTGGCTGGCTAATCAAATGGCTGCCTACTTCTTCAACGAGGAGACTGTCGTTGGCAATAGCGCCAAATATAGCAAGGATACCGGTAAATTTTACATGGACCCGGGCGATGAAGCCCGGATGATCCCACCGCGTGCGGCCCTCCAATATAATAGTCCGGTGGCAGTGCTGGTTGGACCGGCCTGTGCCAGCGCCTGTGAGTTCTTCTCCTACGATATGACGATCAACGATCGGGCGATCATCGTTGGGCAGTATCCGAGTGAGGGGGCTGGCGGAAGCGTGGAGCAGTTTCTGATGCCGGAGGGGATCCACACTCAAATGACGGTTGGGCGGGCAGTGGATGCAAATGGGAACATCCACCTGGAAGGGAAAGGGGTCGTGCCGACGGTGAAAGTACCGGTCACTGCCGAGACACTTCAAAAACAAGCCAACGGCGAAGACGTGATCCTGGAAGCGGCTGAACAGGCTTTAGGCAAAAAATAGGAGCAAATCAGAACAGGGCCCACCGCGCAATGACGTTGCACGGTGGGCCCTGTCATTTAAGGTGCTGTATTCAGATTAAGTCCTGGGTTAATCCTGGTCGCGACTTTTTCATTGGAATAGCTAATCTGTTTATAATCACCCTGCTCAAGGAGAGAGAGATTATGAAAACTAGAAATATTATGGTGGTGATGATCGGTGGACTTCTTTTACTAGCGTGTTTGTTGCCCGGTATGATCCCATTGACGCGCGGGACTCCAACGCCGATGCCGGCGATGGAGAAGGATGCGAATAAGGTGATCGAAGCCTTGAATGGGAAGAACTACGCTCGCCTGGAGACATTGGCTCAGGAGAAATACACAGACCAGGATTTTGCGAAGCCCGGTACTCTGACCTTCACTGTCAAGATCACCGACAATAAACCGATCTATTTCAGCTATGGCTGGTGCGCAGTTGATGAGAAAACCCTGCAACAGAATCTTGAACACATTCAGCCCAGTCTTTATATCAACGATCAGGAGCTTGGCAAGGACGTCGTGCACGCCCTGTCGTATACCACGGCAAACAATATGTTCTGCGGCGATTTTGGCGCATTGCTGTCGGATTGGCCCGCTGGCCAATATAAATTAAAGGCGGTTGCTACTTTTGCGGATAAGATCAACGATGGGGTCTCTGATTACCCTGCCGGAGATTATGTGTTCGTATACAATGTGACCGTAGAAAAGTAGAGAAATATGAACCACCCTTAGCCACCTGACACTTTTAACTTTCAGCAATCCGTCGGTGGTCGAGCGATGTCCTGAGCCTGTCGAAGGGTGCCACGTGCTCGTCGGGGTGTACCGAGACCACACATTTCAGGTAATCTTTCGAACCTTTGGTCTCGACACTCCCCGGCACTCCCTGGCACCGTCCGACCTATCCTGACTTCCTCTAAAGGTGATAACTCAGGCTAATCCATAAACCTGTATTTCAACAAAGTCCAGACGGCTTCGAAGGCATCTTTGAGCTTGATCTTTTTGCCCTGCGAATAATCGCGGGGATTGAACGAGATCGGCACTTCAAAAATGCGGTGCTTGCGTTTCAGGACTTTTGCCGTGAACTCAGGCTCGAAATCAAAGCGCTTGGCGCGGATGTTCATGCCGTCAATCACCTCGCGGCGGAAGACTTTGTAGCCGGTTTCCATGTCGGTCAGGATGGTGTTGTAGAGAATATTGGTCATGAAAGTCAACAGCCGGTTGGCCATCAAATGCCAGAACATCGTCACCCGGTGAGGGGCGCCGAGAAAGCGTGAGCCATAGACGACGTCCGCGATGCCTTCCTGAATGGGCTGCAGGAGCACGGGGTAGTCCCGTGGATCGTATTCGAGATCGGCATCCTGGATGAGCAGGACATCCCCTTTGGCTGCCTTCAGGCCTGTGACGACTGCCGCGCCTTTTCCCTGATTCTGCTCATGCAGGATCACGCGCACCTTTTTTTTGCCGTCCAATTTTTGGAGAGCATCCCGAGTTCCATCCTTGGAACCATCATCGACGACAACAATTTCCTGGGCTAGTTTCGTGGATTGCACTCGTTTCAGAATTTCCCCGATATTTTCAACTTCATTGTAGACTGGTATGACGACGGATAGGTTCATAGTGCCCCAAATTATATACGATAATAGTTTACCGGGCTGATGACCATGTTCAGGTCAAAACCGGGCCTGCCTTACCCTGCCTAACAGGGATGCAATCAAGTTAACGCTGAGATACAGGCAAGAAGCAGTATAATTTGTGCGCAATTAAATTTTAAATTTAACGGAGCATCCCAAGTGGGAGGTGTTATGAACAATCCCCTTGTAAGACCATCGACTGGCACAGCACTATTTTCACCGCCCCCGATCAATTCAGTGGAGGATACGGGGCTATCTGCACTTTGGCTGCAGGACCTGGCTCTCAAAATACTCTATTCGCAGGGATACATGGGCGGGTTCAAGATTGCCGAGTTGCTTGCCTTACCCTTCGCCGGGGTGACAGATGGCATTTTGGAAGCCCTTAAGCGTGAAAAGATGTTGGAGGTCAAATCATCCCAGGGCGGCCTGGGTGAAGGGGCCTATACCTACGGGATCACGGGAGCAGGTATTGTCCGCGCCCGTGAGGCGCTGGAACGCAGTCAATATGCAGGTCCGGCGCCGGTTCCTTTTGAGGTCTATAACGAAGCGATCCGCCGCCAGAAGACGGGGCGTATGACCGTCACCTCGCGCATGATGCGACAACTCCTTTCGCAGATGGTCATTTCCGAATCCACATTCCAGCGGTTGGGACCCGCGCTGAATTCAGGCACGTCAATCTTTATGTATGGGCCTCCCGGGAACGGTAAGACCAGCGTCGCGCGGGCGTTTGGCAATCTGGTCCTGACCCAGGGGATGTATATTCCCTATGCATTGTACCTGGATGGGCAGGTGATCAAGGTTTATGACCAGGTGAGCCATAGACTTGCCCCGGACGCAGAAGCCGCAAGCAGCACCGGCAGCACCGGCAACCTGCGTACAAGCCAACGGCGGGATCCGCGCTGGGTGAAAATACGCCGTCCGTTCATCGTCGTCGGCGGCGAATTAACTCTGGAGGGCCTCGATCTTGTATATGATGAGATCCACAAGTTTTACGAAGCGCCGTTTCAGGTCAAAGCCAACGGCGGCATTTTGTTGATCGACGACTTTGGACGCCAACAAGTGCGACCGCGTGATCTGCTCAACCGCTGGATCGTTCCACTTGAGAACCGCGTGGATTTCCTCACTCTGCATAACGGACGCAAGATTGAGGTGCCGTTCGACGTTTTGATCGTATTCTCGACGAACCTTCCGCCGAAAGACCTGGTGGATGAAGCCTTCCTGCGTCGCCTGCGTCACAAGATCGAGATCGGCGATCCTTCCTATGAAGAGTATCGTGAGATTTTCAAACGCGTTGCTCAGGATAAGAAGGTGGAATATAGCGATCAGGGACTGGCATATTTATTGCAGGAATGGTATATCAAACGCAATCGCAAATTGCGTGCCTCTCATCCACGCGACCTCTGTGACCAGATCCTTGACATCTCCAGTTATCTGGCCGTGGCTCCTACGATGTCACGTGATATGCTTGATCGCGCCGCAAAGGCATATTTCGTAGATATTTAATTTCAGACCAACCGTTTATTTCGTTGCGAGCATTCTGCGTGTGGAGCGCAGAAAGAATTCTGCAGCCGCAGCGCCAGGTGTATATGCCTGCCTCATCGTATAGTCTTCAACTATATAATAGGATTGCCGCAGGCGCCGCCATGGCGACACGCGCATACTCGACCCACCCTGCCTCACAACGCTTGCGCCTATCCCCAATGAGGACAGCACAGGTGTGACGTATAATTTTTATCATGCTTGCATCATTCCCCCAACCCGTCATCTTTGCTCACCGCGGTGCATCTGCCCATGCGCCTGAGAACACATTAGCTGCATTCGAGCTGGCATTAGCGCAAGATGCAGATGCCATTGAACTCGATGTAAAACTATCTGCCGATGGGCATGTGGTTGTGATCCATGATTCAAGCGTGAATCGCACAACAGGCAGCCGTGGTCGCGTGAAAGATCTATCACTGCAACAATTGCGAGCGCTGGATGCAGGCAGCGCTTTTTCAGAGAAATATAAAGGGGAGAAAATCCCGACCCTCGAAGAAGTTTTTGAGGCTCTAGGGAAACGTACTCTTCTCAACATGGAGTTGAGCAATTACAGTACCCCGCGCGATCAACTCGTTGAGACGGTCTGTATGCTGGTCAAGAAATTCGGTTTGCAAAAACATGTGATGTTTTCCTCCTTCTTTGCATCCAATCTTTCAAAGGCACGTGCCTATTTGCCGGGTGTTCCGCGTGGACTGCTTGCTTTTCATGGCCTGCTGGGCGCATGGGCACGTTCGTTTGGCTTTGCTTTTGGCAAATACCAGGCTTTACATACCAATCTGAAGGATGTGACTCCGCAGCAGGTGCAACGTGTGCATCGCCTGAGCCGGCGCATTCATGTCTGGACGGTCAATGCGGCAGATGATATGCGTCGATTGTTTCGTTGGGGCGTGGATGCAATCCTGACCGATGATCCGCAGTTGGCAGTGCAGGTCAGGAGGGAATCAAGATGAAGATCAGCTTGCGCGTTGAGCGGAGCCAACAGGCAGGAGAGGTATACAGTTGAGACGTCTCTTTCATTGGCTGACGGTTGTGTCCGTGCTGGCGTTGATTGCGTCCCTGTTACCGCTGACACCTGAAGTGCGAGCGCAATCGCCGTTCCAAACTTCAAAGATCCAGGCTTTGCTGGCTTCGATGACGCCAGAAGAACGCGTGGGACAATTGTTTCTCGTGACGTTTCAGGGGACTGACACGCACGACCAAACGCGCATTTATGATTTGATTGCCAATCACCATGTGGGTGGGGTTGTATTGCTCGCGGCAAACGATAATATTCTTCCCGAGCCTGATACGATCACAGCTACACATCAATTGATCAACGCCCTACAGACCGTCGAGTCAGATGCAACTACGAAGCCCAAGCCCGATGGACAACCAAGCGAAAATATCTATGTCCCATTATTTGTTGGGGTTTCACAAGAGGGTGATGGGGAGCCTCACGATCAAATTTTAAGTGGGTTGACGCCTTTGCCAAACCCGATGGCAATCGGTGCGACCTGGAATACAGAACTTGCCCACCAAGTGGGGGCAGTGTTGGGGAGTGAACTGAGCGCGCTGGGATTCAACTTGTATCTGGGTCCCTCGCTTGATGTGGTTGATGCGCCAAATCCTTCTGCACAAATTGACCTGGGACCGCGTGTGTTTGGTGGGGATCCATTTTGGGTGGGGGAGATGGGGCGTGCTTATATTTCCGGGGTACATCTGGGGAGCAACAACCGCATGATCGTGGTTGCCAAGCATTTTCCGGGGCGCGGCGATTCAGATCGTTCCCCGGAAGAGGAAGTGCCGACCGTCCGTAAATCACTTGAACAGCTGAAGCAGGTGGAACTGGCTCCTTTTTTGGCAGTCACCAGTTCTCCCGATCCGAGTGGACTTGCAGATGGTTTGCTGGTGTCGCACATTCGTTATCAGGGGCTTCAGGGAAATATCCGAGCAACGACGCGTCCGGTCAGCCTCGATGAGCAGGCGCTTTCGTTGGTCATTTCGTTGCCTGAATTTACAGCATGGCATGGGAATGGCGGTTTGATCGTCAGCGATGCGTTGGGCAGCCAGGCCCTCCGGGATTTCTATTCACAGAGTGGAGAAAACTTCCTGCCGCGAACGGTCGCGCGGGATGCCTTCCTGGCGGGCAATGACTTGCTTTATCTGGGCAATATCACTTCGGAAGATCCGAAGGAAGATACCTATACCGCTACGCTCGGAATCCTTGATTTTTTTGCGGAGCAATACCGAACAGATCGGACCTTTGCGCAGCGTGTTGACGAAGCAGTGAGCAGAATCCTGGCTCAAAAATTCCGTATGTATGATGAATTTGCGCTTTCAAACGTGCTTGTGCCAGACAGCGCCCTGGCCAAAATCGGCTCATCGCAAGAGACCGTCTCTGAAGTGGCGCGCAACGCTGCGACCTTGATCAGCCCGGATCTGCAGGATTTGAGTACCTTTTTACCTCAACCTCCCAACCAGGCCGACCACATTGCGTTTCTGACCGATACTGCGACCTATAAACAATGTACCACCTGTCTATCGCAGGAAGGATTGCCGGCAGATGCGCTCCAAAAGGTGGTATTGCGATTATATGGACCCGGCGGAAGTGGGCAGATCTTTACCAGCCGCCTGAATTCTTTTCCATTCACAGAACTGGAAGCAATGCTCAACGGTGAGAGTAAGACCGATATCGAAGGCATCCTCGATCGCGCCAATTGGATCGTGATCTCGCTAACGGATGTAAGCAATGACCAGATCACTCTGCTCCGGCGCTTCTTTTCCGAACGCCCAAACCTGATCCGAAATAAAAATCTAATCCTGTTCTCCTTTACAGCACCTTACTATCTGGACCCAACGGATATCTCCAAGCTGACGGCTTATTATGCCTTTTATAGTAAACAACCTGCGTTTGTTGAAGTGGCGGCGCGGCTGCTCTTCCAGCAAGCAACCGTACAAGGGGCCTCACCCGTTTCCATTCCGGCCGTGGGGTATGATCTCATTGAAGTCACACAGCCTGACCCTGCCCAGATCATTCCCCTCGCTGTAGATCAAGCGGTGAAAGCTACCCCAACCGGCAAAACGGCAACAGCCGAAGTACAACCAACGCAGACGGAGATTCCGCTTGTTCGTATCGGAGATAAGATTGCGGTCCGGGCAGGGCCTATCCTTGACCACAATCAACATGTGGTACCGAACGGGACACCTGTCCATTTCACGATGGTTACACGGGATGAAAGTGGAGAAATTTTACAGCAAGTGGATTCCCCGACCGAGGCTGGTTTGGCGCATGCCTCCTTTGCGATCAATAGACCGGGCAAAGTTGAAATACGCGCGATCAGTGAACCGGCACTGATCTCCGGATTCATTCAATTCGACGCGTCCAACGAAGGCGCAGCAGTGACCGTGGTCGTTCCGTCTGTCACAATTCCGCCTGAGACCCCGACGCTGACACCGACTCCGGTAGTTGTAAATGACCTTGTCTCGCCGGAGGGCTATCCGCGAGTTGGCATTTGGCTGCTGGTGATGTTGGCAGTGATCGGTGGTGCGGTCCTGACGTTTTGGGCGGTGAGCAGGATCGTTTCCCTGCGCTGGGGATTGCGCTGGGCGCTGTGTGTTTTTCTGGGTGGGCTGTTGGCATACAACTATCTCGCATTGGGATTTCCGGGCGCGGCAGATTGGATCGCCTCCTCGGCAGGCGCCTTCGGAGTGCTGGTCCTCACCTTTACCGGAGAGGTGATCGGATCTTTAGCGGCATGGGTCTGGATGCGGATATTTAGCGGACCAAAGTCGCAAGAAGACTGACCAGGAACAGGACCGCTGCGCCCCAGGCGAGTGTGGCTTCAGGAGTGTGAGCGAGATAATCCCAAACAGATTGCCGGTGTGCGCGGCGTACGGCCAGGGGCAGTGTAGGCGTCTCACTATATCCCAGCAGTGCCTGACGAAAATCGTTAATGGTCGTGGGCCGTTCATCGGGATGCAAAGACATTGCCCAGAGGATAGCCTTCTCGGTGCGCGGCGAAATCGTGGGATTGATCTGCCGTAATGGGACCAGGCTGTCGGGGTGGAGAAAACGCTTGCGCGCATCTGCAGGCGGCTCATTGGTGAGCAGATGATACAGTGTGGCTCCAAAGGAATAAATGTCGGAGCGGATGTCCGTATGAATGTCACTGCCGCCATATTGTTCGAGCGGGGTATAGAGCGCCGTGCCTTGCCCCTGAATGATGGTAATTGTGACTTCCTCAGGCGCGAGGATCTTCACAAGGCCGAAATCCACCAATTTGATCAGGCCATGCGGCATCAGTTTGAGGTTACTTGGCTTGATATCGCGATGGACAATCGGAGGTTCCTGGCTGTGTAAGAATGTGAGAGCACTGGCGACCTGATCTGCCCAGGAGAGCACATCCATTTCTTTAAGGAAGAATTTTTTGCGGCGTGCCTCCATGAGTAACGTGCGCAAGTCACTGCCCGGAACATAATCCATCACCAAATAATCACGTGGCCCATTGGAAAAGAAATCTGAAACTTTTGGCAGGTTGGGGTGATCAAGCCGCGCGAGAATAGTTGCCTCGCGCAGGAATTGATCGCGGGCTTCTTCTCGGACGTCTTCTGGGAGGGCACGATCGTATTCGACTTCTTTCAGTGCACATTGGCGGCCCTTGAGACGGGTGTCATCAGCGAGGTAAATAGATCCCATTCCGCCTTGACCAATCCGTTCCTGGATCTTATAGCGGCCACGCAATACCTCCCCGTTCTTGAGGGGTGGAAGCAACTATTCTCCTTTTGTGTTACTCATCATGGCGATATTTCCGGCAAATCTGTTTCGGCGTAAGTTCTGCACAGAAACGCGTCTTTATGCTATATTATTATAATACTGCTGACTGGTTTTTATCCAAACCAGGGCACCAGATCGGGTCCAAGGAGTGATTTGGGTTTGGACGCCAATCGCAATGCAGTACGGTGTATACTCCGTTTAATATTCTTGTAAAATTTAAAACCATGAGACTTTCATGAAAAAAATGCAGGCAGAATTTCCTTTGTTGGTCGCTCAGGATGGACCGCTCAAAGGTCAACGGTGGCAGTTAAGTCAGACAATCGTATTGGGACGTGAACCATCCTGCGATGTAGTCGTTGCCGACCGTCAGATTTCCCGCTTTCACGCCCGCCTGACGCCGACCTCGGAGGGTGTAATCCTGGAGGATTTGGGGAGCAAGAATGGTACGCATCGGAATGGGATGCCGTTGACTGCTCCTGTTGTTCTGCAGGATGGGGATTTAGTCTCTGTTGCGATGGCTCAACAGTTCCTTTTCCTGACCTCGGATGCAACCATGCCATTGCTTGAAGGTCCTGGATCCGCGGGTCGCCTGATGATGGATCAAAAATCACGGCGGGTGTGGGTGAATCAACAGCAGCTTGTTCCGCCTCTTTCCGCGCAACAATTCAAGCTGCTGTGGTTTCTGTATGAAAACCGCGGGCAGGTGATCAGCAGGCCCGATCTGGTGTCTGCAGTCTGGGGAGATGAGCAGGCCGCCGGGGTCTCTGACCAGGCCCTGGATGCGCTGATCCGCCGTCTGCGGGACCGGCTTTCCGCACTTGACCCAACCCATCAATACATTGATACCGTCCGCGGACACGGGATCCGGTTGGACAACCCCTCGATCTGATAATTTCATTTTGTCCGAATAGCCCCTTGCTCTTGAGCGAGGGGCTATTTGCGTGAATATCCCGTAACTTTTTTGGGGCTATGACGACTATTCAGATGAACCAATCGAAGTCAATTCGGAGAAAAAATGAGAAATATCCATCGTTTTAAAGTGCTCTCTTTCTTTTTGGTGTTCGCGTATCTACTGGCTGCCTGTGGCGGGACTCTGTCCCAAGCTTCAACCACGGCGAAAGGTCCCAAGGTGCAGGCGAACGTCGTTGCCTTCACGGGAATTGTTGAAGCCATGAACGGCACGGAATGGACGATCGGGGGACAGAAAATGACCCTTGATCCACAAGCGGCTCTGGATCCAAATATCGCGGTGGGTGATGAGGTGAAGGTCAAGGCCAGTGTTATCCCCGGTGGGGCGGTGGTTGCCTTGAAAATCGAATCCTCCGCCTCGTCTCCAGGCGCAAGCGCTATCTCAGGGCTGTCGGGTGCACCCTCACCAGACGTGAGCAACGCCTCTGATGCCGCTGCTCCTCAGGTTGCAGTGGCGAACGAGAATGTAGTCTCTGGCATGGTGGAAGCCATTCAGGGAGATACCATCACTGTGAGTGGTGTAACGTACAATCTGGCAGCCTTCACCGAGTTCAAAGATGCATTGACCGTGGGTGACCAGGTCAAGATCCATGTGACTGTCAACGCCGATGGCACATTTACAGTTCGTGAGATCGAAAAATCTGCTGCATCATTTGATAGCCACACCAATTTAAGTAGTTCCAATGATGGGATGAATCATGATGCGAATGACGACAAATCCAACCACAGCTCTGCTGGTAACGGTCCAATGCACCATAGCCACAAGGACAACAGTGGCAATGGTAGTCACCATGGCTCTGGTGGCGGATAGAGCGTACCAAAGCGCTGTGAGACCCAGGCAGACTGGTGCAGGCGTTTGCCTGGGTGATATACTTCACATGATAGGATATGGATCCCAACGACAGATTGTAAGGTTCGGGGCCGGACGAATGATGCCAGCTTATGATGAACGCCACGCACTGGATGGCTTACATAAATTGGAACCGCAAGCCATAGGTGCCATTTACGACCGATATTTTTCTGAGGTCTATCGTTATGTCCGTTACAGGATCAACGATGATACGACCGCGGAAGATATTGCCAGTGACGTTTTTGTACGCTTGCTCGAAGCTGCGCAAAAGAAACAGGGACCACAGTCCAGTCTCAAGGGCTGGCTGATCGCAACCGCCTCGAATGTCGTGAACGACCATCTACGCAGACAATATCGCAGACCTGTTGAAGTTTTATCTGACTCCATGGCAGACAGCAGACCCAGTGTCCATTCTGAAGTGGATCTACGGGAGCAAAACCGAATGGTGCAAAGCGCATATGCTCAATTGACCTCCGAACAACAACATGTGCTGGCTTTGCGCTTCGGACAGGGATACTCGATCGAAGAAACCGCAGCTTATTTGAAGAAAAATATCAATGCTGTAAAGGCCCTCCAATTTCGTGCACTGGCTTCACTCCAGCGGCAGATAGGGGAGGTGAATTATGAATAATTTACATGAGGCTTTAGAAATTTGTTTGCAGGATATTGAACAAGGCGCGGATATCGAAACCGTTCTGTTCCGCTATCCGGACCTTGCCGATCAACTGCGCCCGATCCTGGAAGCCTCTATGAACGCAAGGAGGATGGCGGTCCCGGGTCCCTCTGCTGAGGTAGTGCGGCGCAACCGTGCCAGGGTGCTCCAGCAGGCCGCACAGATGCGCGAGGCAAAGCTTAGATCCTCACAACGAAGCTGGTATGTCTCATTGCGACGGACGGCCGTCACATTGGTAGTGGTCGTTGCGCTTTTTGTGAGTGGAACAGGTCTCGTACGCGCGGCCTCAACGACTTTACCGGGCGACAATCTCTATCCGGTCAAGCGGACCTGGGAAGATATGCTGTTGGTTTTCACGTTCAATCTACAACAGCGCGATGCGCTCGAGGTCGAACACGAGAATGAACGAATCAACGAAGTACACGAGCTCTTTGCAAAAGGGCGGTCTACGAAGGTGGATTTTGCCGGCGTAGTCAAGAGTCAAAACGGAACCAAATGGTTGGTCTCCGAAGTCCAGGTTGTTATCTCGCCTCAGACGATTCTGACCGATCAAGCCATTGCAGTGGGTAGTGCGGTCCATGTGGTGGGACAAACCCAAAGTGATAAGACAGTCTTGGCAGACCGCGTGGAGCTTCTCCCGGCCGGTGCACCAGTGCCGGAAGAGAACAACCAGCCGGAGTTCGAAAAAGAAAACACTCCGGAGCCCAATGAGCAAAATGAGAGTAATTCGGAGAAGGAGTCCGAGAATGAAACGCCAATGGCCGCAGAAACTAGGGTCGCGGTGTCCACCCCTGAGTCGAACGATTCAACGGTGTCATCGGATTCAACCGAGTCTAAGGATAGTAGTCAAAATAGCAGCGAGGATAACCATCATGAGACCAGCACCGACTCTGGGGGTGACCATAGTAGTTCCGAGGGCAGCGGGGGCGATCACTAACGAAGATAAACTTGCGGAGCGCTGTGCAGCCTCCGCAAGTTTTTTAATTCTGCCTTGAGAGCATTCATCAATTGCATACCTTCAGGCGGCGCAGTAGCTTTTCGCTTGAAACTCACTGGCTGCTCCGTCTTTTGATCGTTCTCCAGACACGATCAAACCCGAATATGACCAGAGCAACAAAAAGCATCATCGCGACAAAATGGATTTGGAGATTTAGCAGACCCCCGAGGCAGGCTGCCAACAGTCCGGCACCCAGCACCAGGGCCAGCGATTGGAGATGTTTGTTTTCATACCGTCTGATCTGCTCCCCGGATGAGTTCGCTCCCAAGACAGCATCCAGGAGTATGAGATCCCAGACAGCCAGGGCAAAAGCTGAGCCAATGATCATCAACAAAGGCAGTGTCCCTGTTAGCTGGCCTATCACCGCTAAACCAACAGACGCGATCAGGCAGATATGGGGTAGCCCTGAGACTGGATATTTTCGTGCAGGCAGCCAGGCGAGACCTAAGGTGATCGCGATCACAGTTCCAATCCATTGTCCCGCGAACCCATATCCGGCAGCCAGGCAAAGCATCGAGACGACCAGGCAGACAACAAAGGAAGTTTTTCGGATGTCCATACTTGTCCAGTTCCTTACTATTTCCGCTGTCCACTCAAACGGGTCAGGGCATTTCGCAACAATGGAAATAAAGGCTGGCCGGTCTGCCAATCGATGACCGGAATTTGCATCTGAGAAATATCATTCAAACGTAGACGGCGCTCAAGCCGGGCAGCCCGAATTGCCAGTCGAGTAGTGGCATCCTGCGTCAGGGTCGGGTATGCAAAATCAATTGGGTCAGGGCTGACCAATAATGCCTGATAACCATACGCCCGCAGGCGTAGGAATAAATACCTGTCCGCGGAAACAAGTGGGCTGATTATGATGATCAAGGCGCGACTTGGGAACATACGGATTGGGATGAAATCAAGGGAGACAGGCCTACGATTTTCTGATCCAACTTTCGCTTTGGACAGACACCCCATAATTCGGTGAAGCTGCACCTTACTATAACCTGGAAAAACTTTTAACATTGATTCCCCAAAAACGAGCAAGCCCACGCGGTGCCCCTGGTGTAAGAACATTTCTGCCAGTGAGGCAGTCGCGCCAAGGCTGGACTCAAACAGGCTCTCTTCGCCCACGCGCAGCTCCGTGCTCTGGCGTGCATCCAGGATCAGGCCAATTTCGGCAATTTCTTCCTGCTCAAACTCTTTGGTGAAATATTTGCGCGGGTGGCGAGCAGTCAGGCGCCAGTCGAGCCAGCGCAACGAATCTCCGGAGTGGTATTCACGTACTCCAAAAAAATCGGTGCCGCTGCCACCCAGGCGAGCCGGGATCGAACCCGGTGAATGCAGGGTGCTGTTGGGCCGGAATGGGATCGACTTGAACTTTTTTATCTGCGGTCGGATTTGGATCATGGCACTTGCAGGTAAAAACATTTCAGTTTCAACCAGGCCGAGAGGATCACTCATCACGATTCGGATCGAGTTCCAGGAAAAACTTCCTCGCACCGCCGTAAAAATATATTTCAGCTCCAGCGACTCTCCAGGCCGCAATTCCGCCCACCGGCTCAGATCGCCATCTGTAATTTTCATCCCAGCCTGAATCATTTCATGGATGGAAAGATAGACTATCTCCAACGCCTGGTTTTGTACGCTTAAATTCACATCAACGAAAGCGTTCTCGTTTGAGCGGCTCTGTTTCAGGGTTCGCCCGGCGCTAAATCGCACTTTTTCCAGGAGTGGTGTTTGCAGGATGCCTACCCCCAGGTAAGCCAGAAAAGGCAACATCATCCATGCGATATCGCCATTACGCGTGATCAAGGCAGCGATGAGCAAGCTGAAGATGATCGAGCCAACTACCAAAGCTTTGTTATTCATTGTCGGGTTTGAGTACAGGCACGGAAACCGACCGGGTCACTTCCGCGAGAACCGTATTTTCAGACCTTTTGGTATCCCACAAGCTGGGATCCAGGATGATGCGATGGGCCAAAGCGGGTTGGATGAATTGCTTGATATCATCTGGTATAACAAAGCCGCGGCCCTGGATGGCAGCCGAGGCGCGGGCTAACTTGAGCAGTGCCAGCGACCCGCGCGGACTCACCCCCACTGCCACCTGGCGCTGTGACCGGGATTTCGTCACCAGATCGACCATGTAGCGGCGCACATCCGGGTCGACAT
>DATGYJ010000167.1:0-26135 GCA_035298105.1 Anaerolineales bacterium | reverse complement strand
CAGCTTTATTTCGACCTTTGGATACGATCCCAATCAATTTCCGTCGTTCTTCTTCTTTCAGATGGACTTCGTGTTTTCCGTGCGCCATCCGTCTATCTTATCTTTCCCCTACAACTTAATCAAGTTGAGGTACTAGTGAGTCTCGGATATGCCATAGCCCTTTTTTCTGCAAAAATCCCATTGTTTGAATGGCAAATCAGTGACATAGTTACAAGTTTTCCATCACCGTACAAAGTTCATACCCGCCCATCTCCCTGGATAGCCAGCATAGGAGACTCTTTAAATCAAGGTTTATATGTTTCTTTGGGGCAGGTTTATGTGTCGAAGTACGGCGACAATTGTCGCGCTGAAGACGTAACTGTCATCGTGAAGCGTTCGCGGATTGATGAGACATCCGAATGGGTATCGATAAACATCGACAAAAGTATTTCGTGGCTGTCTGAAAGAAGTTGGATCGAGATCATGCTGTCTTTAATTTATATCTGGTGGTTTACCATTTGGTACAAGCGTCCAATTTGGGAGGCAGTTGTTCTTGCAATTTTTTTTACTGTAATGGCCGGAATATTTTATTTTGTATTGGCACAGATTTTGAGACACCTACTGCCAACAGTAGTTCCTTTTGAGTCGGCTGGAATATTGGATTGTTATCATGGAATAGTGACATTCAATGCCAAATTATTGAAAGTGCATTATCAATCGCTGATTTTTCTGTTTATAGGTATCTTGGCTGAATTAGGAGCATTTGGCATGATGTTGCGTCAAATAATAAGGGCTGTCATTGAAAGAAAAAGGCTCTAGATTGATAAATCTACGCCAGTTTTACTGCGCGAAAATCTTTTGAAGAACATTTCGTCAGCCTTATATTTTCCTCAGGCTGGTACATGGGCTTGCACCATAGCTAGCATTTCACGCAATTGCTTCACGATGACTAACCGTTCTTCAAAGCACAGCTCAGGCACTTCCAACTGAGCGATGAGTTGAATTACTCTGGTTTATTCCTACACTTTAATAACTTCATCTTAGATTATAATTCTTCATTGGAGGCCGTAATGGAAACCTTTACCGTCCAGGCAGTTTATGAAAAGGGAGTTTTGAAGCCGAAGAGAAAGTTGGACCTGCCCGAACATAGCGTTGTGGAAATCAGAGTAAGAGCTAAGCACACAACAAAACAACGGATGCGGTTTGCCTCTTTAATCGGGGTTTGGGAACACTTGCCTGAGAAAGAAGTGAATGCGCTGGAAAAAGCGCTTGCCCGTACCCGCAAACGTTCTGCCTCAAAAGTCAAGAAACTCGCAAAACTCTAAGGCGGGGTCGGGAGACCCTCGCCGAACGGAGGCCTGCAAGGGAAGACCCTCGCCGCACGCAGAAGCCCTTGAAAGGTTCTCAACCTTCAAGGGCTTTTGATTACTAATTACTGATCACTGAATACTGATTACTGATTACTCTTCTCCCCTCGTCTGCCCGGCGGAGCTCAGCGATTTTGATGAATCACCATTCCACCCAATCGCCTTTCGGGTGCACCCATAAGCCTGTAGTCCCCTCGGCGGTGAACAGATGGTCGAAGCCCTCAAGGAATTCAGGGTCTTCATAATACCCCATCATGTCGTCGAGGCGTGTCCACACATCCACGCCAAAGAATTCCATCGCTTCTGGAGAACCGGGGGCTGCCATGCGGAGGTAAGCCTCATGCGATAGGTTCCCCGCTTTCCGGGCTTTGCTGATCGTCCTGGCTATCGAGCTGTTGTGCAGCCTGCACGCTTCATCTATCGATTTGAGCGTGCCGCGCAGCGTGGTCACAAAGCGGTCGTTCACGCCGAACGGGGCAGGGATATGATAACTGGTAAATCCTTCGGCTGCATGCCAGACGACCGGATCACGTTCAGTGAAGATCATGGAGCCGCCCTCCTGGACCTGTTTATCTGAGAAGAAGGTATTGAGACCCTCCACGCTCGTCCACAAATCCAGGATAAGGAACTCGCCCGCGCCTTTGGTTTTCGCATGCCCCTCATGTTCTACGGGAACGAAGACATTATGGCTGACATCACCCAGGGATTGTGCGGCGGCAACGCCGGCCGGGTTCCCGGCTGTCTGGTTATGGACCTGGCGGGCTGCCTCCAATGTGTCAGGTGCGAGAGTCCCCCGAATTGCCAGTAAATAGATGGATAGATCACTCATGGTTTTCTCCTTATTGAATTGACAGAGTCCGTTTTTTTTCTGTCTTTATCTAATAAGACGGGAAAACTCTGCCTGATTCATCGGTCAAACCGTGAGTGGAAGCCCTAATTCCCTGAAAAGCTTGCCGTCAAAAGTCAGGTAATCATGGATCTCGCTGACCTGCCCATTTTCCAGGGTCAGGATATGTAATGCTGCAGCCTGATAAATCCCCTGGGCGTCCAATTGATACACGGCAAAAGCCGGAGAGCCATTGGCTCCGAGCGGAACCAGCTTTACGCGGAAAGGCTGGGAGCTCCTGAAGAGATAGTCATCCAAAAACGTTTGAATATCTGCCTTGCCACCAAACCAGACCGGGAGCGGCGGCATGGTGAGGGCGACATCATCCCGTAAGATAGCTACCAGCGCCGCTGAATCCGCTGCTTCCCAGGCTGCCACATAGCGTGAAAGCAGGGCCGTCAACTGTTCATTCAAGCGAACCGGGGAAGGTCTACTTTTGCGTTCCACCTTTTGTTTCATCGTCTCGCGGGCGCGCTGCAGCGCACTGTTCACCGCGACCGTGGTCATATCCAGAATTTCAGCAGCCTCGCTGGCATTCCAGCCCATCACATCCCGCAATAACAACACCGCGCGTTGATGTCCCGGAAGATTTTGCAGAGCCGCCACGAAGGCCAACGTAATGCTCTCACGGATCTCATAACGCGCTTCGGGATAGATATCCGGCTGACCGGCGATCAATTCATCCGGAAACGGTTCTATCCAGGTGATTTCCTGGGCAGGACCTGGCAGGGGCTGCGTTGGATCCCCGCGTGCATACAACTCTTTTGGAAGTCCGCGCCGCTGGCGTGTATCGAGCGCATCGAGACAAACATTGGTCGCGATTTTATATAACCAGGCCCGCAGAGAGGCGCGTCCTTCGAAGGAATCGAGGCGCCTCCAGGCCCGTAAGAGCGTTTCCTGTAACATATCCTCGGCGTCTTCAAAGGAGCCGAGAATACGGTAACAATGGACCAGCAGTTCCTGGCGATAGGGTTCCACCAACTGTCCAAACGCTTCCTGGTTTCCCGCTCTGGCCGAATCAAGAACTTCAGATCCAATACTTATATTTTTCATTTTTACTCACTTGCAAGCACCACCAAGATTACAGGTTCTCTTTCAACAATATCGGGAATATGCCGCCCGGAGCTCTTCGAACTCGCTCTCCCGGTTTCGATGTCGCCTGGTCTATGCCTACGGCTCGACTCAGCATGATAAACAGGTCGCTCACAGCGTGCCGGGAATGGCAGGATCTTATGCGCTCCTCATTTCCTGTGGCGTGTTCCTGATCACGATGCCCTGCGGAAATAACGCGGCCCCGACAATGCCCGCTCCATTTTGGAGTTGGGCCGGGACGACTTTGGCTCGTACCGTCAGCAAGGGAATGAATTTCTCATGGACTTTGCTGATGCCGCCGCCGATGATGAACAGGTCGGGCCAAAAAAGTTTATCCATGCGCATCAGGTATTCACTTAACCTTTTGGCGTATTTCTTCCAGGAAAGATCGTCGCGCTGGCGGGCGGCATCTGAGGCCCGATATTCTGCATCCTCGCCGTTCACTTCAAGGTGACCAAACTCTGTATTGGGTAATAGGTGACCATCGTAGAAAATCGCGGTCCCGATACCGGTGCCCAGTGTGAGCATGATGACTGTGCCGGTTTGTCCCTTCCCCGCGCCGAAGGACATCTCAGCCAGGCCGGCCACATCCGCGTCATTGCCCACTTTGCATGGGCAGCCCGTCACAGAAGTGAATAGCTGATCTGCATTGATCCCAATCCACTTCTCCGAAATGTTGGCTGCCATCATCGCAATGCCATTCTTGATCGGGGCGGGAAAGCCAATCCCGATCGTCCCGTTCCAGGTAAAAAATCGCGCAATATCGGCAACGATCTCTGCAACCGGTTTAGGCTCCGCTTTTGGGGGTGTTTTAATGCGGACGCGTTCTGCGAGTAGCTTGCCGGTTTCGATATCGACGGGCGCGCCCTTGATGCCCGAACCACCTACGTCAATGCCAAGAATCTGCATGGGAAAGCTCCTTCCTCTTTTGGAAATGTACCACAGACACCTGCACTCGCGCCAGGTGCAAGTGTAAATAGGAATGAAGATGAGAAGTCTGAATCATTATGGAGTGTTCTTACTCAGGTTTGCTCGCCTTCAATGAAAATAGGAGCGGAACCATGTTATGTTCACGCGTGAATCGCCAGTAACCGTCATCGCCCTTGACCATGGTGGGAAATTTGGCGCGTAACGCAAATGGAAATTCATGCAGAAATTCGATGCGCAACCCCGCCTCGATCAGAGAGTTGATCACCTCTCCGAGGCTGTGATCCCACATGTAATAGGTCCGCTTCTCGCCGACGAAATCTGTTGCATACGAACCTTCGATCTCTGCTCTATAAGGCTCTTCTGAAAAGAAGTAAGGATTATCGACCTTAATCCCCTGTTCCGGGTCAGAACTGAACACGCGCATAAAAGGATGATCTTCTACAATGTAGAAGAACCCGCCGGGCTTAAGGAAATGTGAAATGATCTGTGCCCAGCGCTGTAAATCTCTGAGCCAGTGCAGGATCCCATAAGATGTAAACACAATATCGAATTGATCCTGAAGATGTTCGGGTAGCGCCAGGATATCGGCGCAAATAAATCGCGCAGGGAGGTTCAGGTCCCTGCTCAGAGATTGGGCCAGAGCAATCGACTCGTTTGAGAGGTCCACGCCGGTAACGGAGGCTCCGTGCCGGGCCCAGGCAAGCGTATCGAGACCGAAGTGACATTGTAGATGCAGCAACGATTTTCCGCGTACATCACCCACCTCTTCCAATTCAATAGATTTCAAGCGTTCCTTGCCTGCCCTGAACCCTTCTACATCATAGAACGGGGATTTTTCGTGTTCGCTCGTCCACTCATTCCAAAGTTTTTGATTAGCCTTTAAGAACTCATCCATAAAAATGCTCCTGCGGTGGGAATTTTACCTTTTTATTGCTTGGGTAATGTCCATCATTGCAGGCATTTTGTCTGATTCCGCGGTCGCCTTCTGAATACTGCCCGGGTAGTTCCTGTCTCTCCCATGATTCCTTTTGGATGCCCACGCTGATCCTGTAGTGATCCTGTACTCATCCTGTACTGATCTTCTACTGATAATTTTGATATTGTATGGAGTTCGATCCTGGAAGTTATTCGCTCAGTAATCCCCACCGCTGGTCATCACTTATCTTGACGTCATGGTTTGGAATTTGGTTCCCTCCGTACCTGGGTTTCTCTGATTCCTTAAAATCGTGTTATACTCCTGCCGCTTCATCCTTTGGCTTTGCCAGGATGCTGGCGCAAAAAACTTGGGAATTGTTTTGGTAACTCTTAAACCAGCCCGCTGTAGGTGAGTCGGGCTTTTTTGTTGGGCGAGCCGATCTGAAAAGAGAGGCTTTGATTGGCAAGAAGAAGTAATACGGAGTCATCAAAATATCCCGCATAATTTTGTCATTGTGAGGGCTGCCAGCCCAAAGCAATCTCTCCCACAATGAGGGGATTGCTTGCCACAGGCACGCTGGCGCGTCTCAACCCTCCTCACAACGACATGATAAGGAAAAGATGACAACCGATTTTACTTCTCTCAACCTGCGTGAGGAACTCATGCAGGCAATTACCGGGCTTGGCTATGCCGAGCCAACGCCCATCCAGGCCGCGATCATCCCAATCATGCTCAAAGGGGCAGATGTGATCGGTCAGGCGCAGACCGGCACCGGTAAAACTGCCGCTTTTGCTTTCCCCATTCTTCAAAACTTTACTCAGCAACACCATGTGCAAGCCCTGGTCCTCGCACCGACGCGTGAACTTGCTTTGCAGGTCGCCGATTCGATGATCGAATATGGAAAACATCTGGAGGTGCGCGTTCTGGCGGTCTATGGCGGACAGCCTTATGGACCCCAAATCTCACGCCTCAACCGCGGCGTGGATGTGGTGGTCGGCACACCTGGTCGCCTGCTCGACCTGATTGAACGCAAGGCGCTTAACATCCAGCATGTTCGCACACTCGTTCTTGACGAAGCAGACGAAATGCTCAACATGGGTTTTATGGAAGATGTGGAAAAGATCCTTGCCGAAACCCCGGTGGAGCGACAGACCGCCTTGTTCTCCGCCACCTTGCCGCCGCGGATCCGTTCACTCGCAAATCGCTTCATGCGTGACCCTCAGCCTGTCACTATTAAACGCAATACCCTCACCCTTGAATCGACCGAACAGCGCTACTATCTTGTCCATGAAGCGGATAAGACGAATGCGCTGACACGCCTCTTCGAGACGGAGCCAATCACAAGCGCCTTGATCTTTGCCCGGACGCGGGCGGAGACGAGCTCTCTCGCCAACGAGTTGGTAGTGCGCGGTATCCCTGCCGAGGCTATTCATGGCGACCTGGATCAGAAAGCACGCGAGGCGGTCTTGAGCCGTTTTCGTTCGAACCAACTCAAAGTGCTGGTGGCCACGGATGTTGCCGCGCGTGGGCTGGATATCGAAGATATCTCGCATGTCTTCAACTATCACTTGCCGGATGATGCCGAAGTATATGTCCATCGCATTGGGCGGACCGGTCGGGCAGGCAAGACAGGGATTGCCATTACATTAGTCGCCCCACGCGAGAAACGCCGTCTGCGCGAAGTGGAAGCGTTAACCAAACAACCCATCAAAAAGGTGGATCTGCCCAGTGTTGCCGAGATCCATCGTCACCGTGAAACGGAGTTGGTGGAGAAGGTGAAAATCTGGCTTGGCCGTGGACGTTTCAAACGCGAGCTGGAAATGGTGCAGGAATTGGTTGAGGCGGGAAATGACCCTTTGAATGTTGCGGCTGCGGCCTTGAAGATTGCCCGAGCAGATGAAAAGCAAAGGCCGATTGCCGAGGTTAGCGAAGTCAAAGCGCGGGTCGAGCCCGCTCGAAAAGAAGTAAGAGGAACGAGGGATCGAGAAGGCAGGCGTGATGGTTCCGGGCGAACTGAGGGAATGAGCAGGCGAGACACCTCACGGCGCCAGGGGAGTGCATCACATGAAGAGGGGATGGTGCGCTTGAAGCTGAACAAAGGGAAGGCGCACGGAGTCCGCCCAAGTGACGTCGTCGGCACGATTGCTTTTCACGCAAATATCCCCGGCTACACCATTGGCAAAATCCGCATCGAAGAGAAAGTCACGTTTGTAGATATCCCCGAAGATATAGTGGATCAGGTGCTTAAACAGAATGGTAATTACCGGATCGGGAAAGAAAAGTTTGCATTGACGAAGGCATAAATTACGATTTTGGAGTGCAGGACCGCCCGTAGGGCGCACCCCGGAGGGGCGTCCTGTCATTATGGACGGCACAGCAGACCTGTGATTTACTGAATTTAGTTTCTAAGTAGCTAGCGAAAAGTACTTTTAGGAGGATCAAATATCGTTGGCAGGTGCCAGTCCTTTTGTTGTTGATAGCTCGGTGAGTGATTCGCTGATATCCCATAATCTTTCCTGGACCTCGCGGTCATAAGCATAAGCAGGCGCTTCGATGGTCCTCCCTTTATGCAGAAACTTTCCACTGACATTATTAAATTCCGGGGCGGTGGCTGCCTGTACAATACTCTCCGTGACCTTTGCAGGTGGGTTGGATAGCAGCCAACTGATGAAGCGCAGCGGCGCAAAGGATTCTTTCATCAGTCCGGAGCGAGCCAATCCGGGGTGGATGGCATTGGCGCTAATGCGTGTATTTTCCAGGCGCCGCGCCAATGCAAACGTAAATAAAAGGTTCGCCATCTTTGTTGCCCCAAAGGCTTTCAGTGCATTGAAATTTCTCCCGCTTTGCAGATCATCGAAATTCAATTCAATGGTGGAAGGTGCAGTGACATTCAAAATGCGGGCCGAACCGTTGGCCTGTGCGGCAGTCTGGAGCCATTCGAGCAAAAGATTGGTCAATAGAAAGGGACCGAGATGGTTGGCAGCGAACATTTCTTCAAACCCTTCCACTGTGACCGCGCGCTTCCTTCTATAAACACCGGCATTGTTGATTAGTACATCGATCTTTTCATATCTTGACTTTAGAATCTCGGCTAAATTTCGCACGGACGAGAGAATGGACAGATCGCATAATTGCAGGTCAATGTTTGGGTTTTCTGTGTTGAGGGCCACCTCTTTGAGGGCCATGCTGCCTCGGTCTGGATCACGCGCCACAATTACAACGGTTTCGCCTGTTTTCGCCAAATCCAAGGCAAGCCTTTTGCCAATCCCGGACGTGGCGCCGGTGACGACAAAGACTCTACCGTCCATCAATACCTCACTCTCTCAACCGAAGCTCCTGATGGAAACAGGAGCATGAGATCAGCAGTGGGCCTCACAAGTCGGGCACACCGATATCTGGTTTGCCACGCCGTAGAGCCTCGCGGGCTTTTCTTGCCAATTCCAAATAATCTTTCCGGACGAGATCGATCTCTGCCTCATCCAACTCCTCCAGGTCAAGCAGTACCGTATGGGCATTTTCCACAGAACGCAACAGCTCATCCAATTTGATCTGCAGCGCTTCCGTATCCCGGTTTTGCGTGTTCTGGATCAAAAACACCATGAGGAATGTGACGATGGTCGTACCGGTGTTGATGACGAGCTGCCAGGTATCGCTGAAATGAAAAATCGGACCGGTGATGGCCCAGAGAAGAATGATCGCGATCGCGATGCTAAAGGTTGCCGGTCGTCCCGCCGTGCGAGAAGCCCATTTGGCAGTACGCGTAAACCATGACCTGCGTGAGCGTTTACGTTTGCGTGCCATAGCAATCTCCTTTCCAGGGAACAGGCTAGCTCTTTACTTCCTCGAGCAATAATTGATCTTCTTTCCAGGTTCTGTATTTACTCAGATCCCGTTCGACCAACATCAAGCAGGCGCCAATGACGGCTGCATCGTCCACTGCGCCGATAATAGGTAAAACGTCTGGCACGAGATCAAAGGGATTGAAGACGTAGATCAGCGCAAATACAACGGCCGCAATCGTTCCATAGAGGGCCTGGCGGTATTGGCCGGTGCGCCAATCCTTTACGAGGGCAGTCAACAGCTTGGCATCTGCGATGAAGCGCTTTAATGGACCCCTGGCGCTAAACTTCTTTTTAATCTCCTCGGATTTTTCGACGACCGTTTCAATGTCTTTGGGAGTTACCTCTTCAGCCCCCTCCTTTACATATTCTTCGGCAGGTTTTTCCAACATCGTGCCATACTCCTTTCCACGGATGTTTCAGAAAAAGCAAAATACAGACAAGGCCAGAATGGCAACCCTGTTATGAAAATATTGGCGATGGAAGGGGTTGGGACAGAACCAGCAAAGTGCTCTTTCTATTGTACACTAGCTGACTTTGATCTTCGTGTAGGGATTTCCCCCAGGCGGATGTGAATTGACTCACGCGGACCTTTCCGCCAGTCGTCGCTGGCGTAATAGGCATCCTCCATCTGTTCACGCTGGACAAGGCTGTCGAAACGGCGGATCACGTAATAGGCATTCTCATCATGCAGGGAGGGACCGTGGGCCACCACGTCGAACTTCCAATCTTTGAGCCGGGGAAGTGCTTCTGCGATATAGAGCTTATGGAACTCCTGGCGCGTGCCGGGCTTGAGGTTTATGGAACGGATTTCGATGAATTGATTCATATGCATTTACCTGATCCTTTTAGCCTTACCGACCGCGCGCAGACTTTGGACTGCAACTTCGTCAAGCTCAAGCACAATCTCAGTATAGTTTTCGATCAGAGCCAGGATCGCTTCACGCGGACCCTTTCTCCAATCATCGCTGCCGTAGAAAGCCTCCTCACTTTGTTCACGGTGGGCGAGACTATCGTAGCGGCGCATCAGATAGTATGAATTCTCAGCGTGCAGGGAAGGACCGTATGCCACCACATCCACTTTCCAGCGTTCGAGCAAGGGCATGGCCTCTTCCAGGAAGAGACGATGGAACTCAGTCCGCGTGCCCGGTTTTAGATTGTACGAGCGGATTTCGATAAAGTGATTCATGGTTGTTCAATTTATCCTTTGGCAAGTTTCCTGATCGTGCGACGCTGTACGACAATAATGCCAATCAGCATAAGGGTCAAGACCGGCCAGATAATGACAAAGACCCAAACGTTGATCTCTTTATACGTGATGCCCAGGATTCCGGCCCAATAGACCAACGCGTGCACGCACCAATCAAAGATTTGATCCATCATGTTCTTCCTCCTGTAGAAAATTGTTGTAGCGACAGATCAAATTATATGGAGATTGAACTTTCAAAGCCTCGCTCAGACTCTCGAGTTAGAAAAGATTTCCCGACTTAAATGGATTAGTCAGAGTTTGAAAGTTTCGAACTAAGTTTTGTATCAAGTGGGAATGTGATCATGAAGACCGAACCCTTGCCCAGTTCACTTTGCACGTCAATACTCCCGCCGTGCAATTGGGCAATCCCTTCCACAATTGCCAGCCCCAGGCCGCTGCCTGCCGGAGAGACTTCATCGTTGGATGCATCCTCATCACGCGTGCGAGCCTGATCGACGCGATAGAAGCGATCGAACAGGTGCTCGAGGTGTTCGCCCGGGATGCCAGGTCCCGTATCGGTCACGCGGACCCAGCCCATAGTCCGGGCAGGATCCGTGCCTGTCTCGATCAGAACCTGGCGCATTTTGTCCGGTCCGTTTTGGGCTGTGTATTTGATCGCATTCTCCACCAGATTCGTCAGCATCTGCATCAGGGATTGGCGGTCGCCGGAGATCAATACTTCCGGAAGCTCGCCTGTCGTCAGTTTTATTTCGTGGCGGGCAGCCAATGGTGCAAGCCGCTCAACGGCCTCCAGGGCGAGGTCGCTCAGATCGAGCTGCTCCTGAGGCAAATAATGTCGTCCTGCATCCATGCGCGCCAGGGTCAACATGTCATTCACAAGATGACCCATTAACTCGTTCTCTGATTGGATCACCTGTAATGCACGTTGATATTCTTTTACAGGACGAGGTGCAGCCAGGGCGCGGGTGGTTTCCAAATTCACGATCGTTAAGGGGGTGCGTAATTCATGGCTGGCATCTGCCGTGAATTGGCGCTGACGTGCAAAAGCAGCTTCGAGGCGTGCCAGCATAGAATCAAAGGTTCCAGCCAGCTGACCAATTTCATCTTTGGATGTCAGGTTGAAGCGTTGGCTGAGATCGGTCTCGCCGATCGAACGGGCCCGGTCCGCAATCCTTTTTACGGGCCGCATGGCTCGGTCTGCCAGCCAAAATCCACCTGCAAAGCTAATTAGCAACGTCAGACCGATCAAAACGATCAGGGTGATGAGCAATTCCTTTAATTGACCTCTGGGATCAAGGGGAGTGCCAAAAGCCAGGTAGCCTGTCACCGCGTCTCTGGAATGGAGAGGGATGATCTTAAAAACATATTGGACCTGCTTCGTGGCAAGGCTTAAAGATACTGATTGGATGAATGGCTCGCGTTCTTCGCCTGCCTCAAGACGAGAAAAATCAAGGGGAATGGTTTGCGTGAACGGCGCCCACATTTTTAGCAATGATCCATCCGGTTGGTACAAGGCAAGTGCATCGTTCTTTTGAAAGGACACTTCATCATCGTTCGTGTTGATCGGGAGGCCCTGTTCTACAGCGGATTGAGGATGGGACAGATCTGTCCCAATGGCTCTTTCGAGATTTTCAAGCTTTGATTCCAGACGAACCATGGTTTCTGCCCGCAGTTCGCGAATTTGCATGTAGTACACCAGCCCGCTGAAGCCAATTAATAGGATCGCCAAAATGAATACGAACCAAAGTGCCAGCCGAAAACGAATGCTGTGAAGGATCAGATTCAGGCGGTTGACGATGTTCATGAATGCTCTCAGGCGGGTTGGCGTAGACGATACCCCGAGCCGCGGATGGTTTCGATCAATTTCACTTCAAATGGATCGTCGATCTTGCGGCGCAAGCGGCGGATGTAAACATCCACAACATTCGATAAGACTGTGACGTCGTTACTCCATAAATGATTCTCTGCCATCTGGCGGGTGATGAGGCGATTTGGATTTCGCATTAAATATTCAAGCAGGGCGTATTCCCGGGAAGTCAGTTCAATGGATTGCCCGTTGCGTTTCACAAAATGAGTGGTGGGGTCAAGCACCAAATCGGCAACTGTAATCAGGCCGCTCTTGTCGTCAGAATCGCGGCGCAGGAGCGCCCGCAGACGTGCCCGCAATTCTTCCATCTCAAAGGGTTTCACGAGGTAATCGTCTGCGCCGCTATCCAGGCCCAAAACACGGTCTTCCAGTGCGTCACGGGCTGTGAGCATCAGGATGGGTGTCTTGATACGACGATTCCGCAGGGCACGACAGACTTCAATGCCATTTTTTTGCGGCAGCATCACATCCAAAATAATCACATCGTAAGGGTTTAATTCAGCCAGCTCTTCGCCTTCCTGCCCATCATAAGCCGCGTCCACCGCGTACGACTCATCCACAAGGCTGCGTCTCAATGAGTCGCTTAATCGACGATTATCTTCCACCAACAGAATGCGCATCCGATCCTCTCCGCAGTGATTGTAGCATGTCAGAATGACCCGCAGATGACAGAATTTCCTCCAGCTTGTCATTTCCCTGTCATTTTCACCAACTATACTCTCGAAGGAGTGGATGCTCGGAGATTGGAAGGAGTAGTATGAAAAAGCACTACACGGCATTATTGGCTGCCTTTGCGGTCACAACCTTTGCGGGTGCCGGGATGTTCCTGGTGAGCGCCAACGCTTTTTTGAACAAGAATGGGATCCCGGTGGCGGATTCCCCCGCGGCAGCAACTGCCACTGCCGAGATCAAGTCCGCGGAACAGGCCCAGATCCAGCAATTACAGAGTCTGGTAACAGAGTATCAGGCACGTGAAGTGCAATATCAAAACGAATTGAAAAGTGCGGGTCAGGATCTGGAACAGGCCAACAATGAAATACGCCAGTACCAATTGATTTTGATGGCATTACAAAACCGCGGCTATATTACGGTCGATCCAGACGGCCGGATCACCATTCGCTAAAAGGAGAGCTTATGAAATTTTGGAAAACGGTCATTCGAATATGGTTCACACTGGCAAGCCTGGCAAGCTTTTTGGTTGGCTGGGTTGTGATCGCTCATTCCCCCAAACCCAATCAATTTAAAGCTTCCGATATTCCGCCCATGCCTAAACTCGAGCCCGTGCCGTCTCTCGATCAGGTGGTACTCTCCAATCAATCTGATAATTTCATCCGTCCGAGCCAACAGCACACAGTGATTTTGCGTTCGGGTGGTTCTTAATGCAAATCGATCGTTTCCGGGCGATGAATTCTGATATTGTGCTGGTTGCGGAAGGTGCGCCGTCACAGGTTCATTCTGGCTTTGTCGCCGTGCATGAGTTCATCGAGGCCAGTGAAAAGCGCTTTACCCGTTTTTCAGAACAGAGCGAGCTTTCTCAGCTGAATCGCGCGGCTGGCAGTTGGTTTCGGTCATCCCCTGATTTTTTTGAGGTGATGAAGGAAGCACTGTACTGTTTTCACAAAACCCATGGATTGTTTGATCCGTCTGTTTTGCCGAGTCTGTGGAATGCAGGCTATGTGCACAGCCTGGATGAAATCCGCCGGACGGGTTCCACGCCTCCATCTGCCAGCCCACTACAGGCTTCCACCTCCACCTTTGCCTCGGTCGAACTGAATGAAACAGACTCAGCCATTCGCCTGCCCGCCGATATGCAAATCGACCTGGGCGGCATTGCCAAAGGCTGGATTGCCGAACGCGCCGCGCATGTGCTGCGTCGATACGCCTCCGCCTGTGCCGTCAATGCAGGCGGCGATATGTTCCTGAGCGGATATCCAGACGGACAGGATTCCTGGGAAGTGGGGCTTGAAGATCCGCGCGATCCTGACGTAGATATCTCTATTCTTTACGTTCAGGAAGGTGCAATTGCGACCTCATCGGTACTGAAGCGGGCCTGGAAACAGGGAGAGCGCTCCCGCCATCATTTGATCGATCCGCGGACTGGCGAACCGGCCAGTACCTCATGGTTAAGTGTCACCGTCCTTGCGCCACGTGCAGCGGTTGCCGAGACCTTTGCGAAAGCATTTCTGATTGCAGATGAGGAGGAAACACCCTTGCTCGGCGAACAAAATCCCGACCTGACCGCGTTGGCTGTGGATAAAAATGGAAATTTGGTCAGTCTGGTTAAATCTGGAGAAGGTCTGCATGTCTCTCGGTAGTTGGCTCTCGGGTTTATTCGCCGTTGATAGTTTACAGTTCTGGTGGTATCTGACGCGCGCCGCCGGGCTAATGGGGTATTTCCTGATCTGGCTCTCCACCGCCTGGGGGCTGGTGGTCAGCAGTAAAATTCTAGATGGATTTATAGAGCGCACGTTCACCTACGATTTTCATGAGTATTTGGCCTGGCTTGGACTGGCTTTTATCGGTGTGCATGTGATCGTGTTGATGGTTGATCGTTATTTGCCTTATAGCGTCTGGCAGGTATTGATCCCCTTCCTGTCTCCTTATCGTCCGCTTTGGGTGGCAATTGGGATCATCGCGTTTTATCTGACCTTGTTGGTGACGATCACTTTCTATATCAGGACAAGGATCAGTGCAGAGGCATTTCGTAGAATCCATTACCTGAGTGTGGCAGCTTATCTTGGCGCGACGCTGCACGGCTTGTATGCTGGCACCGATTCGGTCCTGCCAATTGCCAGCCTGCTTTATAAGGGCACTCTCCTGATCACGCTCTTCCTGATGGTGTATTGGGTGGTTTTGTCTTATTATCGAAAACGGGAGGCAGAACAGTTGAAGATGCAGCGTTTGAGGAAGAGGTTGCGCACTAAAGCGAAACCTCGGTCTACTACGGCACTCAAGAATTCTCGTTAATCACTCACCCTACGCAAAACGGGCCATTTTGGCCCCTGGAGCGCGAGACGCTACGCGGTGTCACTGTTAGGCAGTTGCCACGACACTTGTCCTGAGGCAGAGCCGAGTGGGAGGGAAGACCGCCGCCGCGCAAGGATGGTATTAGGAGGACGGCCTTCATGGAGGGGTGAAAATTAGCTCAATGTGCACAGCTTGTGGACACCTAATGGAGTGCAGAATCATCTGCGCTCAGCGCATTTTCGCCCAGGTCCACTTTACGAGTGGTATAGCTGTCGTAATCGGGAACCAGGCGATCATATTCACCATCCATGAGGGGAGATGAGATCATGAAATCAGCCGAGGCCCGATTGCAGGCAATGGGAATGTTCCAGACGACTGCCATGCGCAGGAGCGCCTTGACATCTGGGTCATGCGGCTGGGGTTCGAGCGGGTCCCAGAAAAAGATGAGAAAATCGATCTCGTTATCGACGATCTTTGCTCCGATCTGCTGGTCGCCTCCCAGGGGTCCGCTTTTGAGTCGAATGATCTTGAAGCCGAGTTCCTCTTCCAGGATTTTCCCAGTGGTGCCGGTTGCAAATACCTGATGGTGAGATAGAAGAAAGCGGTTGTATTTTGCCCATTCCACCAGGTCTCGTTTTTTATTATCGTGCGCGACAAGCGCGATCTTTTTGTCGTGTTCCATCGGCATTTTTTTGTGAGCCATAATTTTAGGTTGCTCCTTTCCATTCCTCTGGTTGTCGTGCTCAATGCGAACGTTCATCCAAAGGTCAAAGCGGCTTCATCCCTGCTCTCTCCTTAGGGGCGCTTCGCAGTCTACTGTGTAGACACATAGACGCGTACTTCACGTTCCAAGCGCTTTTGTAATCTATCCTTTTCTACTTCGAGATCATAACGCGTCTGTAAGTTCATCCAAAACCGCTCAGAGAGACCAAAGTATAGAGATAAACGCAGGGCTGTATCCGGTGTAATAGCGCGTTTGCCAAGCACGATCTCATTGATGCGACGTGGTGGAACGCTAATATCCTTGGCAAGCCTATATTGACTTATACCCATTGGTTCTAGAAATTCTTCGAGCAGGATTTCACCCGGGTGAATGGGTGGTAATTTGCTAACCATATTAATCTCCTTAGTGATAATCTACAACTTCTACATCGTAGCAATCACCATTTCTCCATTGGAAACAAATGCGCCATTGTTGGTTAATTCGAATACTATGCTGACCTTTACTATTGCCGCCTAACTTTTCCAATCGATTGCCTGGCGGAACTTTTAAGTCTTTCAGTTTTTCCGCAGCATCCAGGATTTCCAGTTTTAATCGCGCTTTGCGCTGAATATCAATTGGCAGGACGCGAGATACTTCGCGGTGGAACAGTTGTTCGGTTTCTTTGCTGGCGAAGGTCTTGATCATGTTTCCCTCATAATAATATAGGATGATAATAACGTCAAGCGTTATGCTTGCAGGGTTTGCAATGGGTGGCCTTCAATCTAAACGGCAAAGTAATCTCACCTTCCTCTCTTTGCCCGCTTCGATTGCATAATACTCAGCACGAAAAAGGTGAACGTTCACCCAACGGTCATGGGACTGCGGTAATCAACCCGAGGCACCTGAACCGGTGGCGCAGCCTGGTGCTTTTGGGAGGTTAAACGAAAAATCCCGCCCTTTTGGGCGGGATTGGTTCTGCTTTTCTTTTATTTGACGATCAGAGTTGCTGTCATGCCGAGCTCGATATGACCTGGGATTCCGCAGATAATATCGTATTCTCCAGGTTCTGTCGGCGCAGTGAAGGTGTCAGATTTGGTCGTTCCGGGTGCAACCCCGTCAAGCTCCCATAATATTTTATCCTCATCCTTTTCCCCAAACGGGGGTGTAACATGCTCGCCTTTCTTTAAGATCGCGAATTCGTGCTCGAGTACGCCGGTATTCGTCATCGTCAAGTTGACCTCCGCGCCGGCAGGCACCGTGTAGGTCGTTGAATCATAGCCTTTATCAGTAGTTGTGACGCTCAGTGTGGTTTTTTTGGAGCCACAGGCCGTCAGCGTTAATGCGAGTACAAACACAGCGCTAACAAGAATCCGTTTCATTTTTGCTCCTTTTGGTTTGAACGATTAAGCAAGGCTACTGTATCATTTATGTCCACTATTGGAATGTGATGATTATCATATATTTAGTCATAATATATCCTCTGATTGTCGATCGTTGCGCAACTCGGATATGGAGCTTCAGATTGGTTTTTGTAGAGTCAGCTTGCCCGCTTTATTCATCACGAGGTATTTCGTCTCGGCTCAGCGCCAAAGGGTGAAGGCGGCCTGATTAGGCGGACGCCATCTTTTCGTAAACCAGAAATTCCTTCATGAGCTCAGGTACGATCCCGGCGTATTTTTCGCGCAGCGGAGCCTTAAGATTCGAGATGGTTTTATGCCAGGCAAGCGCCTTGGCAACGGATGCCACGGGTCTGGAAAGACGATAGGCGGTCAACAATGCCTCCTGTGAGGCGAATTGCTGCCATGGTTCAAGGTAACGCTCCAGCAGGCCCGCCATCTCCGGTGTAAAGGAAAAATCGTCCAATTTGAGCGAGATTTCGATACTTACGAAAAAGGTACGCAGCGATACAAAGGGGTGAGTCAAGTTGGCATCCCCCCAATCGAAGAAGGTAATACGACCATCCCGGAGCAGGATATTGCCATCATGGAAGTCTCCATGGTTGAGTGATTCAGGGATCTCAAAAGCAGCCAGCTCCGTGCAAATCTGCTCGAAGCGCGGCGCCAGCTCGCGTAAGTGATCTACCTCATTTGAGCCGAGCCCATCAGGCTGATTAAGTCCTAGGCTTTCCTGGTCTGCCAGCAATGGCAGGTAAAGCCGGGGCAGCCTAGCCAGGCGGTAGTCGGGGACACCCAAAGTGAGCAATTCAGGGACGCGCTGCGCCAGGTCAAGCTGCAATTCCGCATAGCGCGTAATGACCGGTGCCCAGGGCGCAATATCTTGTTTCGGGCGGATCGCAGCGCGTAATAATTCACCACCATCACGCATGAGCATCCAGCCGCGCAGTGTATCGACAGCAAGGAGCTCGGGCATGCAGTCGGGATTCCAGACGGCCATCATTTCCGTCAATTCAGCTTCGTACCTCGTCTCGGGTGCAGTGGCTTTAAAGAATAACGTACCTGCATCCGTGGGCACGCGCAACACGGTTGACCAGGGATAGGCATGCGGTTGTTCGATCTCGCCGCTGATTCGGATCGATTGGTCTTTTGCCTGGGCGTGGATCCAGGCCTTGGCTTGTGCGAGCCAGAGCGGGTCTTGCCAGAGAAGATTAGATTGATTTGACATCTTTTCTTTCCATTTGGCGGACTGGTCCATAGGGGTCTTCCTGGGCCAAGCGCAGTCGAAATTTAGTGGGGGATTATAGCATTACCAAATTCTTACTTAAGACTGCTCTCGAGGCAACTGCGCTCGATTCGCTCGGCAAATCGTGCAAGTACCAATGTTGGGGAGCTCATTTTCGCTCCTGAGAAATCCATGATTCCAAGCTAATGGTTTTCTCAAGCGAGCTTGGCAAAATCCTCTGTCGTCCGTGTCCCAAAGGGTTCAGCTTCCGACCTTAAGAAAGTCATGATTCCTATATTTATTTTATTGACATAGCGCCCTGGTCATGTTATCCTTGCGCTTTGTAGGATACCAGTAGTTTGCTTTGGAAGTACCAGGTTGGCTCACGGATCGTCCGTGAGCCACTTTGTTTTACGCCGTCGAGGCGCTCCGATGCAACACCCAATGAGTACCCTCCATATTTTTTATTTGCCATAAGGAGGCAAAAATGTCGGAACGTATCAACGGTACAGTCAAATGGTTCAATGGGACGAAGGGCTACGGCTTCCTCGCACGCGAAGGCGGCGAAGATGTGTTTGTCCACTTCTCAGCGATCCAAGGCGAAGGCTTCAAGAACTTGCAAGAAGGTCAACAGGTCGAGTTCACCATTGAAAAAGGACCCAAGGGCCTGCAAGCCAGCAACGTCGTCGTCGTGCGCTAATTGACTGCCAGATACAAAAAATCCCTAAGCTGAAAAGCTCGGGGATTTTTGATTTAACGATCTCTTTTTAACACAAAGGGCTGAAGGATACTTGTAAACTTTGGCCCGCGAGCATCTACCACGCTGGTCAGTGATAACTGCTTGCTGTTCCTATCCATACCTGGTCATGAACTTTTCCATGCGATGGAGGGCCTCTTCGATCTTACTGTATTCGGTTGCATAACACATGCGCGAATATCCACTCCCTCCGGGACCAAAGGCATTGCCCGGGACGACGGCGACGTGTTCCTCACGCAATAATTTTTCAGCGAAAATCTCATCATCCATGCCTGAGGCCTGGATGTTGGGAAACGCGTAAAACGCGCCGCGTGGCTCGAAGGTCCGCAGGCCGAGGCGATTCAGTCCCGCAACCAATAACCTGCGCCGGCGGTCATATTCCGAAACCATTTCCTCCACATACTGGTTACCGTTTTTCAAAGCTTCGAGGGCGGCATCCTGGGCAGTCGTTGGCGCGGACATAATGGTGTATTGATGAATCCGTACCAGGCCCTGGATGATATCCGCGGGTCCGCAGGCATAGCCAATGCGCCAGCCCGTCATGGCGTAATCTTTCGAGAAACCGCCAAGTAAAACCGTGCGTTGTTTTAGATTTTCATTTAGAGAGGGGAAACAAACATGCTCAAAATCGTACACGAGACGATCATAAATTTCATCTGAGACGATGAGCAGATCATGTTCTTCGGCGATCTTGGCAATCTCGAGCATTACTTCACGCGTTGCAACTGCGCCGGTAGGGTTCGATGGATAACCGATAAAGATCACTTTCGTGCGCGGCGTGATCGCCTTGCGGATATCATCGGGGTCAACCATAAAATTATTTTCTTCGCGGGCGACCACTTCAATCGGCACGCCGTTTGCCATAATCACTTCCGCTTGATAAGAAACAAAACATGGGGTTGGGATGATGACTTCGTCGCCGGGATCAAGCAGCGCGGTGAACGTGAGATATAGCGCCTCCGAAACACCCACGGTGGCGATAATCTCATTGGTCGGGTCATATTTGACTTTGTACAAGCGCATAAGGTTGTCCGAGATCGCCTCACGCAATTCCAGTTTTCCCCAATTCGAAGTGTAATGGGTCTCACCGCTTTGCAACGAGCGAATGCCTGCTTCGAGGATCGGTTTGGGCGTTGTGAAGTCAGGCTCACCGATGCCGAGCGAGATCACATCCTTCATGGTGGCGGCGATGTCGAAAAATTTTCGGATGCCCGAGGGCTTCAGTCCTGCTACTCGTTTCGACAGACGTTGAACACTGGTCACTTCTTGCATTGAGCCTCCTAAATAGGTTGGATAATCCATTCATCGGGGACTTCCCGATATGTCAGATCAAAGGCTTGTCCATCGGTTGTCTTGACGCGAAACCCCTTTTCAGTGGGGCCGCGCCAGCGGGATACGATCTCAGCAATCTCATAACGGACTCCCTGCCAGGTGAGAGAAAGCGGGCGCTCCGGGTATTCCGAATCTGAACGACATTCAACGGTGTCCATCATGCTAAAAAGATATCACTATTGTCGCCGACATTCAATTGGATGACCTGTCCATCGCCCTTGCCTCGGATTTTTGTCTGAATCCCGACTAAAGAGCGACACAACACCGCATCCTGGATCTCACAATCTGCTTCGAGGATGGTTTCCTCTATTTTGCTGTTACTGATTTTGCAGTTTGCGCCGACGGAAGAATACGGTCCGATCACCGAGTCTTTGATTTCAGCTGAGGGATGAACAAAAGAGGGAGCAATAAATTCCACTCCGTCAATTGTTTCATTTTTCGTTCTATTGGCTTTGCCCGCGTCAAGCAGTCTTTTGTTGGTTTCCAGTGTTGCGTCAATTGTTCCTGTGTCGAGCCAACGCTCGCTGTTCTGAGTTCGAACTTTTGCACCGTCTTCGATCATGAGTGTGACCGCATCGGTAAGGAAGTACTCACCATTTAAAGAGAGTTCACGTTCCATTTGTTTTTCAATCGCGGCGAGCAGTTTTTCTGCGCTTCTAAAATAGTAACAGCCAACGACGACCAGATTGTTATCTATGCTTTCTGGTTTTTCGATGAAACGCGTTACCCAGCCTTGCCCATTCAACTCGGCGACGCCGAAGCGACGTGGGTCAGGCATGGGCATGACCCACGCAACCACATCCGCTTCCTCCTGTGCCAGAAACGAGAAATCGGTTTCCAATAGTGTGTCGGAGAAGCAGACTAGCGCTTGTCCATGCAAAAACTCACGCGCCAACCAGAGCGCGTATGACTGTCCTTTCATCTCGTTTTGTACAATAAAATGTGCCTGCATACCAGGATAGTTCTCGCGAACGAATGGAGGTACCTGTAACTCCCCCAGATAAGGACCAACCGTAAAAACATAATCAACATTAGTAGAGTCGGGTACTGTCTTGAACATGTCCAGTAAGTGCTCTAGTGAGGTCTTGCCCGCCACACTGACGAGTGGTTTGGGCTTGCTCCAGGTATGGGGGCGCATACGTGTTCCCCACCCTGCCATAGGGATGAAAATCTTGAGGGTTTCACTCATAGCTTAATTTTACCGCGTGATAGATAGCGGAAGGTGCATCGCACCATTTTTAAGGGATGAATCTCCACCTTAGTAATTATTCCTGTAATGGGGTGAACCTGCCCCTGGAATGCGGGACGCTCTAAAAATGCCCCAGCACCGGATGGGGTTTGTAAGGCGCTTCCAGTTGTTTGATCTCTTCATCCGAGAGTTTGATATCGAGGGCGGCAATTGCCTGGTTGAGGTGCTCCATTCTGGTCGCGCCGATAATTGGCGCGGTGACATAAGGCTTACTTAATATCCATGCCAGTGCGATTTGCGGTCCGGACATGCCGTGGCTTTGCGCAATATTCGCCACACCGTCGGCCACTTCGAAATCTTCATCCCGGAAGTACAAACTGGTTCCAAATGGATCGCTATTGGCGCGCACAGTTTCCCCACCGCCCCCACGTTTGCGATTCCCGGCAAAGAAGCCGCGTGCCATCGGGCTCCAGGGAATGAGTCCCACGCCCTGATCGATGCACAGGGGGATCATTTCGCGTTCTTCTTCCCGATAGACCAGGTTGTAGTGATTTTGCATGGATACAAATTTCGTCCAGCCGTGTGATACAGAGACATACAAGGCTTTGAGGAATTGCCACGCAAACATCGAAGAAGCGCCAATGTAGCGGGCTTTGCCTGCGCGCACAACATCGTTGAGTGCCTCCATTGTTTCTTCAATGGGTGTCTGATGATCCCAGCGATGGATTTGATATAGGTCAACATAATCCATTCGCAGACGCTGGAGGGATTTATCAATGGAATCCAGGATGTGTTTGCGAGAGAGGCCACGATCGTTAATGTCTTGGCTCATCTCTCCATTGACTTTGGTAGCAACGATCACATTCTCGCGTTTTGCGCCAAATTCTTTCAGCAGTTTGCCTGTAATGCGTTCGCTTTCTCCGCGTGAATAAACATCCGCAGTATCGAAGAAGTTGATACCTGCATCAAGAGCACGTTTTATAAATGGCTTGGCTTGCTCCTCGGCAAGGATCCATTCGCGCCATTGCCTGGAACCGTAACTCATCATGCCCAAACAAAGGCGAGAGACCTTCATTCCAGTTTTTCCGAGATTAACATATTCCATCCTGCCTCCTTATAAAAATGAATGGCGAACTAGAGTTTTGCTTCCATTTCTCCAATCACTTTCTCCATCAGGTCAGCAGCTTCTTTCAAGGTTGCCGCGTCGAATGCGAACTTTGCGCCGGCGGTCGCGAACAATTGAGGCAGCGGAACCGTCGCCCCAAGCGCGAGTGCTCGACGATAATCTGCAACCGCTTTCTTTTGATCTTGACGTGAGTTTGCCCAGACCTGCACTGCGCCTAATAGGGCAAGCCCATATTCAATGTAATAAAATGGACCGTCGAAGAGATGAGGCTGACGATGCCAATAAGTTTTCTTTACATCTTCCAGCCCGGAATAATCAATACCAGACATAAAACGATCCCACAGTTCAGCCCATTTCGCTTCGCAGTTCGCTGCTTTGGAACCATCCCTGGGGTTTTCGTAAATCCAGTGCTGGAAGGCATCCACCAACGCCATATAGGGCCAGAATGTGATAAAGTCCTCGAGAAGTTCAATCATGGCACGCGCCGCTTCGCTTTCCGTATAGAAGCCCCCGTATTCCTTTTTCTTGTAAGGAGAGGCGATCAATTCCATTCCCATAGAAGCGACTTCGGCAAACTCTGCAGGCAAATAGATTTCCCCTCGCTGATAGAAATTCACGTGGGCGCGCTCGAACTCATGGAAGGCATGTCCGCCCTCATGTAAAATTGTTTGCACATCCAATGAGGTCTGTATATTATTCATAAAAATAAACGGGCGGTGTGCCACGTGTAAGCCCAAGCTATATGCGCCCGGAGCCTTATTCTTGCGACTTTCGAGGTCAAGCAGACCCTCATCCATCATCATCTGGAAATATTCCCCAAATTTCAGGTCAACCTCTTGAAAGATAGCGCGAGATTTGGATTTAAATTCATCAATCGTTTCATAGGGCTTGATGGGTGTTGTCCCCAATGGATCTACATAAATATCCCAGGGGCGCACCGTGTCGATTCCCAGCCGTTGCCGGCGCCGTTCATAGACGCGTCGCGCGGCCGGAACAACCACCTGTTCAATGGCGGCATGGAATGATTTGCAGTCTTCTGGTGAGTAGTCAAAGCGGAATCTCTGTTTCCACATATACGCTCTGTAATCAGGCATGCCGGCATTCTCTGCAATCTTCAAGCGCACGGTCACGAACTTTTCCCATAATTCATTTATATTTTGTCGTTGCTCCAGGAGGCAGGCCTCCCTTGATTCCCAGGAGCGCTGACGAATGGACCGGTCCGTCTGATATAAAAGAGCGAGCATTTGTGCAAAGGTGCGTTCTTCCCCATCCCATAGGACGGTCAGTGAACCAATGAGCTTGTTGTAGTCGGTAACAAGTTTTTGTTCTTCCGCCAAAAGCGGCAGGTTCTCTTCTCGAAAGATCTCAGCTTCTGCCTGTATTCTGCGCAAACCGGTCTCGAAGGTTTTCGGAGAAAGGCCACTGGCAAGGATTTTGTCTTTCAGTTTCTGTTCAGCGGTCTTTGCTGCAGGTTGGATCTCTTCGATATATTGATTGAATTGTGCTTCACTTTCTTTATCCGCCGTATTGACCGTCGTTGCGATGTAGAGACGCCAGTAATGTTCATCCACAGTGGCTGCCAGCCTGGACCAATCGTTAAGCCAGGTTTCGATATTCTCTTCATTCAATTTGCGCACTTCCAGTTCGCTGAAATAGGGCTCATAATCATTCCAGGTGAGCGCGAGAATGGATGATGCGTCAGTGGGAAGTGTTTGAACGTTCATGAATTTCTCCTGACCAAAATAAAAAGCTAAAGGTGGCTCTTTGGTCTCTGGCTTTACTTTATAACAGTCAAGTTGGCTAATGAGGCGGCGAGTCTTTTGATTCCTACGCTCTCAAACACCACATCTACGATTTCGTCCTCATCCTGGATTCGGCTGTCGAGGACAATGCCCTCCCCCCAGACCTGGTGTCGCACGTGAGTGCCCGCCCGGAATTTGACCTCGAGAATAGATGCAGCTTGAGGCTTGGAATGTAGCGACCAGAGGGTCTCAGGAGCGCGTCCATGAATGGAACGCCCTGTACGCGTTTTTCCAATGAATAGTTCTGCAGGGACGTCATCCAAAAAGCGTGAGGGATAGGTCTCTTCAGCAGCCCCGCGTCCGCCACGTTGGATGGCGCGGATCAGATAGAGTTTATCTTTGGCGCGGGTGATACCAACATAGAAAAGACGGCGCTCCTCCTCCATGCCTTCCGGTTCATCGAACGAGCGGCTGTGCGGCAGGATACCGTCATCGAGACCAACGATAAAGACAGCTCCAAACTCAAGTCCCTTGGCAGCATGGAGGGTGAGAAGAGTAGGTACGTTGCCCTCCACAATCGTATCCTGATCGGAGACGAGCGCGATGTTTTCCAAAAATTCATCGAGGCTGCGCGTGGAATATTCCAGCGCGAGACGTCTTAACTCTTCCACGTTCCCCCAGCGATCCACACCTTCTTCAGATTCATCATCAATATATTCTTTGTAGTTTAGGTCCGTGAGCACTCGATCAAATAATTCTGAAGTAGTTAATAAAGGAGCGGCGGCGCGCCAGTTGGCAAGCGTGCCGCCAAAATCGGCCAGAGAAATCGAGGCGCGTCCCGCAAATGATGACCCATAGGGTGAATCTGCGCCCCGTGCCAGATCGAGGAGTACGAAGCCGGGTTGAATGTTGTTCTGCCGTGCGACGTTATGTAATGTGAGCAATGTCTTGTCGCCGATCCCACGCGGGGGAACGTTGATCACACGATCCAGACTTGCTTCATCGGCGGGGTTATGAATCAGACGGAGAAATGAAATGATGTCTTTAACTTCACGGCGTCCATAAAACCGTTGCGCACCAACGAGTCGATAGGGGAGCCGCGCCTGTAGAAACGCTTCTTCTATGAGACGGGATTGCGCATTGGTACGGTACATTACTGCACAATCGCCGGGTTCAAATTGGCGTGAAGCGACCAATTGTGCGATGGTATCCACCACAAAAGATGCTTCGGCATAGTCGTCTGGTGCTTCATAGAAAAAGATCTTCTCGCCCTCGCCACGATCGGTGAAGAGCTTCTTGCGCTTGCGGTTCAGGGCGCGATCGATAACGCCCATGGCGGCGTTGAGAATATTTTGTCGGGAACGATAATTTTGTTCGAGCAATATCGTCTGTGCATCGGGAAAATCCTGTTCGAAGCGCTGGACGTTACGCCAGTCCGCACCCCGCCATGCGTAAATAGAGTTGTGCACAACCATGCCGTTGGCAACGTAGTTATGGAGGTTTTCCACTTCCAAGTCATAAACACTGCCCTGGAACAATTCGGTACGAACTTCCATAATCTCATCTTCGATGATCTGTCCGTCCACTTCAATTGCTACAAGCATGGATGGGTGC
>DATGYJ010000166.1:0-2427 GCA_035298105.1 Anaerolineales bacterium | reverse complement strand
GATCCAAGCCAGGTTGACTATTTTCTGTGCGGCCCCCCGGCTATGATGCAGGCAGCCACGGTCATGCTCAAAAATCTTGGCGTACCACCGGTGCAGATTGCTTATGATGAGTTCTGATCGTCCCATCGTTATCTTAGCTTGCCGGGTGTTCCAACACTGGCTGGAGCAATTGCTTCCAGATGCTTCGCATCCCGAGGTCACATTTTTCGATTATGGACTGCATGCTGTTCCAAAAAATCTGCGTCAGACTTTACAGAAAGCCATCGATTCCATCGAGTTGCCCAGTTTGATTGTGCTGGGCTACGGCCTGTGCGGCAATGGCCTTGATCAAATTGAGGCGGGGAAACATTACCTGCTCATCCCACGTACCGATGACTGTATTGCCCTCCTGCTTGGTTCGTATCAGGCATATCGACGGGAAATGGAACGCGAACCGGGCACATACTATCTTTCCAAAGGCTGGCTTGAGGCAGGCACCAATCCGTTGGCTGAGAGCCAGAAGTATGAAGAGAAATACGGCGCAGAAACTGCCGCTTACTTAATGGATACTCAGTATCATCAATACCGGCGCCTGGCGCTTGTGGCACGAAATGAACAAGAATTGGGGGCGTATCGGTCGCAGGCACAAACTGTGGCTGCTTATTGTTCCCGTTGGGGAATGCGCTATGAAGAACTGCCCGGCTCCGATCGTTATTTGCAGCGCCTGTTGGAAATTGCTGTCGGGCATGAGCAACCGGGAGAAGATTTCCTGCTGATCCCGCCCGGAGGTAGACTGGCGCAATCTCAGTTTATCCGTTGAAACATCGCTCTCGTGTTTCCCTCCTGAGGGCAAAATCTTTCGGAGATGACAGCATGTCTGATGAAGTCAGGGCCTGGGCCGAAACCATTAGTATTCCCACCTACAAGCTTGGCGAACGCAATAAGAACCCAATGTTCCTGGAAAAACGCGTCTACCAGGGCAGCAGCGGCGTAGTGTATCCATACGCCATCATCGACCGCGTGTTCGATGAGAAGGAAGACAAAGCCTATACCGCTCTTTACCTCGAAAACCGTTACCTGAAGATTATGATTCTCCCGGAGCTTGGCGGGCGCGTGCAAATGGCGCTAGACAAGACCAATGGCTATCATTTCGTCTATTACAACCGCGTCATTAAACCTGCACTGGTGGGTCTGGCGGGTCCATGGATTTCGGGCGGGATCGAGTTCAACTGGCCGCAGCACCATCGCCCGAGCACCTTCGACCCACTGGACTGGATGATTCAAGAGAATGCGGATGGCAGTAAGACCATCTGGTGCGCAGAGATCGAGCGCATGTTCCATACCAAAGGGATGCATGGTTTCACCCTCTACCCTGAGCGCGCCTATCTTGAGGTCCGCGTCCAGCTTTATAACCGCACCTCTGAGCCGCAGACCTTCTTATGGTGGGCCAATCCGGCGGTGCACGTCCATGACGAATACCAATCGGTTTTCCCTCCGGACGTCCACGCGGTGATGGATCACGGCAGGCGGGATGTTTCCAGCTTTCCGATCGCTACGGGCATCTATTACAAGGTGAATTATGCTCCCGGTACTGATATTAGTCGCTATAAAAACATCCCTGTCCCAACCTCGTACATGGCTTATCATTCCGACTTTGATTTTATGGGCGACTATGACCATCGCGCGCAAGCCGGGATGCTTCACGTCGCCAACCATCATATTGTCCCGGGCAAAAAACAGTGGACGTGGGGTCATGGCGAATTTGGTCAGGCCTGGGATCGGCAGCTGACCGATGAGGATGGTCCTTATATTGAACTGATGTGCGGTGCGTATACCGACAACCAGCCTGATTTCTCCTGGATCCAGCCCGGAGAGGAAAGATCCTTCACCCAAGTATTCATGCCTTATAAAAAGATTGGTCCGGCCTGCAATGCGAATCAACACGCCGCGCTCCATTTAGAAGTGAAGGATGGGCTGGCTGATTTCGGTGTTTACAGCTCGGCCCCGCGGACGGTGACAGTAAAGCTGCTGCGTTTCGGTGAGTCTTTGTATGAGAAGCAGGCTGCCCTCGACCCCGAGAATGTGCTGCTGGCTCAGGTGCATCTACCGGACGGAACAAAGGCGCAGGACCTCCGCATTATGGTTCTGGATGGAACGTCCGTCCTCCTGGAATACACGCCGCTGCCAGATGAAAAACCGCAAACCCCGGCGCCTGCCGCCCCTGCCCGCCTGCCCATGGAAATCGAATCGCAGGAGGAGTTGTTTCTCAATGGCTTGCATCTCGAACAGTATCGTCACGCCACCTACCTGCCGGAACCATATTATCTGGAAGCATTGCGCCGTGAGCCCGGTGACAGTCGCTGCAATAACGCTATGGGACTCTTGTTGTACCGGCGGGGCAAGTTCGCCGAAGCGGAGAGTTATTTTCGCCGGGCCATTGAGCGCCTG
>DATGYJ010000165.1:0-2355 GCA_035298105.1 Anaerolineales bacterium | reverse complement strand
ACAATATAAGGTGGTTCAAATGTCGGAGCTGTATTTGACCGCAGGTCTTTAATAAACTTATATTCAGGAGTGGGAATTTTGTTGTACTCCAGCAGCTCTTTAAAGAGATGTCGATTGCCTCCGATCACCATGCCCGTGATACCACAGCCGGTGTAAGGGATATTGGCATATTCAAGAAATGCCGGTATCGTGCTCGCCAGTTTGTCTTTCCCGCGGACAGTATCAACCAAATTAACAATTACATCCGGTCTATCTACCAAAAGATTCGTCAGTAGATACTGATCCCCCGGATATCCTTTGCCTTCCAGGCCAAGCTTCTTGATTTCGTCCAGCACCTCCTGAGCCCGGTCCTCCACTTCTTTTTCAGCAAGATATGCTTCTTCATTCGGAAAGAGATTCCGATCTACAAACGAATACGCGACGGCTACCAGCTTTATTTTCTTCAGCGCCTCCGAGTCCATGTTCAGTTTTGTTTTTACAGTTGCCATATTCCATTCCGTTAATCTGATGTAGCAGATCGCATGAGGATTACCCGTTACGCGCCTGCCCTTTTGCTGATTAACGTGACACCGTACGTTGAGTTACGGGAACCAAGTCCCATACGTGGCAAGGTGGCTGGGAGCGCCTGCAATTTTTCCCAAGCGCCGATCCATCTTTTGTGCAATAATATCCCTATGATCATCCTTCCCTTTAGTTCCTTAGATGCTACTCTGGCAACAGCTGGCGGAAAAGGTCTGAACCTGGCTCGACTCATACGGGCAGGGTTTGCCGTCCCACACGGTTTTATCATTTCCACGAATGCCTATCGCGAATTCGTCAATGCCAATCGTTGGCTGCCAACAATTCAGTCTGTGGTGGCGGACCTTTCTGCAGAAGATACGGGCGGGTTAGACAGAGCCTCGGCGCAGATCCGGGTCGCTTTCTCGGCAGGGAAAATGCCAGAAGTCATGGAGAACGCGATCTACGAGGCATACTCTGAATTTCAAAACAAACCCGTGGCCGTGCGATCCTCAGCAACCGCCGAAGACCTGCCTGATCTGTCCTTTGCCGGACAGCAGGATACATATTTGAATGTGGTCGGGAAGGCGCAATTACTGGAGGCAGTGATCAACTGCTGGTCAAGTTTATGGACGGCGCGTGCCATTGGGTATCGCATCCGCAATGGCATCGATCACAATGAAGCCGCGCTGGCTGTGATCGTGCAGGAGATGGTACAGAGTGAATCCTCAGGTGTGCTCTTTACTGCGAATCCCTTAACGGGGCTGAGAACCGAATTGGTGATCGATGCCACCCTTGGGCTCGGCGAAGCGCTCGTCTCAGGGCAAGTGGAACCGGATCATTATGTCGTTGACATTCCCCAGCAAAGAATTGTTTCGAAAACGCTCGGGGCCAAGAAGATCTCTACCCGCGGGAAAGCAGGCGGCGGCGTGGAAGCGATCGAGGAAGATGCTGAAGCGCGCCAGGCGCTTTCTGATCAAGACATCCTGCACCTGGCGGGGATCGGAGAGCAGATCGAGAAAGAATATAACTTTCCCCAGGATATCGAGTGGGCGCTGGCGAATGGCAACCTGTATATTTTGCAATCACGCGCCATCACATCTCTTTTTCCTGTGCCGGAAGTATCGCTGGATCCGTTGATCGTGTGGTTCTTCTTTGGCGCGGTACAAGGGCTGGTAGGTCCGATGACTCCCCTGGGTATCGATGCTGCCAAGACTATTGTGGTGGGCGCAAGCAAAATGTTCGATGTAGCCCTTCAGGCCGAGGAAGTGAAAGTGTTCGTATCCGCCGGCGAACGCATTTGGATCAGGATCAGCGACCTCATGCGCCATCCAATTGGAAGCCGAATCATCGGCGGGGCAATCGGATTGATTGAGCCGGGCGCAGCAAAAATCGTGAAATCACTCCTGGCAGATCCGCGAACAGGCACCGGCAAAGGCAAGCTCAAACTCAGCACCTTGCGTCGGGTAACGTTATTCGCACTGCCTGTGTTCGCAGGCTTCATGCGCAATATGTTTCGCCCCGAAAAGGCGCGCGCCGAATTCGATAGCGCTCTTGAATCCTATCTTGCCACGGCGCAAATAGTCCCAGCCCCAGATCGCTTCGGACGGATGATGAACGTGGTCACCTTCATCCGGGAGCGAGTGGCCAATGCCCTGGCGTTCCTATTGCCACGCTTTATTCCGATCTTTGGACCCAGCATCGCCTCGCTCAATCTGCTCAATGAAATTTCTGGCGATGACCGCGCCCTCGTGCTCGAAGTCACACGCGGCTTGCCCCAGAACGTGACCACCGAAATGGATTTGGCGCTGTGGAAGACCGCGGCGGAAATACGCACCGACCCCGCATCTGCGCACG
>DATGYJ010000164.1:0-2138 GCA_035298105.1 Anaerolineales bacterium | reverse complement strand
AGGCGGCTTCCCACGCATGGTCTTCGATAAATTGATCTCATCGCTTGGCAAGCGTGTCTTTGTCTTACACAACGTTCATGCCGCGCAACCCGAATTGTTGCAAACCCGGTCGACTATGAACTTCCTGGCAGGGCCCTTAACCCGGAATCAGATCCCCGCGCTGAACCAGCTTGCCAATGCGGACGCTGCGCTTCACCCTCAGCCGACCCTTGTGCCCGTGATGGCAACCACTCCTACTCTGAGGCCCACGCTTGTGCAATCACAGTCGCCAACCGCCAACATCCAATCTTCAAGCACGAAGCCTCCCATCCCGGCCTGGATCCGGGAATACTTCCTGCCGCAGAATTACAGCCTGCCCGAAGCTTTTTCTGCGGCGCAGCGACCCATGCCTGCGGAAGTGATGATCGATGGTGTGATTTATCGCCCCACGCTGCTGGCTTCCGCGGAAGTTCACATCCTTGACCGCAAGCACGGCGTGGATAGCGAGATCAAGCGCACGGTATTAGTAAAATCACCGGAAAAGCGCGGCGCCGTCCGTTGGGAAGCTTATCCACTCAATGCCGAGGTGCTGGATCAAATCGATACTTCTCCCGCGCCCTCCACGCGCTTCAGTTCGATCGATGCACCGTTGAACGATGTCAAGCTGATGACCGCTCTGCAAAAAGATTTCGCTGATTGGGTCTTCCGTAATTCGTCTGTAAAAGCGCGTGCAAACCAGGCGCTTAAAGTTTTTGCAGGACCCGATATCAGTCAGGCCGAATTCATGAGAGCCTGTGCTGAAGCTGCTCGTGAGGCACGCGATGCCGAGATCGAAAAAAAGACCGCACAGCTGGATCGCCAGCTCAAAACATTGGAAGATAAACTTACCCGTGAGGAACGCGAACTGCAAATCGATCAGACTGATCTTGAGCACCGCAAATGGGAAGAGCGCGGCAACCTGGCCGAGTTGGGCGCAAGCCTGGTGGGATTGGGGCGCAGAAAGAGTCTGACTTCTCAGTTATCAAAGAACCGGCTTACGAACAAAGCCAAAGCAGAAGTTGAAGAATCCGTCGACGCGATCAAACAGTTCAAACAGCAGATTGCTGACCTTGAGAAACGCCGCGCAGAGGTCACCGCCGAGATCAACGACCGCTGGGGCAGAGCCGTGAATGAAATTACAGAAGTGACGATCGCGCCGAAGAAAACAGATGTCTTTGTCAAATTATTCGGTGTGGCCTGGCTGCCGTATTATGTGGTCAAATCGGACACAGATACATTTGAATTGCCTGCCTTTGGAGCCGGATAGCTCCGTGCGTGCAGAGCGGAGGGCCCTGAAGTTTCGGTCCTTTACACTCTACCCAGCCGGTATCAATTCGAAGGTAAAATGCTCTGGCTGATCTTCTTCATGGCTTTGTGGGGGATCCTGCATTCGTTGCTGGCCTCTCTGAGCTTCAAGGATTTTCTTGGCCGCGCATTCGGCAATGAATTGATGAAATTCTATCGCTTGCTCTATAACCTCTTTGCCGTGGTGAGCATTGCACCGGTCCTTTATCTCATGGTTACATTACCCAATAAAAGCCTTTATCATGTCCCTGCACCGTGGAACTATCTCATGTTGGCAGGGCAGGGGATTTCTGTATTGCTTTTGTTTGCGGCCGCTCTGCAAACTGACCTGCTCGCTTTTGCCGGTTTGCGTCAGTTGATCGAGGGGGAGAAAAAGAGTGAGCTGGTCATCAGTGGTTTGTATCGTTTTGTCCGTCACCCCCTCTATACATTTAGTCTATTGATCCTCTGGCTTTCTCCCTCGGTCAGTGTCAATTCATTCATTGTTTCCATGGCTCTCACCATCTATGTGTTCATCGGAATTCTTTTCGAGGAAAGCAAGCTGGTGCGCGAGTTTGGACAGGAATACCTGCAGTACAAGTCTGTTACCCCGGCGCTGATCCCTGGCTTGAAATCCGGCAGGAACAAATAATTTTAGAGGTTCGTCTTAATCCAACGCTCATCCCTATTAACGATTGTGCTTTCTTACAAGGTATAATTTTCATCCATGGCCACCATTTCCTATCCTTATAAACGTCTCCCTGTTTTTCCACAAGTTGTTGCTGCGCTTGTCAGCGGAATGACCCTGTTCCTTGCGGTCATCATCACGTGGACGC
>DATGYJ010000163.1:0-3546 GCA_035298105.1 Anaerolineales bacterium | reverse complement strand
TACCAAGCCGGGTGCTGAAAAAGTTCATGAAGCGGCGCCCAGGGGTCACCTTTTCACCGTCCGGCTGGAATTTGTCGAAGACAACAAGCCGCCCGCCTGGCTTGACTGCGCGCAATGTCGATTGCAGGCAGGCACGACTATCAGGAACAACGCTCAGGATGAGATTTAGAATGGCAGCGTCGCAGGAATCTTCAGGCATGAGTAGTACCTGAGCATCGCCCTGGATCAATTCAACAGTAGCACGGCAGGCAGGCAATTTCAATCTGGCTTTTGCGAGCATGTCAGGGCTGAGATCGATGCCCGTTGCATTCACGCCTGCTGGCAAAAGAGGTAAATCCGCACCGGTTCCCACGCCGACAATTAAGACGCGTTCGCCCGGTTGCAGATGGAGCAATTCCAGTGCGCGTTTGCGTCCTGACATGAAAAAGCGATTGACTGTGGAATCATAAATTGGCGCCCATAGTCGATAGATAATTTGATTCCAGTGATTCGTCATTTTCATGATGACCATCCCAGACCATGATGAAATATTCTGATAAACTTTACTAATAAAGAGGCTTGTTGCATACAGAGAAGCTTCTGACACCCATATCGAGCTTGAGTAACTTTGTTCATCCGTTTACCTCTATCTTTCCCGCCCTCGCGCGGCGGATGGCTGCTCCTAAGAATATCTTGACCGCGAACCAATCCAAAAGGCCCGGCGCGATCACTTTGAACCAGACCGCCAATGCGCCCGGTCCCATCAAGACTTCACGATGGCGTTTATGAGCCGCGTTCAATATGATCTGCGCACATTGATCGGATGTCATTGTCTTTTTGGTGTAATATACACGACCACGCTCTCCGCGTGGGGTACCATTTTTGTTCAACTGTGATTCGTGAAATTCAGTTGCCACCCATGAGGGGCAAACCAGCGTGCAGCTCACCCCAGATTGATACAACTCCATCCGCAGGGAATCATAAAATCCATGCAGCGCGTATTTACTTGCGCAATACGGCGTGTTGTAAGGTATCGCTGTCTTGCCTGCGAGGCTTGAAATAGCGACAATACGCCCATGTGTCTGTTTCAAATACGGTAGCGTATAATAGGTACAATAAACCGCGCCATAGAAATTGATATCCATCGTATGTTTGAACAAACATAAATCGTGGAATTCATCCAATAAAGCGCTTGCCGCCATGCCAGCGTTGTTGATGAGCATATCTAACTTGCCGTAAGCGTTGATTGTTTTTTCGATCAGTGCCTTGCACTGCATCTCATTGCTGACATCGGTTGGAACGACCAGCACCTCCCCACAAAACATGCGGCATTGTTCAGCAATTTGCTCCAATGGGTCTATACGCCGCGCGGCAATCACCACTTTTGCACACTGGCTTGCTAAAAGCAGCGCCACCGATTGCCCGATTCCCGCCGATGCCCCTGTGACGATCACAACCTGATCCCGAAAAGCATTTGCTTTCATACGATCTCCTTGACCTAAGGCTTTCTGAACTCAAGACAATAGAGCCAACCCTTCCAGACATCAAAGACGCGTGTTTCCAGCATAGTTGAAGGAACAAGATCGATCGGTGGAACAATCTCTTTACGTTTCCCGCCAAATGATTTCTTGAAGCCGGGGATGAATTTCTCGTATCCCTGTGCACCTTTCTCAGTTTCATCAGCAATAAGAATTCGTGCTCCGGGCTTTGCGATGCGGATCATCTCGTCAATCGCACATTTTTTATCATTGAAGAAGTTAATACCGCCAACATGGAACACACCCTGGAATGATTCATCCTGAAACGGTAGCTGCTCACCATTACCGAGAAAGAGATCCACATCCCAGCCTTTCTTTGCCACATAACGCTGGCATCGTTGCAGTTGTCCAAGGGAAATATCTAGTCCGAATACTTCGCTGACATCCGGACGATTCATGAGATACGGCAGGTTGACACCCGGACCGATGGACACCTCAAGTACGCGTCCACCGCGCGGGTCGAGACGGTTGGTGATCTCGCGGCGACCTGTCTCTTCGTCCATTCCGATATAAGCAAAGGCCAATTTGGAAAAAGCAGCATAGGTCCATGAGAGCCAGTCATACATGTGTGCGAAGCGTCGATTGAAACTGGTCAACGCCTCCGGTCGGATGAAATGCGGAATGCCATTTACGATGGAGTAATCCTTCTTACAGCGTCCGCATTGCAAAACCCCCAAATGAAGCATCTTTCCAGTAGGGCCAGCATACACCAAAGATCCGCAACAGGCCGGACAGGCAAGCAAATCCAATGTTGTGACTTTCATAATGTCCTCTTTAGAAAAAGGTTACCAAATCCTCATTTCTTATACGTCCTATGTTCTGGCGAAGTTTGCTCGAGGGGAATGGCAGCCCATGGGCAGGATAGATCGTCTGTGCACCAGCATTCAACATCTTTTCCCAGCTTCGATAAGCTTCCTCCATATCCGTCATGAAGACGGTGCAATAGCGAGTACCTGCCCAGAGCAGGAAACTGGCGGCCGCATCGCCGCAGAATGCTTCGCCAGTGTCGAGGATCAAGGAAAGATGATCTACACAGTGTCCGGGTGTGTAAAGGATCGTTCCAGCGATTCCCAGATGACGAAGCACCTTGAGATTATCGCCAGCCAAAAGAATATCTTTCTTGCGTAGTGCAAACGGTGGAAATGTGAGCGTCCAGCGAGGATCGAAACGCATTTTGAGTTCCGCAACAAACCTGATAAGACTGTTGATATAGCCTCCCCCGCGCGTCTTATCATTTTTTCCGCTTTGCAGCAAACCAGCTGCCTGCTGGTGAGCGATGATCGTGAGATCGGTATCTTGAGTCAACTCGTTCAGAAAACCGGCATGATCGTCATGGTGGTGCGTCAACAACAGATAGCGGATACTCTCAATGGGGATCCCAGCTTTGTCCAGGTTCTTGCGGTAAATGCGATGATCTCTGTCATAGCCTGTATCCACCTGAAGATATCCACCTCGACAGGGGATTAGATAAGTATGCGACATGTTCAAGGGAATGCTGACAATTGAGCAGGCAGGAGAGTTTGAATCTTTGATGAGTAGCTTTTTCTTGTTCATCAGAGCCTTCCGCTACCAGATGCCAGGGATTAGTCGTTTGGTCTTGTCAGCATATTTATAAAATTGTGTACCGAAATGTTCGGCGAGTAATTTTTCCTCAATCCGGATTCGGTAGATCATAGATGGCAGGAGAGCTAGTAGAATTGCCGCAATTCCCACCAGGCTTGAATATCCCAATGCAAGACCAAGTGCCATTAAGAGAAAGCCTGTATAAGCAGGATGGCGGATTATGCGATAGGGACCAGTCTCTATCAAGCGTTGCCCCTGTTTGGTCGAAAGATGCCCAGAATAATTCTCGCCCAAAGTACGCCGCGCCCAGACGAAGAGCACGATACCAAAAACAACCAACGCGACACCAACTAATTCCATTAATGACGTGCGAGGCAACTGTACAGTGAGATACATATATTCCAACGGTGAGAGGTAAAACACTGCCATCATAGCGAAGGTAGTCATCCAAAACGAAAGATCACCC
>DATGYJ010000162.1:0-17600 GCA_035298105.1 Anaerolineales bacterium | reverse complement strand
CAGCTAGCGCATCGGCGGCGTTGGCCGCTCCTGCTCCATGCAGACCAAAATTATTATATTGAGCTCCCTGCGAAAGATCCTGAGCGCGCTCCAGGCAGTCGCTCATCAACACAGAGTAATAGGGAGCGGGTGGTAACAGCAGACGCTCATAGGCCTCTGCCATCCGGTCTACCTGCTTTTGAATATCGGCTTTGACGCGCTGTAGAAGCCCCTGTATATCCTCACCGGTAGGTAATCCCTGCTGGATGGCCTGGTCTACCGCAGCCGGGAAGGAGACCGCGCCGATGTTGACCACTTCCATACCTTTACCGGGAATCAGGAATTCCCAGCAGGCAGCCACAGCATACTCGCGCGCATCCTCCAGTTGATAACCGTGCGCCACCAGCGCCGGAATGACTACATCATCGTTGGAATACTGCGGGAAGCCCAGTCCCCTGCGGGTTAGCTCGGTGGCCAGAGTCAACAAGTCCAGGTTAGTGTCGGCGGAGATGCGCAGATTGATCTTTGGGTCGATCATGGATACATCCCGAGATACTTGCAGTGCCAGATACGTCAGCTTATTGATGGAAGGCTGACCGGCGCGATCGACACCGCCCAGGGTGATCGTCTGTCCATTGTCGCCCTGCTGTACGCCGGGATAGAGATCGCTGTCTTTATTCAAAGAGATAAAAAACTCTGCCAGCAGATCAGCCGCATGGCTTTCATCCAATCGCCTGCTTTCCAGGTCGGACTGCAAATACGGCCACATATACTGATCGAACCGGCCCAATCCTACATGGTAATGCCCGCTCAGCCAGACCACACTATGCAACAAACGCAAAGACTGTAAGGCTTCGTGGAAGGAGCGAGGGGGATGGGCCGGGACCCTTTCGAGGATCTCAGCGATCTCATCACGGCCCATCGCTCGGGCCGCTTCAGCATAACGTCTTGCCAGCGCCAGGACGGCGTCAATGGTTTCAATGGCGCTGTCCAAAAACTCAATTGCCTGATGATCATCACGGCAGCGTTGACGGGCCTTAACGGCAACTGCCCTGCGTCCTAACAATCCCTGCCCGAGCACCTGACCCCAATCGGCTGAGATGTTGTTGATGGGTCCCAGCTCATGCCGTGTTCGGCCTTCATAGTGGCGGTCCCAGGCCTCTTTTGAGTAAATCGGCGGGATAGCTGCCGGCAGTGTCCGGGTAAAGACAATTTGCTCGTGCGGTGTAATGACGGGTATTTCTGCCTCACACTGCCGCACCGTCAGGCGCGCCGCTCGTCGCATCCAGGATAGCCCTTCTGCCTCACATTCGTCCAGAATGCGAATTGGCTCTCGCCTGCGCAGCTCGCGATGTTCACCCCGCCGCACTTTTGCTTTGAGTTCTTCGAGTCTCTGGTTCATGCCACGCTCACCTTTACCCCGAATTGATCGAAACAATCGGTCTGGATATTAACCGGGCTGGCTTCATCGTAAGTGGGGGTGAACTCCATGCCCAACGGCTTGTATTTCGCCCCGGCAGCCTGGTTATAAGGAAGTAAATTGACTTGCAGTAAGCCCGGAAGCGTTTGCGCGGTCCGGGCGATTGCGGAGAGATTTTCGCGGGTGTCCGTCACTCCCGGCACAAGCGGCACACGGATCACAAAAGGAACTCCGCTGGTACTTAAGACCTGTAAGTTACGCAGTATCCGTTGATTGGAAGATCCCGTGTAATAGCGGTGCGCCTCGGGGTCGATCAACTTCAAGTCATAATACACCAGATCAACTCGTTCCAATAACATGCGGAAGTCCTGCTCCCGGCCATATCCCGAGGTATCCAGCACTACATGCAGATCATCCAGTAGGTCGATCACTTCCGCCACAAAATGCGCCTGCAGCAGGGGCTCACCGCCGGAAAACGTGACGCCGCCTTCGTTCACTTTCAGGATCGCAGCCTGCCGGCTTAATAAGCGGGCTAATTGTTGCGGCGAAAAGATAGTCCCAACCAGGCGCGTGCTGGTCGGGCTTTGCATCACCTGAACACTCTTCGACAAGCCCTCAGGGTTATGGCACCACATACAGGCCAGTGGGCAGCCCTTCAGGAAGACAGTTGTGCGGATGCCTGGCCCGTCATGAAGTGTAAATTCCCTAATGTCGAAAACGATACCGTCGGTCATGTTGTTGTCTTGAATCGGCAATGATGATTGGATCTTTAGCGCTGTGCCAGATTGGTAAATCTGTAGCAGCACTGAATCTCTAATGATTATAAGACTTTAGCGCTTGTTTGAATTGACAGAATAGGCTTGCAATTAAGACGGTGCCTGGCAATAACCGAAAGGTGGCTCTCTCGAAACCGCCTTCTGTCTTCTCACTTCTACAGAGTGCCGCATAATTTACTTTACTTCCTGTTTGAATTTCAGCCTATTAATCCAAATGAAAAGTAAAGTTAATAATGAGACAAGCGGTAAATTTTCCGCGACCTCAGGCAATATCCCGCCTTTGGAATCCGAGCAGCCCAACGCCGACCAGCCCTGCGGCGGCAAGCGTCAGCTCGATCAACGGTGTGATTGTCAGCGGGAGCGACCAGTGCACATAAGCAAACGGTGAGAGGTTAAACATCGCCTGGCTGATCCGTTGAAGCTCCCAGCCGAGTTCGAGCACAAAGAACAGCGCCAGCAATCCCCAGGTTCCGGCAGATGTAAAGCGGGGCAACCAGCCGAACAATAACGTCGCGATCCCGACCATTACCCAAACGGCAGGCAAAGTTTCCAGGGTACGGATGAACAAGCGCGGCAACTCGTGCGCGACATCGCCTGCGGCCAATCCGAAGCCTAGCCCAATAAAGAATCCCAGCACGATCAGGATGATCGTTGGACCAATGATCGCAAAAAAAAGATGACTCGCCGCCCAGCGCAGTCTGCTGACGGCAGTCGCCAGCACCAGGTCCGCGCGCTGCTCGACTTCCTCAGACCGCATTCGCAGCGTGGCGCTGATCGCATAAGCCGAAGCCACCTGACCCAGAACGTACATGAGGATAAACAGGAAGGCATCGCCGGCATTCTCGGCGCCCATGCGCAGCACCCAGCCCTGAAGTTGTGGAACATCTACAAATGTGGAAAACGTGTAGCCCGTGCTGCCTAGCAGAATGCCAAATACAACTGCACCCGCTGTCCAGGCGGACAATGAACCGCGCTGCAGCCGCCAGGCTAAAGCCAGAGGACTGTTCAAGCGCGGGGAGACACTTGCTACGCCAGGATGTGCAGGCAGCAAGCCGGCGCCCAGGTCACGCCGCGCCAATAAAGTATAGGCAGCTATGCATAAGACGGCAACGAAACTCAGCGAAGGTCCCAGTACCCACCACCGTTCACCGGCGAAGGCGCGTGTCAGGCGGACCCAGCCCAACGGCGACAGCCAGGATAGCCAGAACTGTCTGCCCTGCTCGCCGCCAGCATCGCCAACGGCTCGCAGCAAATATGCCAGTCCAAATGCTGATAATGCCATACCCCTCGCCGTGCCAGGACTTTCGGTCAATTGGGCTGCGACGGCTGCAATTGCTGCAAATACCCATCCGACCGAGGCAGCCGCTAGTCCTAACAAGACTGATCCAGCCGCTGGCAGACCGAGTCCGATCAAGCCGCTTGCGATGAGCGCGGCAATGATTAAGCTGGCAGCGAAGACCACGAGCAGAGCCGCAGTCAATGGTGCAAAGCGACCCATCACCGTCGAGCCTAACAACTCACGGCGGCCCTTCTCTTCTTCGGTACGTGTGTAACGGATAATGAATAGCAGGGCTATAGGCGCAATTAGGATCGCCCCGTTCAAGCCAGAACGCCATGCGACCAAACCGCCCAGGCTGCGGCTAAACACGAGCCCCAACATTCCAACCGTTGCGGGCGTGCGCATCACCTCATCGGCATACGCATTAAGCGCTGCGGTCGTGGGATAAAGTTGGGCGAACGAACTGGCAATCCCGATTGGCACAAGACCCACCAATCCAACCCAGATCAACAGCTTGAGCCAATCTCGCCGCAGGATCAAACGGATCAGACCGCCGGTACCACTAAACTCAGTCATCGTATCACCTCGGCTTGCTCCTCCACCTGATAATGTCGCATGAACAGATCCTCGAGCGTGGGCGGCTGGCTGACCAGGCTGCGCAGGCCGGCCGAGGTCAGATGGCGCATCAGACCATCCAACTGATCGGTGTCTACCTGGCAGTGCAGGCGCGTGCCTTGTACGTTCAGATCATAGACACCCGGCAACCTGTCCAACCCTGGGGCCGGATTTGCCAGGTCCGCGGTGATTACAGTCCGAGTGAGATGTTGCAGGTCGGCGAGTGAACCGCTCTCCACTGTCTGTCCTTTGCGAATGATGGTTACCCGATCGCACAAGGCCTCCACTTCGGCCAGGATGTGGCTTGAAAGGAATACCGTGCGCCCTTTCTTGCGTTCCTCTGTGATGCACTCGCGGAACACCGCCTCCATCAAAGGGTCCAGACCTGCGGTTGGCTCATCCAGAATAAGCAGTTCGACCTCGGAAGCCAGCGCCGCGATCAGGGCAACCTTCTGGCGGTTGCCTTTGGAGTAAGTGCGGGTCTTCTTTCTTGGATCAAGATCAAAGCGCTCTAATAAGCTGGAGCGGCGCTTGGAGTCCAGACCCCCGCGCAGCCGCCCGATCAGGTCGATCACTTCGCCGCCGGAAAGTTCGGGCCACAGCGTGACATCGCCAGGGACGTATGCCAGGCGACGATGCAGCGCGACAGCCTCCTTCCATGGGTCACTGCTCAGTAGATGAGCCTCGCCAGCATCCGCCCGCAGCAATCCAAGCAGGATACGGATAGTAGTGGTTTTCCCGGCGCCGTTTGGACCTAGAAAACCGTGTACTTCACCGGTATTGACGGACAGATCAAGCCCATCCAGGGCACGCGTCCGGCCGAAAGATTTGAGGAGGCCGGAGGTGGAGATTGCAGTGGTAGTTTGTAACATCGTCACTCCTTTATTTCACCAGGAACTCACCTTGGTAGAACGTCCCGAAGGTTTCTCTCGAATACTGTGTTGGGCCCCTCAAACCTTCGGGACGGTCTGTAATATCACTGAGGCCCTGTTCTTTAGCAAATGAAGAGCAAGCAGCGCGATCCAGCCCAAGCCAAAGATCAGCGATAGGCGCTGATATACTCCGGCGAAATCTGCGAAGCCGGGTACCTGGCTAAAGCCCATGCCCGCCAGGACAAAAAAGGCAAACATCAAAATACCGCTGAGAACCGAATACACTGCCCAGCCTCGCTTGCCCAACCGGGCAAACCAGCGCCCAAATATAAAGCAGGCAAAGGGTAGACCCAGAAATACCGGGACGCCAAAGAGATCGTGAAGTTTTCCATGTTCCGTGCGTACTACGGGCATAAGAGGCGCACCAGGAGGATAACCATTGAGCGGGTCAGTGATAAAGATGCCGGCGCCGATCAGCCCGATGCCAACAAGCCCAATCAGTAAAGTTCCCCAAAAGCTTGAGGGGCGAAGCGTACGCCACATGCCAATGGAAAACGCGACCAGGAGTAAACCCGTAATCAAGAAGTTGGTTTGTTGGGTCCAACCAAGATCCCCAATCGAAAGCGAACTGACAGGTTGGCGCAGAGGGTTGTAATCCGCGCGGGTCGCGCCTTCGATCAGAAACACAACGATAAAGAAGAGTGGGCCAATCACACCACAGGTTAGCAAAAGCCTGAATGCCAATGGTCGCTCTGCCATTCCTTTTGTTGATACTTTCATCGTCTTGCTCTCCTTGTCACTCTTCTAATTCTTTCCGGAACTGCTCTTCTGCCAACGCGATCAAGCGATCCACAGACGCCATATAGGCCTGGGAGATAGGCTGCCATTCATCTAGTGAGACCGCACGGTCCGTTTCGAACGTCCGGTGGATCGTCTCAGCCATCATTGCGGCCGCTTCCTCATCGGGAAGTGCAATCTCGCCGGGCATCATTGGACCACCCAGAAAAAATCCTGAGTAAACAACGCTCCAAACATACAATTGCTCCCTCAAGCTAAGATCAGTACGGATCAAATCCTGCTCGCGCAAAGACTCAAGGTAGGCTCTAAAGCTTTGCACCCTATCGATATAAGCAACGTCACTAAACTCGCCCTGAGCCAACTTTCCCAAAACATCCCGGTCTCGCAGCAGCAGCGCCTTGAGCAACGGGCGGTTCAGAGTAGCCAGTGCGGAATGTTTGACAATCCCACGCAGTGTCGCACCTGCGGGGTCTGCGCTGATCCTTTTCCTGAAATCCTTTGCAAAGGCAAGCCTTTCACGGTGGACCAACGCGGCAAACAATTCCTCGCGTGTTTTCCAGTGCAGGTAAATGGTGCCTTTGGCTACACCGGCCTGCCGGGCAATATCATCAATAGTGGTCTTGTTGTAGCCCCAGCGCAGGATTAAGGTGGCAGCGGCATCCAGGATACGGTGTGCCCGTTCCAGGCGCTTATCGGAGCTCCCGCCCCGGCTCGTGGACGGGTTGGAGGAACCTTCCTTTTTTCGGGCATCGAAGGTCTGGTTTTCATCTGTCATACGATTTTCTTCCTTGAAATCAATTTGTTGACCAAATATGCTTATTTGGTCATGTGACTGATGACAAGAGTATATGTTGAGGATAATGAAATGTCAAGGCACTTCTCCCCAGTAAGGAAGTTTGTCATTCTTTTTCAGTTATTTCAGTCTTTACTCCCCACTGATCCCGCTCCTGAAGTGTGCCTCACACCTTACTGATGGGCAAATCCATTAGACCAGGTGCGATGCTGAGAATCAACGGCTGGGGGAAAAGACTTGTTAAGTCCTTAATTGGTCAATACGGCGCGCAAAAACCCGATTCCAAGGAATATCCGAACTTAAAACAATGGCATACAGCCTGGAGAACAGGCGCAAGTGTAGGAACAGAGCCCAGAATCCCTGGAGATAAGGTGTTATCTTGCTATAAGGCGTCAGAAAGTCTTGCTGTTCTTAGGATCGAATGAATATCAGAGGGTTACTACCGGACCAGTACAGGGTTAGTACAGGATTAGTACAGGATTTCCGAAACCAAGACGGATGAATTAGGATGAGATTCGCTCCCCGGGAGTGGGAGGGATCAGATCTGCTCGGTTCCTACTAACCGCATCATCCAAAAGTGACATTAATCATCTTGACACGGACTAATTTTGTCCTATAATGTGACCTGCTAGTCATATGACCAAGAGGTCACATTCTATGCCAAAACAAACTTTTCTTAACCTCCCTGAAGAAAAACGTAAAACGATACTAGATGCTGCCGCGGAAGAATTTGCTGAATACGGATTAGAAAATGCCTCCACAAACCGCATTGTGAAAAACAGCGGTATTGCAAAAGGGAGCTTCTACCAATATTTTGAAGACAAGCAGGATGTCTTCATGTATTTGCTCGCTGTGATCGAGCAACAAGAAATAGAATTTTTCGAGCAGAAGCATCCAGTGGAGAACAATATGGATACCTTCCATTACTTCCGCTGGCTGATCAAGACAGGCATGGAATTTGGATTTACCCACCCCCGCTATGTGCAGGCCGCCTGGCGCGTACTGATCGGCGATGGCTTGTACTATGGCAAAAATTTCGCTGAATATCGCCAGAAGACAACACAGGTGCTGACAGCCATGATCAAGCAAGCCATCGAACGCGGGGAAGTGGATCCGAGTGTAGATGTGGAGCTTGCCGTCATGGTCATGGAGACCTGGAGCAATGCAATCACTTCCTACTTCCTGCGGGAAGGCGCCCAGCAGGACGATATGCTGGAATGGATGCGCTCTTCCAAGACTCAGGAAAAAATCGATAAACTGTTATATGTAATGGAATACGGTTTACGCAAGACAGAATCAGAATTTACCCCATCGCCACGATCTTGACCTTTTTGTAATGTCTTTATTCTAAGCTTTTCCTTGACTGCAATGATGAAAAGGCTATAATACGATAATAAACCGACGGTCGGTTTATCAATAAGAAGGAAACATGGTCCGAATTGTAAAAGAAGAAGAACATTCAGCCAGACGCAACGAAATCCTGGATGCCGCTCTCCAATTGGTCTACTCCAAGGGTTACGACAAAATGACCATCCAGGATATCCTGGATCAGCTTCAGATTTCCAAGGGCGCCTTTTACCACTACTTTGACTCGAAAACGGATGTGTTGGAGTCGCTGGTCGAGCGCATGGCAGCTGAACAAGTGGAACCTGTGTTCCTCTCCATTGTGCAGGATCCAAGCCTGACGGCCCTCGAAAAACTCCACCGTTATTTCGAGACTTCGACCCGCTGGAAGAGCTCCAGGAAAGCCTTTTTTGTAGAACTGGTGAAGGTTTGGTACTCTGATGAGAACATTGTGGCGCGAGAGAAAATGCTTGCCAGGAGCGCCCAACACCTTGAGCCCTTTTTTACAGCAATCGTCAAACAGGGAGTTCGCGAGGGCGTCTTCACGACCCCTTACCCTGAGATTGCCGGCAAGATCATGATCAATCTGATCTACGATTTGGCAAATGACTCTAGTCAGATGTTCATTTCGAAGGATGCACAGCAAAGTTCCGCATTGCAGCAGCTTGAAGCCCTGTTTGCTGCCTATAGTGATGTGTTGGAACGCATCCTGGGCGCCCCCACAGGTTCCATTCACCCGCTGGATACCGAGGCGCTGAGGGCTTGGTTTTCCAGCGATGGTATGCTGGCCAGTTTGGTGGAAGAAGCCGGCATTCCCGGTTCCAGTAACCCGTAGATCGACTTGTCACACCAATGCGCCGTTCTTCGCAGCATGTGTGAAAAAGAGCGGCGCATTTGTGCTGCTTATAAGAATGTGAAAATAACACAGTACTAAAAGGAGTTTACAAATGCAACTTTTCCTGCGCCTTGCATGGCGCAATATCTGGCGACACCGGCGTCGCACGTTCATCATTGTAGCAGCCATGGCGCTAGCCTTGGCGATGATGATGATGTACGATGGCCTGGTGGACGGATTCAACAATGCGATTTATGGCAACGCCATCCGCGTACTGGGCGGCAACATCCAGGTCCACGCCGCAGGTTACCGCGCAAAGGTGGACAGCAACCCGTTGATCCCATTAGCAAACGATGAAGCCGTGGTCCAGGCAGCGAAAGCTCACCCAGACGTGGTCACCGCGGCGCGGCGCATTCAGACTGGCGGCTTGATGAGCAACCGCGAAGGGGCTTTCTCCATCAGCATCATTGGCATCGAACCCGAGGCCGAAGCGCCTGTCAGCTTAATCAAAGAAAACATCGAGGCCGGGCGCTGGTTGAACGCCGATGATCAGGATGTAGCGCTGATCGGACGCGGCCTGGCAGATGTGATGGGCGTTCAGGTGGGCGACCGCATCACCATGGTCGGCAGTGACCTGCATAAGCAGAACCGCCAGCGCACGATGAGCGTGATCGGCATCTACAATATCGATATGCCATCCATTGAAAAACAGACCGTGTATATCTCGCTGGCAGAGGCTCAGTCGCTCTTCGATCTGCGTAATCAGTCGACCGAGGTGCAGATCACTCTAAATAATGTTGGCCAGGAAGCACGGGTGGTCAATGCTCTTATACCCGCCATGCCTGGTTACGAGGTGGAGTCTTGGGATAAGAATTATCCAGAGATTGCCTCTGCGCTCACATCAAAGAATTTCATAATGGATATTTTCAGCGTCATCATCGAAGTGATCGCCGGGATCGGTGTACTGAACCTGTTACTGATGGCCGTCTTCGAACGCACGCGCGAGATCGGTTTGCTGGGAGCGATGGGTCTCAAGCCACGGCAGATCGCCACCCTCTTCATCCTGGAAGGGACCATGATCGGTGTGGTTGGAGTGATCGTAGGGGCAGTGCTTGGCATGGCCTTTAACGCCAGTTTCCAACGGGTCGGCTTCGACTATAGCTCGTTCGCCAGCGCCGCCGAATTCATGGCATTGATCAATGGGCGTGTTTATCCGTCACTTGGATTAGGCAAGCTTTTCGGGCGAGCACTTACCGTCCTGATCATCACTACCCTGGCGGCCTGGATCCCGGCGCGTGAAGCCTCGCACCGCGAACCGGCGCAAGCACTACATTATGTATAACAACGTTCTAGCCGCCGTCCGCGGCGGCGGGTTCGCCGAGGACGGCGACCCGAGCTAGTGAGAGTTAACTATGAATCAATTATTCAAAATGGCATTCCGCGATCTGGGGCGCAACAAACGGCGCTCGCTACTCTCCGCACTGGCGGTCACCATGGGCACAGCCCTGCTGCTGCTCATTGCAGCCACAATCCGCGGTGAGATGGGCGGCGCCCTGCAAAACAGCATTCGTTTACAGACAGGGCACCTCCAGGTCCGCGCCTCCTCTTATGACGAATCAAAGAACAGCCTGGCCTGGGAAGACCTGATCGAGGACCCTGACCAGGTGATCCAGCAGCTCAAGACACTGCCTCAAGTAGTGGCAGCCACACCGCGCCTGATCGCCAGCGGCATTCTGACCCTGGGCGACGAATCCAAAGGCTTGCAAGTGATGGGGATCGACCCGGCCGCAGAACCCAACCAGGTCTTTCGTCAGGGTTTGATGGCCGGAGACTTTCTCACGGCAGATGACCGCGAGGGGATCCTGATCGGCAAACCGTTAGCCGAAAAATTTGGGTTGAGCGTTGGCAGGCAGGTTAGCCTGCTGGTCAACACCTCTGATGGCAACGTGGAGGAGCAATTGTTCACCATCCGAGGCATCTTCTCCACCAAAACCCCGTATTACGATGAGAACACCGTCTTCATGCCCATCGCTAAAGCGCAAGCCATTGCGCACGCCGAAAACCACGCCAGCCTGATCTTCGTCATGCTGCAAAACCCGGCGCAAGCCGAACCGGTGGCGGCTGCCCTGGCCTCCTCGAATTATCAGATCAAGACCTGGCAGCAGCTCAACGAGCTGACCACGCAACTGGAAGACTTTGCCAATGCGTTCATGTACATTTTCTACCTGATCATCTTGGGCATCACTGCCACAGTGGTCACGAACACGCTGGTGATGGCAGTCTATGAACGGACACGTGAGATCGGCATCCTCTCTGCTATCGGTATGAAGGGCGGCCAGATCATGTCCCAATATCTGACGGAAGCAACCCTGCTGGCCACGGCGGGTGTGATCGGTGGCTTGGTCTTCGGTGGACTCATCGTTGCCTATATCGCCAAGGTTGGCTTTTTCATCCCTGCCACGTCGGCTTATACCGGCATCCTGATGGGAGAGCGGATCTATCCCCAATTGGTCGTGCAGGATGCCATCGGCTTGAGTATCGCGGCGTATGTCATTACCCTTCTCGCTTCGCTTTATCCTGCCGTGCTGGCCGCACGCATGGAGCCGGTCGAAGCATTACATGCACAATAATCATCAAGCGCCGTCAGCCTCTTTCGTTTTTCATCTTTTGCAGATGAGAAAAAAGGAAGAGGAAAGAAAGACGGCTGCACTCTAGGAGTTCAAAATGGAAGTTACAAAAGTCATCAACGCAACACGCGATTTCAAGATCGGTGAAGTGGAAACCCATGCCTTGCGCGGCGTGAATTTGTCAATCGAAAACGGCGAGTTTACAGCCTTGGTTGGACCATCAGGCTCAGGCAAGACCACCTTACTGCAGCTCATCGGCTTGCTGGACCAGCCAACCACCGGCCAGGTGTTGATCAATGGAAAGGATGCCACCCGTCTCAACCGCAACCAGCGGGCGGACCTGCGCAAAGGAACGATCGGTTTCATCTTTCAGTTCTTCGCGCTCATCCCCACGCTGACAGCTTACGAGAATGTCGAAATGCCTCTGCTACTAAACGGCACTAAATCTGCCGAGCGCAAAGCTCGCGTCAACCAAATGCTGGAGGCGGTGGGACTTAGCGACCGGGCTCATCACCGCCCCGATCAACTCTCTGGCGGACAGCAGCAGCGCGTGGCCGTAGCGCGGGCCTTGTCCATCCGGCCAACCGTTGTCCTGGCCGATGAACCTACCGCCAACCTCGATACCGAGAACGGCAAACAGGTCATGGACATTATGGCGAAGTTGAACAAGGAAACCGGTACGACCTTTGTCTTTGCCACACATGATCCCCGCGTGATCAAATATGCCCAGCGCGTCGTCACGTTACGCGATGGACTCATTGTGGAAAACAATGGAAATACACCGAAGTAGTGTCAGAAAGACAAGAATGAAAAATGCTTATTTGATCGTATTAGCGTTTCTAGTGCTGGTTTTGAGCGCGTGCGCTTCGGCCTCCACACCGACCGCTATTCCCACAGTATCGCTGGGTAACAATAGTTCATCAAACAGTAATCAATCAAGCGATGCAAACTCCGTCTCTGCTTCAGCTTTCATTGTTCCACCCAGGAAAGCCGAGCTTTCATTTGCTAACGTGGGCCGGGTGAAAGCAGTGGATGTAAAAACTGGAGATCAAGTCAAGGCGGGACAAGTGCTGGTTGAACTTGATACGACTTTATTAGAAGCCAAGGTCAGAGAGGCAGAGGCGAATCTAACGGCAGCCCAGGTCGAAGTCAAGTATTTACAGCGGGTGGGCACGGACGAGGTGCATCTCGAATCTGCGCAAGCTGAAGCGGATCGCGCCCAAGCACTCCTTGATTCCGCACACGCAACCCTGGCGGCACAATCCACCCTGGTCGCTCCTTTCGATGGGACGATCGCTTCGGTGGATATCTCCGCTGGTGAAACAGTTGTGCCCGGACAGGTGGTGATCACCGTGGGAGATCTTTCCAAGTTTCAGGTGGAAACCAAAGACTTGAGCGAACGTGATGTCCCTCGTGTTCAAAATGGGCAAAACGTCAGTGTGTTTATCAAAGCTTTGAACCAGGAATTTTCCGGGAAGGTGACTGATATCTCTCGTGTCTCCTCTACGGTAGGCGGAGATGTCGTTTTCAAAGTGACCATCGACCTGGATAAACAACCTCAAGGCTTGTTGTGGGGCATGAGTGCGGATGTGAAAATCGAGACCGGAAAATAAGAATGAAACGATTCTATTGGTCAGTTTTCAGTCTGATCGTTATTCTGGTGGTTTCGGCACCTGCAGTTGTGTACGGTGCAAGTGTAAACTCTGTCTTTGCCGCCTCGAAGAATAATGTTTCCGCACAAAAAACTGTAACTGCCTCGGCGATCGTCGTTCCCGCACAGGTATCAGAATTGGGATTCCTGATCTCGGGAATTGCCAGGGATATTCCTGTAAAAGAAGGCGACACGGTCAAGGCAGGACAAACCTTAATGGTATTGGATACTCCCGACCTGCAATTCGCAGTTACCGAAGCTCAGGCCAGCCTGCGTGCCGCTCAGGCACAGGCAGAAATTCGAAGTAATGAGATCATAAAAAAATACAGAATCAGTTACAGGCTGTTCGATATCATTAGACTCCGGCTCAGTGTGCCGCATGAAGTAATCGAAATTGCTAATGCAGGCGTTCAACGGGCGCAAGCCTCCGTCGAAATTGCGCAGGCCAATCTGGCACAAGGTACACTCGTCGCGCCGCACGATGGAACGATCGCGTCGATCAAGGTCATCCCGGGTGAATTCGTTTCCTCTGATCAAGCTGTTATCACGCTTGCGACATTGAATACTTTACAAATCGAAACCACAGACTTGAGTGAACGCGATGTGCCGAATGTCCATATTGGTGATCCTGCTGATATTTTTGTGGAAGGATTGAACAGGAAGATAAGTGGAAAGGTCGTTGGTATTTCGCCGATGGCGAGCACAGTGGGTGGAGATGTCATCTTCAAGGTGACGATTGCTCCGGACACACAACCCGAAGGTCTGCGATGGGGGATGACTGCAGAAGTTGAAATCAAAAACGGGGGATAAACATGGAGATGAAAGTGAAACGATTATATTGGCTGCGGCTTATAAGTTCGAGTCTCATTGCGATCATCCTGATCAACCCTGGATCTGTACGCGCAGTATTTGCATCAGGCGGGAACAACCCTGGTTTTGCGCAAAAAGCGGTGAGTGCTTCGGCAGTTGTCGTTCCTGCGCACGTAGCACAATTGGGGTTTCTCATTTCTGCAATTGCCAGGGAGATTCCCGTAAAGGAAGGAGACCCCGTAAAGGCAGGTCAGACTTTGATGGTATTGGATACTCCCGACCTGCGATTTGCGGTCGTCGAAGCTCAGGCCGCTCTTCATTCTGCACAGTCTTATGCAGATCTACAAAAATATCAAAAGGTGAAAAACCGAAGACTCGGCAGAGTGTTTTTTGATACTCTTGCACAGGAATATACACAGCGCGCTAACGTGAAGGTTCAACAGGCCCAAGTCGCACTGGAGATTGCGCAATTCAATTTGACGCAAGCCACGCTGACCGCGCCTTTTGATGGGACGGTGGCTTCGATCAGTGTCATTCCAGGTGAGTTCGTTCCGTCCGATCAAGCCGTTCTCACGCTTGCCACATTGAATGCTTTACAAATTGAAACGACAGACCTGAGCGAACGTGATATTGCCAAAGTAAAAATTGGCGCACCTGTAAATATCTCTATCGAAGCAGCGCATGAAAACTTTACCGGGAAAGTGATTGGCATCTCACCGGTTGCAGATACGGTTGGCGGAGACGTAGTCTTCAAAGTCACGATTGCATTCGATCAGCAACCCGAAAATTTACGCTGGGGCATGACCACTGAGGTAACAATCGCAGAATAGCTAAAAGTGCGGGCATAGAGACTGGCGAGTCATGGAAGACACGGAATTGGTTTCGTGTCTTTTTTAATTAATCTTTCTATGGTTAAATCAAATGAGTAACAACTGAGATAAGCGCCATCTGACGCTTGAGATTCAAAATTCAAACCTGGAGAACTTGACACATGACACTGCCCACAAAGATTACAGTCATTGGCGCAGGCTCCGCATCCTTCGGCGAAAACACGCTTTCTGCGATTATGCGCTCGAAGAAACTATGCGGTTCCACGCTCGCATTGGTTGACAGAAACGCAGACAGCCTGGATATCGTTCAACGCCTGGCGCAGCGCCAGAACCGCGAATGGGACGCGCAGTTTGTGATTAGCGCACATACGAATCATGAAGAGGCGTTGCTCGACAGTCAATTTGTTGTCAATGCAATTGAAGTTGGGGCACGCGAAAATTTATGGAAAAAGGATTTCGAAATCCCGCTCAAGTATGGGGTCCGCCAGCCATATGCTGAGAATGGCGGACCTGGCGGTTTTGCACACGCGGCACGCAATATTGGTCCTATTATGCAGATCGCGCACGCGATGGAATCACTGTGCCCGGATGCCTGGTTCGTTAACTTTACGAATCCGATGATCCGCATTTGTGACGCGGTCAATCGTCATAGCCAGATCAAAGCTGTCGGGTTATGTCATCAAATCTATGCTGGCTATCAGATGGTCGGCGTAGCACTTGCAAAAGATCTCGACATCGAGGTGCCTGCCGGGCTGACGGGCATGCATGCGGCAGCAGATCAGTGGCCCTTTCAACATCGGGTACGGGAACAGATCGTTCCGCTGGTTGATATTCGCGCAGCTGGATTGAATCACTTCAGTTGGATCCTTTCCATTCATGACCGGCGCACGGGCGAGGACCTCTATCCGTTATTTAGAAAACGCTTCTTTGAACTGGACCCGGCATTTGAACCGCTCACGAGAGACGTTTTCTCAGCCTTTGGTTTATTCCCTGTCCCTGGCGATACACATCTGTGTGAGTATCTGCCCTGGCTCAGTGACTCACAGACCAGGCCATGGGATATCTATAATATTCGCCTTTACGATTGGAATTTATTCGCAGGCTTCCGAGACTTTGGGCTCAGCCGCTTGAGTGCCATGGCAAACAATGAGACCACCATCGAAGCGTTGCGGGATATGGATTCGGAAGGCGCATTGGAGATGATCGAGAATGTCGCAGGCGCAGCGACTCATTATCACCTGGCTGCAAATCTTCCCAATGCAGGGCAGATCGCAAATTTGCCCTTCGGGGCAGCCGTGGAAACTCCTGTGATTGTAGATGGCGCAGGGATTCATCCCGTCTACACGGGTGCATTACCGGAACCGGTCGCCGAACTTTGCCGCAGAGAAACCACGGTTGCACAGCTCTGCGTGGATGCGGCGGTGGCAGGAGATCGGGAGAAAGCCCTCCAATGCCTTTTGCTTGACCCCGTTATCACCGATATAGGGACTGCAAAGAGAATATTAGACGACTATCTCACCAGCTATAAAGAATACCTGCCGCAGTTTTGGCAGTAAACAGTATGGCATTGCGAGATCGCGCCGAGCGGAGTGCAGCAGAGACGAAGCGCATATTCCTCACAATAGTATAAATTTACTAAAAACACCATGAAAATCGTCTCCTTCCCCGCTAATAACCTGGAGCTCATCCGACAAGCCGCCCAACTCTTAGTGGATGCATTCTGTGAGCACTGGCCCGATGCCTGGCCGACCCTTGAAGCTGGATTGGGCGAAGTTCATGAAATGCTGGGAGTGGAGCGCATTTGCCGTGCGGCTCTGGATGAGCAGGGAAATCTGCTGGGCATCATCGGTGGAATCCCACAATATGAGGGTCATGTTTGGGAACTGCATCCACTGGCGGTGCAGCCGTCCAGGCAGGGACAGGGTATTGGCCGGGCGCTGGTTGAGGATTTTGAGGAGCAGGTCCGCTTGAAAGGTGGTTTGACGATCACGCTCGGAACAGATGATGAAGACAATATGACCTCACTATCAGGTATTGATCTCTATGAAAACCTTTGGGACCAGATCGGCACGATCCGTAATCTGAAGAAGCATCCCTTTACCTTCTACCAAAAGCTGGGATATGTGATAACTGGCGTCGTCCCGGACGCAAATGGGATCGGCAAGCCCGACATTTTGATGGGGAAGAGGGTGAAATAAACGCGTTTGTCCAGCACGATTTGTCCCTTTGGGACAAATCGAACTGCTGGACAAACAAAGTCTGGCAATTGAACTGCCAGACGAAGGAAACTCCAAAGCTAGTGCGTCTCCGTCACTTTTGTAATGGAACGTGGCTTTTCCGTGTCAAAACCTTTGACTTCCGTCAGGTGGCAGGCGAACAATTGGGCGGGAATGATGCCCACTAACGGAGTCAGCCATTCGGGAATCTGAGTGGGGAGTTGAATTGGCGACTGAGCCAGCGCCAGGACTTCCGCATCATCTGAGATTACAACCAGTTCCGCATCCTTTTGTCTGCGGAGCCGGGTCAACATATCTTGCATTGACTCCTGGACCTTGCCGTGCGGTGCGACAGCCAGGACAGGGAAGCCTCCCTCAACCAGTGCAATCGGTCCGTGCTGAAAATCGGCAGAAGAATAGGGTTCCGCACTGACATAAGTCAACTCTTTTAATTTGAGGGCCCATTCGAACGCGGTTGCATAGTTAAAGCCGCGCCCGAGCACCACACAATGGCTCATGTAACGATAACGCTGAGTCATTTGCGCGATCTCTCTGTCTAAAGCGAGGGTTTGCTCTGCCCATTTGGGGACGGAAGCGAGTTCCTGCCAGCGTCTTTCTGAATTGTTCAACGCAGACGAAAGCATGGCAATGGCCATAAGCTCGTTCGTATACGTTTTGGTCGCGGCAACGGCTTTCTCCTCACCCGCCTGAATATCAAGAACCATGTCCGCTGCCTGGGCAAGAGGTGAATCGAC
>DATGYJ010000161.1:0-5460 GCA_035298105.1 Anaerolineales bacterium | reverse complement strand
GGGATTGCCTACGTTGTTGAACAAACCGGTGCCCCGGTGTTGCCTGTCGGTTTGATTGGAACGACAGAAGATTTTTGGCAGCGTGCCAGGCGCGGTAAAAAACCTCCACTTGAAATGCGCATTGGCAAACCCATTACACTTCCTCCGATCACAGCCAAAGGGATCGAGAAACATGCAGCCCGGCAGAGGAATGCTGACTTAGTCATGTCTTACCTGGCCGGCCTGCTGCCTGAGGAATATCGGGGTGTGTATGCTGAATCAACCATCTTCTCCTCCCCCTAAGCCAATCACCGAAATATGGAGACCAGACCTGGTCGCTTTGCCGCGGCTTAGTTTTGCGCGGCGCCTCTTTCGCACGTTTCTGTGGGGACTGACCAGGTTACTTGCTCTGGCAACCATGCGCATCACGGTCACAGGCCTGGAGAATTTCCCAAAGCATGGACCCGCTCTGATCGTGTTCAATCACCTGGGGGATCCAGATGTCGTTCTACTCATGGCGGCTCTACCGTTTACAACCATTGAAGGGATCGGGAAAATCGAGTTGTACGATCACTGGTTCGTTGGACCGTTATTTCGCGCCTACGGGATCATCTGGATCCATCGAGGGCAGCCAGACCGCAGAGCATTGCGCGCTGCACTGGACGCGTTGGCCGAAGGACGGATGGTTACGATTGCGCCCGAGGGCAGGCAATCCGTCATTGGCGGGCTGGAAGAGGGGAATGAAGGCGCTGCCTTTCTCGCGTTGAAATCTGGTGCACCGGTCGTTCCAATTGGAATCACCGGGACAGAGCATAAACATATCTATGGTTATTTGAAAAGATGGCGACGTGCGCCGATAACGCTATCGGTAGGGAAACCGTTTTTTCTATCCACGCCGGGGAAACAGGTCGAAAGCGAGGACCCGAGCCGAACGAAGAGTCAGAAAAAGATTCGGGAAGGGACATATCAAATCATGCTGTCCCTGGCGAGCCTGCTGCCTGAATCCTATCGAGGGCAGTACAAAGCCAATCCATAATCATCACCATGGGCTCTTTGCGCTGAGCGAGGTGGTGTCCGGTGATTGAGCAATGTCGAAGCCGGCGATATCCCTCCAATAGGTGGAGAGATCGCATCCCGAAGGCTCGCCCGAACGGATTAAGGCTATAATGCCTCTATATGCAATTCCTGGCAACGCTGCTGACCAATCTTGCATACTTAAATCCCATTCCGTTTGCCGGGTGGCTGGTATGGCTTGGACTGGCAGGTTTGCTTGCAATTGCTCTGTTTAACTGGCGGAAATATCACGTTGAATGGAATGCACGCGCAACTTGGGTTTTAGTCGCGCTGGTCATCCTCACTCCCTTTGCCTCTTTATTTTTCGGTTTGGAATTTTCAACCAGTACCACCTTACCAATTCCTGGTGTGCCGGAAGAGTCTGCTGGTTCCACCATGATGATCTTCTCTGCCATCCCGTGGATCCTGGCGGGCGGTCTATTGGGTCCATTTGCCGCAGCAGGCTTGGGTATCTTAAGCGGGTTGATACGTGGCATATGGGATACTCACAATCTCTTCACCATGCTTGATCTGGGATTAATGGCGGTGATGTTTGCTGTTGCCAGCCAACAACGTTATCGCACGTTTATTTATCGCTTATTGCGACAGCCCTTGTTCAGCGCCTTAAGTCTCACATTGGCACATGCAGTGCTTTTTGTCGTAAGCGCCCTCTTCACAGTTTCCACTTCTGCGTCGGTGACAGGCCGGCTGGATTACGCCTTGAGCAATCTGGGGGTGGTGAGTCTCACCTTCGGTGGCGAGATGTTGGTCGCAGGTATTGCCGCCCAGGTGATCGCCATGGTTTTTCCGAATCGGTGGGGTGGATTGGGCATGTTGCGGCCCTCGCCCTCCGAAAAAAGTATCGAAACACGCTTTATCTTTGGGGCCGGCACTATTATTTCGCTCTTACTTTTTACACTTCTGGTAGGTGACTGGCTTGTGGCCGGTGCTGCAGCGCGGAATTTACTAAGAGATCGACTCAAGAGTTCAGCCGAACTTGCGTCGCAAAATGTTCCTTTTTTTCTTGAGACCGGTCAGAGTCTGGCCCTGCAGATAGCGAGTGATCCACGTTTACAGGATGCAGATACTGATGTTGCCTCAGTTCTGAATGAGCGTAATCAATCCGTGCCGTATTTCAATCAACTGGTCGTCTTTGATATGCAGACCAGGACTATGCTTGCGAGTTACCCGAAAGATTCTGCTTTTCAAATCACACGACCCGAGGAAGATGGAGTGTCGCTGGCTCAACAAGGCGTGACAAATCAAATCTACACTGTTCCACCGATTGTGCAGGGTGAGGCTGCGGGTGTCTCTTTCCTTGCTGCCATTCCGGGAACGAACCGGGTTTTGATCGCGCGCACATATCTGAGTTCCAATCCTTATACACGTTCACTTATCAATAATCTCAACAGCCTCACAGGAGTGAACGGCGCGGGCGAACTGATCGCTGATGGCATGATCGTTTATCATTCGCAAGCGGCCCAAAACTGGACGACATATGAGGGCCAGCGCAGCGATCAACCGGCCTTTTTCGATGAGACGGCCTCACTCGGAACTCGAGATTTGGTCTATTACCAACCGGTTCCGGGCTATCCCTGGGCAATTGTGCTCACAATCCCGGCCCAGGAAACTCAACAACTTGCGATCAATATCGCGTTACCTATCTCATTGATGATTGTTCTGCTGGGTCTGGTCGCGTTGATTTCCTTGCGCGTGAACCTGCGTACTGTTACGGGATCACTCCAAAGCCTGGCAACAGAAGCCAAGTATCTTTCCACAGGCCAATTGGATCGTCCCTTGAATGCGGATGGAGAAGATGAAGTCAGCGAATTGCGGCGGGCCTTCGAGCAGATGCGCGTGAGCTTGCAGGCTCGTCTTCAGGATCTCAATCGTCTGCTGGTTGCCAGCCAGGGAGTGGCCTCGAGCCTTACCCTTGGTGATGCCCTGCGACCTGTACTTGAAGCCGTGGTTGCCAATGGAGCGAGTTCCGCGCGTATTATCCTTGTACGTGAGATGCTGCCAACGCCCGTGGAAACGCCTGTCCGTTTTGCAGATGGCATTGAGCAGGATGTTTATATGCATCTGGATCAACAGGTCCTCGCGCTCGCCGAACAACAGGAACGCATCGTGATGGCGACTCTTTCGCGGACCCGTGGCCTGGTATTGGATCCCAATCTACCTCACCCAGAATCCCTGATCGCACTGGCTTTACGGCATGAGAATCGTTATTACGGTGTTTTATGGGCAGCATATAACAAACAGCGGATTTTTTCCGAAGCAGATTTGCGCTTCATTAGCACGCTGGCAAGCCAGGCTTCGCTGGCGGTGGCAAACATCCGCCTTTTCCTCACGGTTGAACTGAGTCGCCGTCAACTTGAAGCCATTCTCAACTCGACACCAGACCCTGTCCTGGTGACCGACGCCTCGAACCGCCTTATTTTGGCGAACCCGGCTGCAGGGAATGTTTTTGGTGTGACGATCCGGCGTGGGGAAAGACCGGATTTCGAGAAGACGATCCAGGTCAGCGCATTGAGGGATCTCCTGCAGGCCTCCTCCATAGAACGGCGTTCAGCCGAGATCCGCATGCCAGATGGAAAGACTTATCTGGCCATGGCATCCCCAATGACTGCCGAAGGCAAGACGGTGGGGCGTGTGTGCATTCTGCGCGACGTGACCCAACTCAAAGAGATTGATACTCTGAAGTCTGATTTTGTTTCGACGGTCAGCCATGATCTGCGCTCGCCGCTGACGTTGATGCGGGGTTATGCCACTATGCTCGAGATGGCTGGCGAGTTGAATGAACAGCAAAAGAGTTACACGAAGATGATCGTGCAGGGTGTGGATAATATGGCGAAGCTGGTTAACAACCTGCTTGATCTCGGTCGGATTGATTTTGGTGTGGGCTTGCAAGTAGAAAGCATTCCGGTGCTTGATATCCTCGAGCGGGTCACAAGTTCCCTGCAAATGCAGGCAAAACAAAAACAGATCTCATTGGCGGTAGAGATTCCCAAAGATCTTCCACATGCCATTGAAGCAGACCAGGCTTTATTACAACAAGCGATTTATAACCTTGTGGAGAATGCGCTCAAATACACACCGGAAGGTGGAGAGGTGACCATTCACCTTCAAACAGATCCCTCTGCTTTGATCTTTGCCGTGCAGGATAAGGGCATTGGTATTCCGGAAAGTGATCTGCCGCGTCTGTTCGAGAAGTTCTATCGTGGTACAAACCGGGAAGCGCTCGCAAAACGCGGCACGGGGTTGGGACTAGCGATTGTTAAATCCATCATAGAGCGCCACAGTGGAAAGGTCTGGGTCGAGAGCGAATTGGGCAAGGGCAGTACTTTCTATTTGCAGATCCCATTGGTGCAGCCAAGAGAGGCCCAGCGCGTTGAATAAGAAACATAAGCAACCCAGAATCTACGGAGTGAGGCAAAAGACCTCTGACGCAGCCCGCCTGTGCCGGAGGTCTTTTCTTTGTTGAAGGATATGCAGCTACCCCGCAGCTTGAGGCAATGGCGGACAGGCAGAGGGCAGGAATAGGCAGGCTCGTTTCCGGGTTTTCCAAAGCCTTGCCCGGCTGGTTCTCTCAGAACAGTCTCGCTTCTCATCCGCTTTGCCTAAATAGTGCCTATATCCTGCCTATATGGTGCCTATATCCTGGCTATATCCTCTCTTCGCTATCAACTCGCTCCAAGCTTGCCCTGCTCCGGGTGAACCCCGCTAAAGATCAGCCACAGACAGCGAGTGCCTGTGGCTGAATAGCTTAGACCTGGGCGTATTCTGTTTTCGATTCAACTGACTAGCGTTTTTTCCGGTCGCCCCAGGATTTTTGCCAGTTGCACTCGGGCGGAGTCATCCACAAGTGCCAGGATTTCATCTCCCTCTTCAAGGATTGTAACGCCGCGGGGAATCACGATCTCACCGTTCCGAATAATTCCGGAAATGATGCAGTTGGGTGGGAGGTTTAAATCTTTGACAGCAATACCTATTGCTTGAGCGCCAGAGAAAATCTTTTCCTCCACCAAAGAGAATTTTCCACGACGGAGTTTCAGCATGGTCATCATATCGCCCAGCGACATTTCCTCGGCTGTCAACTTCGCCAGGATTTCAGCCTGATTGAGTGACACATCCACACCCATTTCGGGTGTAAACAGCCAGGCATTCTTTGAGTTGTTGATCCTTGCAATGACACGCCGCACTTTGAACTCGAATTTTCCCAGCGAGGTGATCACAAGATTGGTTTCGTCTGAACCTGTTACCGCCGCGAGTACCTGTGCATCCTGAATGCCCGCCTTTTCGAGCACAGTTGGTGAGCTGCCGTCGCCATCGATGATTACTTCTTGTGGGATTTCGGTTCCCAGTTTTTCAAGCACAGCCGGGCGTTCATCAATGACGCGAACGGTTTGCCCGGCCTCGAGTAAAAAT
>DATGYJ010000160.1:0-11894 GCA_035298105.1 Anaerolineales bacterium | reverse complement strand
ACTTCCATTGCGGCGCCAATCACGGCGCAGGTCAATTCTTTGTAGAGCAATTCAGTCATTTTTCCTCCTAGAAAAGCAATCTGTGTCAATTAGTGAAATCCGTGGCTAAGATTTTCTCTTTATCTTGCTCATGGCGTATTCTGCCAGTGCGGTGATCGTCAGCGACGGGTTGACGCCGGGGTTGGCTGGCATGATCGAGCCATCGATAATATACAAGCCCGCATAATTATGTACCTCGAAGTTTTCATTGACCACGCCTTCTTCAGGGTCCTGTCCAATTGGTGCGCCGCCCAGGATGTGAGCGGTCGTCGGCAGGCCCAACAGGTTTTCACCAAGGGAACCGAGTGGGACACCGTTTGTCCGTCTGGCAAACTCACGGGTCAATTCGTGGGAGCCTTTCACTTGCGCCTGGATTTCATAACCTGGCTCTTTCTCTGCTACCAAGCCCCGCTGGAAGAAAGTGAAGCCGCTGCGCCCAACGCGGAAGCGCATCCGATTGTCCGCGTGCTGCATGACGAGCAGGATGGTCACATTGTGTGCCCAGCCCGGCAGGATCAAAGCCTTCGCAAAATCCACAGGATGTGTCAGCGCCCAGCCGAAAAACCTCAGCAGCCGCATCGGTACGCTGACATCCGTATCGATCAGCGGGGCGGCCAGGAAGCGCATCAGTGATGAGCCCGCGGGGTAGCGGACCGGCTCAACGCGCGTGATCTCATCATGATTATAGATGGATGAAATCGATACGCCCTGCGAGTAATTGACCTCTGACTTGCGAGCCAGGCTTCCCAACAAAGCCTCAGAGTTGGTCCTGACCATGTGACCGAGTCTGCTCGACAGGTTTGGCAGCGACCGCTTCACATCACGTAGGTTGAGGAGCAGTTTCATCGTCCCCATCACCCCGGCGGAGAAGATGACGTTTTTTGCATAAGTCCTATGTTTCGGCTTGAATGGGGAGGTGGAGGATTGGTAAGTAACTTCATATCTTGTACCTCCCACCATAGACGATGGTCCATCGTCTATACTCAATGGTCTGACATCCACTACTTCAACCTCTGCTCTAATCTCCGCGCCGTTCTTTTCTGCGAAATACAAATAATTTTTTGGGAGCGTATTCTTGGCATTGTAACGACATCCCACCATACAACCACCACAGTGAATGCACCCTGCTCGCGCAGGTCCTTCGCCACGGAAATAAGGATCAGGCACCGTGACCCCCGCTTCGCCGAAAAAGACGCCGACGTCTGTAGCGCGGAAGGTGTGCCCCACCCTTCGTTCATCCGCCATTTGTTTGAGGATCTGATCGGCTTTCCACAAGCTGGGATTACGCGCCGCCCCCAGCATCCTTTTCGCCGTCTCATAATACGGACGCAGCACTTCGCCCCATTTCACATTTTGGTTCCAGGCAGGCGTTGAAAAGGTTTCGTCCGTTGGAATTTCAAGCACGTTGGCGTACCCCAGGCTCCCGCCGCCGACGCCGGCGCCATGCAAGACCATTGCGCCTTTGACCAGGCTGACTTGCAAAATCCCATGGGCGCGCAAGGCGGGCAGCCAGAGATACTTCCAGAACTGCCAGTTGGACCTGGCGAAATCCTTTTCTTCGAAGCGTTTGCCCTTTTCAAGGACGAGGACGGAATAGCCTTTTTCCATCAATCTCAGCGCAGCGACGCTTCCCCCAAAGCCGGAACCGATGATGACATAGTCATGATACTGCTGCATTAATCACCTGCGAATTCAATTCTGTTCTTTGGCGGGCTGCCGGGCATCTCGTTCAGCATTCGAGTTGGTCTTGAGTCTCCGGCAGGGCCCCTCTCGATTATAAACGAGCGCTACAGACCCGCCGCGCTATGAAAAGCTCCAATGAGAATTTCCGAAGTCATTTCAAGAGTGTGAAGTTGGCTGACCCGGGAAGGTGTTATATTATGCTCTTTCGGTTGAGATTCTCTGTTCTTTTAGTAGCTTGAAAGGAATGCTTTATGAGTACTGGCCTGCCCTCAAGTTCCCGCGCCAGCGGGGATCGTGTGGACAAAGAATTTCAGGAGTTCTTCTGGCAGAATCCACTGCCCATGTGGGTATATGACCTGGAAAGCCTTGAATTCTTGGCAGTGAACGAAGCTGCACTGGAGTACTTTGGTTATACGTTGAATGAGTTTCTCAGTCTGCACGTCGCGGATATCCGTCCAGAGAAGAATGATGGAAGGTCTCCCAGCAGAGAACAGTATGAGCGGAAAGATGGCAAAGTTATCGAGGTGGAAACGATCTCGCGGACGATGCGCTTCCAGGATCGTGAAGTTGCCTTGGTTGTAACTGTGTCTGCTCAGAGAAGTTCTCCGTTAGGATTGGATCAGGGGGAGGCTCAACTATCTACGTTAATCGCGACAACAATGGACGCGGTGATTACGATTGATGAAGATCAGCGTATTATCTTGTTTAATCGTGCCGCGGAAACTATTTTTGGCTATCCAGTTGCTCGGGTGATCGGACAGAGGCTCGATGTTCTTGTCCCTGCTCGCTTCCACACCTCTCATCGGAGTTTCGTTGAAGTGTTTGGGCGTGAGCAGCTCACCAAGCGGCGAATGGGAAGGGTCGATGCTGTTGAGATCACCGGCTTGCGTGCCAACGGCGAGGAATTCCTGGCAGAGGTATCCATATCACGCTTTGAGAGTGGAGGCAAGAGATTCTACACAGCCATTCTTCGGGATGTCGCGGAACGGAAGCGCACAGAGGCAGCGCTTTTGGAGAGTGAGAAACGGTATCGCACTTTAGCTGAGGCGGCGCATGACATGATCTTTATCCTGGATCGCCAGGGCCGAGTTCAATATGTCAACAGCTATGCTGCCCAGCAATTTCGCAACGAACCTTCACAGTTGGTCGGAAAACGGATCACCGAACTCTTCCCATCCGAAGTTGTTAGCCGTCAGATGAATAGCGTAAAAAGCGTGATCGAAACTGGCCAATCGGTTTATGTGGAAGCGGAAAATCACTTTCCTGAGCGTGCCAGTTGGCTGGGTACCCGGCTTGTTCCCATGCGCACTGAGACAGGTGAAGTCTATGCTGTTTTAGGCATCGCGCGTGACATCAGTGACCGTAAAAAGGCAGAAGTGACCCTGCAACGACACGATGCTGTGCTGGAAGCCGTCAGCTTTGCTGCAGAACGATTCTTGAAGGCTGGAGATTGGGAGCAGAATGTGCAGGAATTTCTTGCCTATCTTGGACAGGCGACAGGCACCAGCCGTGTTTATGTTTTTGAGAACAGTATTGCACAGGATGGCAGCCTTTTGACCCATTATCGTTATGAGTGGGTGACGTCTGGTGTGACCCCGCAATTGGATAATCCACTTCTTCAAAACTTTCCTTATCAGGAAGGTGGACTGGGACGCTGGGAAGCGATGCTTGGCAGGAATCAAGCGGTCTATGGCAATGTCAAAGACTTTCCGGAAAGTGAGAAAGTGATTTTGATTCCCCAGGATATTAGGTCCCTTGCAGTTGTCCCCATTTTTGTCAGTGGGATATTTTGGGGGCACATGGGATATGACGAGTGCGCCGTCGAGCGTGAATGGTCGGCGATGGAAATTGAGGCGCTTAGAACGGCTGCAAACATTTTGGGTGCAGCCATCCAGAATCAGCATGCCAAGGAAGCACTCCGGGCCTCCGAGGCGGAATATCGTTCTCTTTTTGAAAATGCGCTGGAGGGAATCTATCGCACGACACCCGATGGAAAGATCTTAACGGGCAACCCTGCCATGGTGGAGATGTTCGGTTATGCCTCGCTTGAGGAAATGCAAGGTATTCAGATTGCACACGATCTTTATGTCTACTCAGAGGATCGGGAGGAGATGAACCGGCGCCTGGACGAGAATGGCGAGATCCATAACGCGGAACTCCTACTCAGGCGTAAAGATGGACATCCTCTCATCGTGTTAGATAATTCACGTGCGGTGCGCGATGAAGACGGTAAGATCCTCTATTATGAAGGAACGCTCACCGACATTACGGGGAGGAAACGGGCGGAGCAGCAGATTCAACGTAAGATGGAACAACTCTCCTCCTTGCATACGATCGATCTGGCGATCAGTTCCAGTACAGATCTGGGGATCACGTTGAACATCGTTTTGGGACATGTTCTTACACAGCTCAACGTCGATGCTGCCGGGATCCTGCTTTTGAATCCCTATTCACTGACCCTCCAGCATGCCTTTGGTCAGGGCTTTCGTTCCTCGAAACAAGCGCATCTGTCTTTGCGATTGGGTGAGGGACAGGCGGGGCGAGCAGCATTGGAGCGACGAATTATTTTCCTGCCTGATCTCGTGGCAAATCTAGGGAGCTTTAAAGCTGAATTTCTAGAGGGGGAAGATTTTGTACCGTATGTATGTATCCCATTGACGGCCAAGGGAGAAGTAAAAGGCGTTTTGGAAATCTTCAACCGTACCTCGCTCAACCCCGATGATGCCTGGTTTGATTTCCTGCAGCTATTGGCGGGCCAGACCGCAATTGCAATTGACAATAATTCCCTCTTCAATAATTTGCAGCGCTCAAATATGGAATTGATCCTGGCTTACAATGCAACCATTGAAGGCTGGTCACGTGCCCTGGAGCTAAGAGACCGTGAGACAAAGGGCCACACTTCACGAGTAACGAACATGGCCGTTGAACTCGCACATTCCCTCGGCCTAAACGATTCTGAGATCACCCAGATCCGTCACGGCGCATTGCTGCATGATATCGGAAAAATGGGTGTGCCAGATGATATCCTACATAAACCAGGGCCACTGACAGAGGAAGAGTGGGAGATCATGCGCCGGCACCCTCAATTTGCTTATGAAATGTTGAGACCGATTGATTATTTACGCTCTGCGTTGGATATTCCGTATTGTCATCACGAAAAATGGGATGGCACGGGCTACCCGCGTGGGCTGGCGGGAGAGGGGATTCCATTGGCTGCCCGGCTCTTCGCGGTGATCGACGTCTACGACGCCTTGACCTCCAATCGTCCCTACCGCAAAGCATGGACGAAAGCCAGGTCTTTAGCTTATGTCCGTAAACAGGCAGGCAAACACTTTGACCCCAGGGTTGTAGATGTTTTTCTCAATACTGTCTCTAAGCTGGAAGAATGATCACTGGCGGCCAGCTTTTAGCAATTATTCTGATAACACAAGTTGCCTAACAGATCTTCCCTGCTCGAGCCGCCCCTACGGGTGCGGCAGTCCCCGTGGGACGGCGGCGGGGGCATCGCCTGAATATAAATTTGCCAGGAGATTAAGGTAACCTGAATAGCTTTATAGCCAAATGCGAATTGCCCATCGTTATCCTGACACATTGCTGCAGCTCTGCAAATCTACGAAAACGACGTGATCATGATCACGGCTTCAATCACTTCATATACTGCTGCAATTGCCAGTGTCAGAACAACCAGTACATAAATCTTCCCGGTTTGCTTTAAACCTTCCCAATAGCCTTTCAAATGCGTCTCTACACCCACACTTTTCGGCCACAGAAAAGCGCGCCCCTGCAGATATGCGGCCAGCATGGTCAGGATGTAGGCCTGACCCTCGACCAGCAGGGTGAGTGAATGGGGGATCATCACCAGCCGCAGATCGGGATGAGCCGGGGATAACAGCAATCCCCACATCACTGCACGGTAGATGCCCACCAGGAGGCCGCTGAAAGGGATCAGCAGGGAGGGCAAGGTAATGCTCCCGAATGATCCAATCAGCAAGTTGACCAGAAACGTGCTCGAAATTGCTGTGAATATTTTTGCGTTGATGTAAGACTGTCCGACGAATGAAAGCGGACCTGTGGTGAAAACCATGCCTACCTGTTCGAGCAGCAATTGTTGCAGCGGCTGGTTGAAAGCGATGTAGATCATGCAAACTACGACCAACAGGTAATATAGGGCGTTCAAGACAATGTACGGTTTGCGGTTTTGCCGGATCAGTTCCCAGGCAGATTTGATCAAATTTCTCACGGTACCCTCCATAGATATTATAGGGCGATCCGTTGCAACTGCCGAGCGACAAAAGTAATCACTGCCCGGGGATTTTTGTCTGAAAGAGGCTCTGTCTACTCATGTCAACCTGAGGGAGCCTCACGCCGAGCGGAATAGCTGTCTCAAAATCCGAACCTCATCTTCATGATCTTATAGGTATATTCGGCATTCTTATCAGGCCCTTCCCGCCCCACATAAATGACCTTATTCCGGCTATCGTAGGTAACCCCGCCATTGATCCCGACCACCCAAAAAAGCTTCATTTCGCAGAGGATATTGATATCGTTTACCATCTGGCCTTCAGGCAGGACTAAAGTGATCGGGCGGATGCCGATGGTCTTTTCGATCTTATCCAGGCTGGGATAGACTTCGTTGTAGACCAGCTTGGAGGAGGCCTTTTCCAGCTTTCCGAGGTTGGCGTGAGTGTCGGTATGCGAGGCGATCTCCCAGCCCAAATCGGAGAGCTCTCGTAAGCGGGCGACATTGCCGCGGTCCGGATAGTCTGTCGCCGTGACGACGCCCAGGACGGCCGGATAACCGGCTTCTCGCAGGAGCCCGATCATCTCGATCACGTGACGGTCCATGGGATAGGCCAGAGAGATATCGTCAATCGTGATGATAAATAGTTTCCCTTGTTCGGTTGCAGTGATCTCCGGGTGTTCATAAATATCCCGGTAGGTCACTACCTTCATGTTATTCTGCTTGAGGATATTGATGAAATCCTTCAGGAAGGCCAGGGAATCAAACTGGAGGTTGGGCCGGTGCAGCATGAGGGTCGGCGGCGTCTTGCGAATAGGCTCGGGTGTTGCACCCAGGATAGGTGTCCCGGTCGGCGCCAGGGTCGCCGTTGGCAGAGCAGTTGCTGTGAAGGTCGGGGTAAGGGTGAGGGGAACAGGGGATAGGGTCTCAGTTCCCGGAATCAGCGCTGCCTGTACCGGCGAGGATCTGCAGGCACCGCTGAAGAAGAGCATGATAAGAAGGACTGTGATGTTGAGTTTCAAAGGTATTCCTCTCAATAGTGAAGTGACTTGCTGTTTTGAGGGAAGCGCTGCCTAGATTGTCCCTATAGTTGATGTAACTGAATGCTAACCGCCAATCGCGAATAGTTACCGAAACGGACACATATCCTCCGGCACGTAAGTATGGCTGTACCCGCCGTGATAATCGCTGCCTAAGGGGCTCAAAATCTCTAGGTGTTCCGCCGCATATTCGATCGCGGCGGCACAGCCATCGTACATATTATGCATGGATTGATAGGCATCCCAAAATGCGCTCGCCATTTCATAATAGGGATGACCATACGAGTTGTGACTGAATTTTTGCCCCAAAGTTTTATAAACTGTGCCTGCATCAGATTCATGCCCCTGTACAATGTGAAGAAGCATAATACGAAAGTAGGCGTATGCAGCTAACCGAGCATATTCGGTGTTGTCAGGGACTGGGGTTGGGTAAATGGTGGGAGTCGCATCGAGTCGAGACATGTAGATGTGAATTTCATACTCTCTCCTTGCAGGCGACCACCATTCCAGTCGATCGTCAAAAATTGCCGCTTGATACAGAGACAGGGCTGCTGCGTAGTTTCCATAGCGTACTTGCTCGTCTCCATCCTGGACTGCTTGAAACCGGTAATCGGGAGGCGGATAACTTCCTTGCTTGAGATCGACAAAGTTTTTCCCATTCCAGCCCAGGATTGTGGTTATGTTACGCAAAGGTCGCCGCATAGTAACGAACTCTCCCACTCCCAGGCCCCAGCTCTCTGTTTCCTGAACATCGTACACGATGACAATTTCCTTTAATCCATCTCCATTTGTATCTATTAATTTGTGGTAATCAGTGGCGGAAACCCAATCAACTACTGTATCATCAGTCGATGAATATTTTCCCATATCTATGAGCGAATGGAATTTGTTTCCATCCCATTCAAAAATAGATATATCGACGTAACCATAGTGGATAACATTATAAAGAATGATCTCCGGGATTCCATTTTTATTCAAATCAACGACATCGGCTAGATAAACTCCAAAATCTCCTGTGAAGTCTAGCAAGTCCTGATAGTGTCCATCCTTACAGCCAAAAATCGAATAACCAAATATAAAATCTCCGTAACCTACCTCATTGACACCGTCCCCGGTTAGATCTGCGATTTCCTTCAAGCTGGACTGCTGCAGCCCGTCTAATGTTCCTCCTGCATTCAAATAATCCAAAACCTCAGGTACAGGATAAGGTTCATAAGAGCCATCACTGTTGGGGATTGCAAACTTCGCTACAACGGAAGGATCTTCCTGCGGGCATTCCGCCTTTGGCGCAGGCGTAACTGTGAGAACGGTCCGTGCATCGAATGTCGGCGTGAAGGTGGAGATGGTGGGCAAAGGAGTAATGGACGGAGTCAGCGTCCCAGTGGGGATAGACGTACTTGTGTTTGTTAGGATTGGAGAGGGAGTTACTATATTAGCAAGAACAGGTGGTGGCGCGAACTGAGTCGCGGGAGCACATGCGCTCAACCCCCAAAGCAGGCTGATTGCCAGGATCGCCCAATGTTTCAGATACCCTCCATGCAATGATGACTTCATTTGTCTGTCAGTTAAACGGGAACCATTACGTCAAGGTTCCCATCTTTCGTCTTTCTTCTGCTTTTTGTCTACTGCCTCACTGGTTACTGAATACTGATGACTAACTGGTGGCTTCGATACCGCACGGGCGCCCGGTGCCGGTATACGTCCCGAGGAACACGGGGTACTCAACCACCGTAATTACGGATTACTTTTTACTTTTCCCTATTCTCTTCTCCCTTTTGTAACGATCCTGATCGGCGTCCCCAAAAAACCATATTCCGCCCGGATTTGATTCTCCAGGTAACGTAAATAACTGAAGTGCATCAACTTCGGGTCGTTGACATAGATCATGAACGTCGGCGGATCGCTGCGGACCTGGGTGCCATAGAACATCTTTAACTGTCGCCCGGCGTGCGTAGGGTGGGGATGGGCATCCTGAGCTTTTTGGATGACCTCGTTGATCTTGGAGGTCGTCAGGCGTGCAAGGCGTTCCTCCTGCACACGCAATGCCATCGGCAGGACCTGATCCACGCGTTGACCCGTCTTGGCAGAAATGAATAACAGCGGGACATAGTCCACAAAGTTCAGATCGCGCCGGACTGTTTTGGTGAATTCTTCCATCGTGAAGGCATCTTTTTCAACGGCATCCCATTTATTGACGATCACCACACACGATTTCCACTCTTCGAGGATGAAGCCCGCAATGTGGGCATCCTGCGCAGTGATACCCGTTGTTGCGTCGATCATCAGCAGTGCCACGTCCGCCCGCTCGATGGCTTTGAACGAGCGCAATACGCTATATTGTTCCACCCCGTGTTCGATCTTGCCGCGCTTGCGAATACCGGCTGTGTCAATCAGGGTAATGGGCAGGCCGCCGAATTCGATTTTTGTATCGGTCGCATCGCGGGTCGTACCGGGGATGGGGCTGACAATCGCACGCTCTTCACCGACTAATTTATTTAACAAACTGGACTTGCCCGCATTTGGCTTGCCCACAATGGCAATCTTAATGCTGTCGTCTTCCTCTTCCGCCCCTTGCTCAGGGAAAGAGGCCACGACTGCATCCAGCAAATCTCCTGTCCCCGTTCCATGCACTGCAGAGACGGCATAGGGCTCACCCAGTCCCAACTCGTAGAATTGGGGCGCTGCATCCCGCCGTTCACTTGATTCCGCTTTATTCACCACAACAAAGATCGGAGGCCAGAACCTCCCATCAGGTAATTTCTTTTGGGAGCGACGGAGGATGTCTGCGACTTCAAGGTCAGCGGCAGTGACACCCGTTTCGCCGTCATTGACAAAGAGAATGACATCCGATTCGTCAATGGCGACCTTCGCCTGTTGTTTGATTTCGTCGATAAAATCTGCCGAACCAATCGAAAGCGGAGTCTTACCACCGTGGGTTGGGTCGATGCCGCCTGTATCTACCACGTGGAACGCACGCCCATTCCATTCGGCTTCACCGAATAGACGGTCGCGCGTGGTGCCCGGAGTATCATCTACAATGGCAAGACGTTCCCCAACCAGGCGGTTGAATAAAGTACTTTTTCCTACGTTGGGTCTGCCAACGAGGGCGACAATCGGTTTCATATGATTTACGATTCTACGCTTGCGCTGAGGCTGCAGGTGAGCGCGAAGGTCAGGGTCCCAGGGATGGGGTTTGTGTAACCGGTATCGATACCACCGTTTCTACGGTGCCGGGTAAAATTGATTCTACCAGTACATTCCCTACCGCCACTTTTACATCGGGGGTCAATTGATATGTGCCTGCCTCCTGCCCTGTGACATCTACAGACACGGTGATATCCTTCGAGGTCAACTTGTCGAGCACGGGCAGAGGTCCAGAGACGATCACATCCACCGTTTGCGGAAAGACCTGAGCGCTCAGCCCTTCTGGTAAGCCATTCACATTGATCGGTTGGTTCAGAAGCGTCAGGCTGGTCTGAATGGGAGAGATGCTCACTTGCACCTGTACTGTTTGTGCGCCAACCACGGTGATATTCGTCGGCAAATCCAAAGATAGGCGTGTCGATACATCCTCTTTTCGGTCCTGTAAATTGAGCGGTTGGGTCTCGATCACGCCCGGCAGTTCGTTGACGAGTTTGGGGTCTGAGGCAGAGACGGTGATAACAGGCGGAAAGACCCGGATATTCTCAAGACGATACCCCGCTGCGACCTGGCCCTGGACTACAACTTTCACTGCTACATCACGATATCCCCCCTGCTGGCTGATCGGCACATTCACATGTACAGCCTCGGGATTCAGCGTTAGCCCTTTCAGGATATTGTTCTGTCCATCCAGCACCTGGATTGGGATCGCCTCGTCGATGCTCTCACGCACACCGTCCAGGTTGACAGGGACACGCACTCGGGCGACCTGCCGCACCAGAGAATCGGGCCCGGAGACAGCGACCTCGGTTAAGTCCATGGTCGCCTCACCCACCTCGTAGCCAGCCGCGGGTTGTCCATTGAGGGACAGGGAGAGAGGAAACGTTTGGTTGGCGAGTGACTCCAATTCAACGGTGACAGTTGTCGGATTCGCCAGAACGATCTGGTAGGGTCGCTTCGCGACTGTGATCTGAACGTTGACAGTATGTTTGCCGGCACTCAGTCCGGTCAAATCCAGCACTGCACGCACAGAATCTTCCTTGGCAGTCAAAGTTTCCCAAACAGTACGCGGTGCGCGCAGGGATACTTCGACCGTGGATGGGATATCACTGGTAAGTACCAGCGAGGGGTCCTGCCCGATCACCTCCAGTGGAATAGGTTTGGGGTAGGGATGCACTTCATTGGGATCGGCTGCACTGACAGCCGATACCCAGACAGAAACACCCAGGACCAGAGCGAGGAGGAATGTGCGGAGATTCTTTGCAAATAGTCGCATGCTATTCATCCTTGCGAAAGAGATACGGAAAGTGCCGTTGAAGCCAGACCCGTTGGGGTGTAGTGGCATCGGGACGGAAGAATGCAGTCAGGATATTTTCAAGCCGCTCCGGGTCGATGCGACGGATCATGCGCCCCGCGTGTGCGATGGAAATGGAGCCGCTCTGCTCTGAAACAACGACGGATACGGCGTCACTCACCTCCGAGATGCCCAAAGCGGCGCGATGGCGGAGCCCCATTTGACGCTCAGGCGAGCGGTTCAGAATGCCACTGGCCGATAATGGCATCACACAGGCCGCCGCGACGATCCGCCCATCTGCGATAATGACTGCGCCGTCATGTAATGGCGTATCTGGATAGAAGATTTGCAAAAGTAACTCCGGTGTGACATGAGCGCGCATTTGCACGCCCGTTTCAATGTATTGATCGAGTGTGTCCATCCTTTGGACGACGATCAGTGCACCGTGCTGGCGCGC
>DATGYJ010000159.1:0-3060 GCA_035298105.1 Anaerolineales bacterium | reverse complement strand
TGGTGGGGACATATGTTTTCTTATAGACCTTCTGAAGGTAGGTCAGTGAATCCTGCGCATACTTCAAAGACTTTTCTGCCGCGGTCACTTTTTGTTTTGCAGCCTCAGAGGTGTCGGTCTGGTAAGCAGTTTGTGCAGCCTTGAGGATTTGCTCGCGCTCTGTGATCTTCTCTTCCCAATACAAAACCTCAGGGCTGATCAAGTACTCCAGACTGGCTTTTGTGGTGGCCAGGTTGGTTTGAGCCTCCGCCAGTGTTTGCCTGGCCGTGGCGATCGCAGCCGCGGACGTCAATTTGTTCATGGCTTCCTGTGCTTCGGCCAGATTAACTTTTGCCTCAGCGTCATCCAGCTGTGCTAGGACCTGCCCCGCTTGCACTTGATCCCCAATCTTGACGTAGATCTCGCTGATCTGCCCGCTGGTGTTGAAACCAAAGCTGGATTCAGCGCCAGGCATGACCTTCCCTGTGCCGTTGGCAGAGAGGACCAGGTTGCCCAGGGTTGCCTTGGCCGTTTGGAGCGAGGCATCATTCGTCGTGCCAGCCCTATTTTGCGAAGCCACTTGTAAATAAATGTACCCGCCTCCACCGATCAATACTACCAGCAGGAGCGCGGTTGCCAGGAGCTTGATGGCTTTGCTTTGTAAAAATTGCAACTTCTGTATTGTTGTCATAAATGCAATCCGTTATTGATTAACCGTCGTCGCATCGGTCAGCACCACATCCCCGGCTTTCAAACCCGATCTCACTTCGGCGTTTAAGATGTCCTGCAAGCCAATCTGGACTTCCTGTTCCACCGGTTTGCCATTCTTCATGCTGTAAACGATAAATTTGCCCGGTTCCACTTCCTTCAAGGCGGAGACCGGTGCAAGGACCGCGCCAAGCGCTTCGCCACCGGCGATATCCACGCTGGCAGTTGCGCCCGCAGGTAAGTCCGCGCTGATCGGACTGTCCAACTGCACCTGGAGATGCACCATGGAGGTGCCCGATGAATCGTCCAAAGCCGGGTAGACCTGAGTCACTTTTCCGGGGTAGGTTGCATCCGGGAGCAGATCAAAGGTCACGCTGGCAGCGTATCCAACCTTGGCCTTATCCCAATCCGTTTCATCAAGATTGACATCAACCAGGTAGGGTTGATTCATGTTGGATAAGGTGACCACTGCCGACGTTCCGACCTGCTCGCCGGCATTCAGGCTAAGGGAAGTGATGGTCCCGCTGATCGGGGCGATCAATTCGGTAGCTTCGAGCTCAGCTTTGGCTGAGTCAAGCGCGGTCTGGGCTTCTGTAGTTGCTGTCAGACTGCTGGCAGGTACTTCCTCGGGACTCTTATTGCCTTTCAATACATCCAGATAATTTTGGGCATCATTTAGATTTGCCTGCGCGAGTTCATAGGCAGCGTGCGCAGTAGCAATCTCAGCCTCGGTGGGCGCGATCAGGTCTCTGCGTATGGTGACCCCGCCACTGTTCCGGATAGGAAAGGTGAATGTCTGATGAGTGTAACTGCTGGAGTAGTTATAGTAGGCGTAATTGAGCGTTGCCTCGGCTTTGGTCAGTGCTGATTGGGCTTCGACGACCTTCTGCTTATTTGCAGCCGATGGGTCCTTCTCGACTGCATCTTTTGCTAGTTGCAGATTTTTTTGTGCCTCGGCTACAGCGTTCTCTCCAATCAGCATCTCCGGCCCGATCATGTATTGCAGATTATCCCTGGCCGTGGCGAAGCTTGCTTTGGCATCCTGCACCGCTTGTTCTGCCGCGGCGATCTTCGAAGGCGAATTCAGGGCTGCAACATTTGCTGCGGCTTGTTTGTACTGCAGCTCAAGCGTTTTGCTTTCCAGCCGCGCCAGCACCTGACCTGCCTTGACGTTGTCTCCCAAGCTGGCTAGTACTTCACTCACCTGTCCGGCGGTCTTGAACCCAAAGGAAATTTCCTGGCTGGGGACCAATGTTCCGAGCCCCGTGGCAGATAGGAGGATGTCTCCCGTGCCGATCGTGGTCGTCTCAACTGCAGGTTTATTATTCCTGGCAGATTGCAATCTGGTGTAATAGTAATAACCTGTGCCGCTCAAGATGATCGCGACTGCCAGCACAGATACGATCACCCATCTGTTTTTTGTCAAGCGTTTCAATGTGTTCCTTCTCACTGTGCGATCCTTTCGAATCAGTTCGTTACCACTCGCTCGCCTGCTTCCAGCCCGGATTTGACTTCCGCATACGAATCATTCTGCAAGCCGATTTCGATCGCCCGTTCCACCTGCTGCCCGTTCTGGAGGATGGAAACAACGTGCTTGCCGCCAACTGTGTGGATCGCGCCCACCGGGACGAGCAGCACACCGCGCGCTTCGCCTCCGACTACGTCCACGCTTGCTCCCGTGCCCGCGGGCAGACCCTGGCGGAGGCTTTGATCCAGTTGCACCGCGAGCCTCACGAGTGATGAATCGCCGGAAGAGGAGTCTAATTCCGGGTAAACCAGTGTCACAGTGCCCGGGAAGGTTTGTTCCGGCAGCAGGTCAAAAGTGACGTTCACTTTATTTCCCACTTGTGCCATGCGCCAGCTCGCTTCATCGAGATAGACGTCGAGCGTGTAAGGCTGGCTCAACTGGGAGATCGTGATAATTGAAGAGGTGTCTACTTGTTGACCAACACTTAAGTCCAACGAGGTCACCGTGCCACTGATCGGAGCCATGAGCCGGGTTGCATCCAGTGCAGATTTTGCGTTCTTGACGGCCAGCTGTGCCTCATAAAGGGTGGTCAGTTTCTCGCCGGTGGCACCCTCAGGGATCACACCTGTTTTCAGTGCTTCAAGATAAACTTCTCCATCTTTCACTGTCTGCTGAGCCTGAGCGTAATTGTCCCGGGCCGTCGCAATATCTGCGGCGGAAGGGGCATCAATTTTGGGAAGTTCTTTTCCGGTAGTGGGATCGATATACGTGACCAAGACTTGTTTGGCATTCCGCCCTCGGCCCACGCTCTCATACTCCGCAAAATTCTCGAAAAGATATTCATTCTGATAATAGGTTTGAGCCTGGCCAAGCTTGTCTTTGAGGAAGGCGACTGCCTGTTCTTT
>DATGYJ010000158.1:0-4844 GCA_035298105.1 Anaerolineales bacterium | reverse complement strand
CAGCGCTCGCCCTAAGGTAGGATCCATAGCCGCCCAACCCACGCCCGGCAGATATACATCGGACCAGGCATGTTCAAGACGAGCCTTGGACTCTGTTTCTGTATCCAGGAAGAGCAGCCCTTCAAAATAGCGAGCTGGAATATTATGAGACCGGCTAAGGGCGACAAGCAAAGAAGCATATTCTGTACAGTCAGCTCCCATTTGCCCCAGCGCTGCCTGTGCTCCCCAGTTCTTTCCATTGTAGGTATAGACCAGGTTATTGCCAATATAATCATAAAACGCCCGCACCTGCTGGCAGGTGGTCTTTTTGCCGCGCGACAGTTCATTTGCAAGCGCCATAATTTGCGGATTGGCGGATTCAATATGTAGTTCAGGTTGAATAAAATCGTGTAATAGTTCTCCCTCACAATGTGACAAATCATAAGTCAGTTCGTTGACAACAATTCGATAATCAATCTGCACCGCTATGGTTGTCCCCGCCGGATGCCTGGAAAAATCGAACTGGGCATATTGATTGCCATCTTCGTCGGTGATCAGCTCATAATCTGCGGGCGAAACCTCCATGGACTTCACCTGCTGATAAGGAGGGAAATCTCGGATCAGCGCCACCCAAAGGTTTTGCTTCTCGGGCTGACCGGACCCTTCATTGACAAGCGTCAAATGCTGATGGACTTCGTATTCATGCTGACTCGTGACGGTCACGTAAGAGGCAATTATAGTAGCTGCCGATGTTGCCAAATCCTGTTGTGGCTGACATCCCAGGCTGGAAACAGCGAATAAAGCGATCAAAAACCATCTGCTGGAAAACGGCATCGTATTGCCTCTTTATTCCCAATTGTAAAGGAAATCAGCGGGGATTTGAGCGGCGAACAGATGGAGGTAAAGGGCTTTCTCAGGCCCGCAAGCTGCAGCCTTTGGGACACGAACTACGCGGAGTGGACGGACTTTTTCCGTCTTTTCACGGAACGCTTCGCAATCGTCGTGACGCCAGGAGCCTCAGTGCTCGCAACACTGGCACCGGCACAAGAGTTGTATAAGTATTATCAGCCGATCGGTAGGCACGCCTTCATCGCCTTTCAAGAATCGCCGGGCGCAAAAATGTTTGTCGATCGAACTCTACGGGTATGGACGGCCAATCACTCATGTGTGTAAGAATCTCATAACCGTTCTCGGTAACCAGGATCGTGTCCTCAGATTTTGTACCGGTGATCGAGGGGTTCCAGGCATACACTTGTCCTGCGGAAACGATTTCCTGGGAGCAGGGAGTAGCCACAATTTCACGCGGCTCGTAACCAGCCAGGCCTCCTTGATGGTGCAATCGCCATTCAGCGGGGTAGCCACTTTCAGTGTAGATTTCTATGCCACGCTTGAAGATATCGCCCAACTCTTGGCCGGGCTGGGTGTTCGCGATGAAAGCGGCATCCACTTTTGCAACCGCCTCTGCTCTATGAGATAAATCTTCCGGGATTCGACCAAAATGAAGGAAGCGCGTCAGCGAGCAAACCAAACCCCACTTGCGCCCGCAGAGCCCCAGCATGGCATAGCGTTCGAGTTTCTTATCCGTAGGTAGTGGATGGCGAAACGAGAAAATGCGTTCATCAGTGGCGACCAAATTGACAATTGCCTGCACGCCCCGTTTCCCGGTTTCATGAGCTAATTTGGCAGCAATACGATATTCACTTTGTCTGGGGCGCACCGCATCCAGCGTGGCTTCCATTGCTTGAGCACACAGCCTGCCCAATCTTCTGAAACGCTTGACTTCGGACATGGTCAGGTTGGAACGCATTCGGGCGATGACTTTTGATAGATCGACCGAACCAGGCAAAGGGGAGTCTGAGCCGATTGTCAATCCCTGGATCAGAGGCTCAAGCGAGTCATTCGTATGATCCCATTGCGGCGCGATGATCTCCCAGCGCTGCTCATCCAGTTTCTCTTCTCGCATCAAACGTGCGGCTTCAATGTTGTCCGTAATCAGAAAACGCCTGGATTTCGTGATCAGGAGTTGAGAAAGACCTTCGCTAACCGCTGTATTGACACAGGAGGCAGCGCCGCAGGTCGCCCAGGCGAAATTGCTCACGCGCCTCAGCAAGAGAGCATCAAGGTTAGAGCTCTCGAGCAGGGCCTGAATATGCCTTTGCTTATCATGGAATTCTGTCATATGTTCAAATCCAGGGATTGCGAATCATTTTCTACGATCGGGTGCTTCATGATTGAGGACCATCAACACTCTATCTCTATGTTTCAATGAAATACTCTCCTGATTTGACGACCAACTTAGGTATTATCTCTAGCAACAAGAGCCGGCACATGCCGAGCTGGAGGCCATACTTTCGATCCTTGCTCCTGCTTGATTTCAAATTCATCCATCACTGTTTATTCTCTCTTGATGATTCGCGTTGAAGCGGCAGTTGGATCCTTGCCCCTGAATTCCCAGCAGATTGGTACATAGCCAGTGTAATTTCCTGGTCTAATCGGGCTTGCAAAGGGCCATATTCGGGTAAGGTATCCTCCCGAATCGCCTGGACAAGACTCATGAGGCAGTCTGCAACCGCGATCATTTCGTCGTCCATGGAATATGCGCGGAAGGGATTGCGCCAGACAATTTCCGGCGAGGTGAGTGTGACCAGTTCGCTCAACGTTTCCATGCCGCCAATATTATGGAAATAGCGCTTGATCTCAATGGGCTGTGGATCTTTCCCAGAGGAAGTCAACGTTGTCAGACGGTCGTCATAAGCCATGCCGCGTTCCGCAAAGAATCGCGTTGAGCGTTGCCAGCGTAAAGCCGAGTCGTAAGCGATATTAGACCAGTTGAAAATCCCCAATGCTCCATTTGCAAAATGCAGGATGGCGTGCTGAAACTCCTCTTCACGTGAACCATAGGTGTGCGAAATCCAGGAATAATGCGGGTCGACCGAAAATTTAGTGCTGGTACCATTAATAGAAATCACCGGTTCATTGAAACCAATATAACTTCTGATTAAACTCATCCCATGATAACCATGCCCCATAAAATCATTATAGGCTACCTGGACTCGACCAAAAACACCTGCCTCAATCAGTTTGCACTTTAATCGCTCCATCGGACGACGATAATATTGCTCTGCCACCTCCACTTTGAGATTCCTGGCCTCTGCTCCTGTGATAATTGCATCCGCATCGTCCAAGCTATTGGCAATCGGTGTTTCGAGCAAAGCATGTAGCCCAAGCTCGATGACGCGTCGGCCGATTTGTCCGTTGGCCGGGTTGGCTACTGAAACGATGGCCGCGTCGACTTGCAACTCATTCCGCATTTGATCGAGATCAGTAAACCAGGGGACATGATATTTTTCGCCGAGTTCACGCGCCTTATCTTCTGATCTGCCCCAAACTCCCACGAACTCAACATCTTCCTTCAGGACGTTGAGTAGAGGGGCATACAGATAATCGCTGCGTTTTCCTGTGCCAATGATTGCAAAGCGGATATGGTCATTCATGAAAGTAGCGTCTTATGCTCAGAGTTTGATGAAGCAAGGATTAGCACATCAAAAGGCTCCAATTGCACCTCGCCTTTGAGTTGCTTCCTGCTTAGTAAATTTAAGTAGGGGCTCTCAAGATGAATGGTCTGCGGCCTGTCATTATGGTTCAAGATAAAATGCAGATTTCTATCCGCCTGCGTACGGCAAGTTACTTCAACGCCAGGCGGAGTGCTGAAAGTGTCTTGTAAGCCGGTTACACCTAATAACCATTGAGCTATTAGATCATACAGCTGTATATCGCCTACAGCTCCAATGTAAATTGCGCACCCGACACCAAATTGATTCATTGTGATGGCTGGTTTCCCTGCATAGTAATCCTGTGTATAGTGCGCCACGATCATCGCACTGGTCGGCTTGAGAATATCACATAACAAGCCAACCGATGCACAGGCATCTGTCAGCGCAGGGATCGTAAACTTAATGCTGTTCCGCATCTGACTGCTCAAGGAGTCATAGTCTTCCACCTCTACACCACAGAGCTCAGCAAGTAAACCGGGCAACCTTTGGTTTACCACACTATTTGATTCGTCTTTCACACCTGTGCGTTGAGTTACAACCAAGCTGCCTCCTGCTTGAACATAACGTTTCAAGTTCTCAGCCGTCGCATCCGTGACAAGATGCAACGCCGGCGCGAGGACAAGCTTGTAAGAGGATAAGTCTGCATTTGGAGCAGTAATATCAATAGACATATGGCGTTGATAAAAAGCACGATAGATTTGATGGAAATGTTCTGGATAATTGAAGCGAGGATTATTTGGTTGTATCTGAAAGGCGAAGCGCGAGTCGTAAGACAGTATCATCGCAACCGGAGATTTAACTTGCGAGCCGAGAATCTCATCCCCCACCTCTTTGATTTCGGCACCCATCCGCTTGATTTCCTCATAGCGGCGTCCAGGGTGTGCATCATGGTCTAGCAGACCATGCCAATATTGCTCTGTGCCAAAGCGAGCTGTGCGCCAGCGAAAGAAAACGATCGCATCAGCGCCATGCGCAATTGATTGATAAGCCCACAGCCGTAATTCACCAGGACGCGGATTAACGCTTAACATCTCCCATCCGCCTTGCCCAGCTTGCTGTTCCATCACCCAGATATTCTTCGACTTGAGTCCGCGCATCGTATCACTGCTCAGAGCAAATGAACTAGGATCAACGTCCTTTTCCATTGTCCATTGCATACGCGGATAAATGTCCCAGGCGACAAAGTCCAGATTGCGCGCCAAGTCAAAATAATTCAGGCGGTCGTACTTGAAACCCATCAAGTTATGTGTGATGAAATGATTCGGGCATTTCGTGCGCAAGATATCAATTTGTATTTGTTGATAAGCAACA
>DATGYJ010000157.1:0-11031 GCA_035298105.1 Anaerolineales bacterium | reverse complement strand
ATTTATAAAGTAGTAGGATGGGGTCTCACTCTCAAAAACAGCCTCTTTAATTCGCCTTAGCAAGTTCGCAATATATACCGACCTTACTTCGTGTATAGCTTAATGTCTTGCTGTTTGTCGATCATATTTCCCCCGCGATGTCTTGAATATATTCTTGTTAATAGTTCGTGGTGCAAAAGTGACGGAATTCTGACACAAAGTTAGTTGTTATTGGTGGACGGGTATCTAAATTAGAAGAGCGACCGATGCGATGGGAAAAGGCACCGGTCCCGTTTTTAACTAAGACACAAACTCGCTCAACTCAGCGCGAGCGCGATCGCTTGCTCGGTGGTCAACGTCGCGCCTTTCGACCATGCCAATTCATATGCTACATCCCCAAGCCGAGCACGTAGCCTGGTCAAAGCATCCTCATTTGCCTGCTGGTTTACTTGCTCGACGGGCGCGCCAAGGCGAACGCGCAAGGTGTCGGCCGCCGCCAGGAGTTGAACCGCGTCCTCGTAGCGTTTTTCAATTTCCGCAATGTCGGCGAGGTGTTCAAATGAATAAGCATAGCCTCGTGGCAAGCCTAGATCGCGGCGTATGCGCAGCGCTTCGCGGTAACATTCCCTGGCGCGATCGTAGTCTCCCAAAACTTCAGCGTTATGTCCCAGGTTTTGAGTTGCCAGAGCGACGCCACGTCGGTAACCCAGCAATTGGTAGATATCCCGGCATTCCTCCAATGCCTGCTGAGCTGCTACGTATTCGTGGAACTCAATCAATGGTCCCGAGAGCCGGTTAAGTGCTGTCGCGAGTTCAAATGGGTTCTCTAACTCGCGCCAAAGTGCCACGCTTGGAAGGATATATTGAAGGGCGGATTCAGACTCACCTGCTTTATAGGTGATTGTAGCCAGTAACTGTTTGGCTTTCGCTATCCCGGCCGTATAGGATATCTGCTCGGCCATGTGGAGCGCCTCTTCAAGCTGGGCGCGCAGATTCGCCCGTTCGCCAGCGAGGTCAGCCAAATCGCAATACTTTAGCCGGGCGTCGATCTCCCCTCTCTGATCGCCGAGCTGCTGAAACAGATTTTGCGCCTGCCGAGCACACTGCAAGCCATAGTCGAAATCGGAGATCGCAGAGGACAGCTCGGCCGCCGCCAGTAAGGCGTTTCCTCGCTGGAGCGATACGGTCCCCTCTGTTTGCTCCAATGTCCGCTGGAGCCAGCGGCGCCCTTCCTGGAAAAAACCACCGAGTTCCCAGAATTTCAGTTCAGTGCCCAACTGTGCGACCAGAGTAAGCGCCTGCTCGCCATCGTGCGCAAGCAACCATTCAAACGCGAGACGCAGGTTATCGTGGTCATCCACGACCGTCCGTAGCCGCTCGGGGAATGGTTGTCCGGTCCGGTTCTTAGTCGCGCGGGCAACGAGCTCCGCATAGTAGCGGGCATGAAGTTCCAGCGCATCCGCCTCCTGCTCGCTGCCGTGCAACTGTTCCTGCGCAAACTGGCGGATGGTCTCGTGCATGCGATAGCGTCTATTCTCAGGATCATATCCAAAAACGACCAGGGATTGATCCACTAATTGACCCAGGGGTTCGACGCACATTTGCTGCTCGCTGCAGATTGCTTCCGCCGCTCCCAGATCCCAACCACCAGCGAACACAGACAAGCGCTTGAACAAATCCCGCGCTTGATCGTCCAAAAGATCATAACTCCAATCGATCATCGCCCACAGGGTTTGCTGGCGTGATAATTTCCCAGCAGCATGGGCGTTCCGCCAGCGGAAGCGTTGGTCCAGCCGCCTAGCGATCTCTTCTACGGGGAAAAAGCTCACACGCGCGGCTGCCAGTTCGATGGCGAGTGGCATGCCATCCAACTGATGGCATATCTGCGCAACCGCCGTAGCATTGGAATCGGTGATGAAGAAGCTCATCAACGCATGAGATGCCCGGTTCGCAAAAAGCTGAGTGGCATCGTGCTGTAATGCGTCAACGGCGGAGATTGTTTCAAACGCTTTGAGTTGCGGGGCCGATAGTGAACCCAGGCGCACCACATGCTCCCCCGCTACGTGCAGCGGGATACGACTGGTAACAAGTACCACGAGCCCTGGGGCAGCGTTGCTGAACGCCTTCACCAGTTGAGCGCACGACTCGATCAAGTGCTCGCAATTATCCAGGATCAACAGCAGGGATTTATCGCGCAAATAGTCCTCCAGAGTGCTCTCCGGGGTTCGGCCTGCATCAGGAAGGATCCCTAAAGCTGCCGCAATCGCGGTTGGGACGGACAGGGCGTTATTGATCCCTGCCAGCTCCACCAGCCAGACACCGTTCGGAAAGTGGTTTAGCACGTGATGCGCGGTCTGTAGCGCGAGCCGGGTTTTTCCCACCCCACCTGGTCCGGTCAGGGTCACGACTCTGGCCTGCTGGGTTGCCAGCAGATCCTCAATCCTGCCCTTCTCTTGATCGCGCCCGATAAAACGGGAAAACGAAGGTGGCAGGTTATGGGTTGGCGCATTGTTCTGCGCGGATGCCAGCATGCGGATCTGTTCTGCCAGCAATGTCGTTTCGGGCGCTGGAGATGCGCCCAGTTCGTCAGCCAGCAGGCGGCAACATATTTCGTATTGCGCCAGAGCGGCGCTGCGCTTGCCGGCGTCAGCAAGCACGCGCATCAACTGGCGATGGGCATGTTCACGCAGCGGGTCAAATTCGAGCAGGCGGCGCACATAGGTTTCCGTCTCCGCTCCGTTGCCAGTGCGTTCGTGGAAGTCAGCCAGTTGTTCCAGCGCAGCGGTGATTTGCAGCTGGAGGCGCTCCCGCTGAAAGAACAGCCACTCGTCAAAGGCCGGGCAATCCGGGAGAGAAAAGCCATCCAGGAAAGGCCCGCGCACCAGTTTCACGGCCTGGTCCAAGCGGGCAGCGCATTCGGCGCAATCCTGCGGTTGCCCGGGATGCGCGTGGGTACGGCAAGCTTCGATCAGGTTTCGAAAGAGAGTTACATCCAGTTCGTAGCTGCTAAGGGGATTGAACTGCAAATCGAGGCGGTTCGAGATCAGGTAAGGCTGAGCATCCTCCTGGGCCTCCTCAAGGTATTTTTGCAGTTGCGAGCAGGTGACGCGCAAATTGTTTTGCGCGGCTGCAGTGGAATGTTCGGGCCACAACAAGCCCAATAGAGATTCACGCGTGTGGGGATGCTCCACTTCGATCACCAGGTAAACGAGCAAAGCCATCGCCTTGCGTTTCGTAATTGTGATCTCCCCAAGTTGTGGATGAGAGAGCCGTATTGGACCGATAAAAGAGAAAATCAATTCTGACATTATATGTCTAAATAATGATGAATTAATGCTCATTTCCTACACTTGCTAGTATAGCGTAACAAGACCAACCATGATAATGCAAGAATTGGAAAGGAGTTAACGATGAGTGTAGAACAGATTGCGCGTGATTTTATCACCAAGCTGAACGATGTGAACGCGGCTGAGTCATACCTGACCCCGGATGCCGTGTCGGCTGGCGGTGTGCTGCCACAGCCCATCCCGGCAAAGGAAGCCATCGGTATGCTGAGCGCATTGAAGACAGCTTTCCCCGACTTGAAGTTTGACATCCAGAATGTGACGGTCAAAGGCAACCAGGCTACCGTGCAGGCGATATGGAGTGGCACGAACACAGGTCCCGTCAACCTGCCCATGCCCGGCATGCCAAGCATCCCGCCGACCGGGAAACCGGTGTCTGTCAAGGATACCTATATGGTCACGCTAGAGGGCGACAAAGTTTGCCGCATCGAGGTGGACTCGCCGTCCGATGGCGGCATCCCCGCCGCGCTGGCTCAGATCGGCGCCAAAGTACCGGGGATGTAGTGATTCGGTTGTGACTTACAGTCATCTCACACATCATGCCAGCGATCGCGGCATGGCACGGAAAATAGTAGAACAACCATTTTAAAGGAGAGAATCATGGATCACACTATTTCAATACGACGCCTTTACGACCTCATCAACGCTGGTGACATCGACGGGTTCGGGCGACAGCTCGCTGATGATTTCGTCGAGCGCAACGAAACACCTGGAATCCCGCCGACGAAGGCTGGCGTGGTCCAGTACTTTCAGATGTTGCTCGCAGCATTCCCGGACTTTCGGATGGACGTCGAAGACGTGATAGCGAGCAGCGACAAGGCAGTTGCGCGCGTGCGGGTGACTGGCACGCATAAGGGTGAGTTCATGGGAATACCGGCGACCGACAGGTCCGCTGCCGTGAACCTCATCGACATCACTCGCTTTGGCGATGATGGGCTGGCTCACGAGCACTGGGGAGTGGTCGACCAACTCGCTCTGATGCAGCAACTCGGCGTAATCCTGGCACGCCCTCCGGCCTAGTGCGCTTGGAGACACCTTAGAAAGGACTGAATGCAATGGCAATCAAGGTGATCGTTGAACTCCAGGCCAAACCCGGCAGGCGAGCCGAGCTCAAGAATCTGCTCGAAAGCGTTTCAGCAAAGCTTGGACCGGATGAGCCCGGTTTCCTGGGCAGCACGCTCTACGAGGTGCTTGATAACCCCGACATCGTAGTTGAGATCGCCGATTGGGATTCGGCTGAGGTGCGGGCGGCGTCCATGCAGAAGGCGATGGCAAGCGGTGCCTATGCACCTTTGGAAGAGCTGTTAGCCGCGCCGTTCAGGGCCACGGTCATCAGGCAATTGCCTTGATCCGTTCACATATCCAATGATTTGTAACTATTGATGCGACTCGCTCTGAATCGCATCCCATATAAGAAAAAGGAGATTATCCAATGTCAACTGAACAAAACAAAGCTGTTGTCCGCCGTTTCATCGAGGGGATTTTGAACAACATGGACAATGACTTGGTGGACGAAGTGTTCGCTCCCAACTATGTCAACCACTTGGTCCCTGGAGGACGCGAGGGCTTTAAACAGTTCTTCCCTATGTTGCACTCGGGTTTCCCCGATCTCAAGTGGGACTTTAACGTCGAGCGTCTGATGGCTGAAGGCGATTACGTTATGGGGCGGGCCACAATGCACGTTACAAACGCTGGCAAAGAAGCAACGGGATCAGGACTGGCTGAATTCCGCCTCGCCAACGGCAAAATTGTGGAAGATTGGCCCATAAGCGAAGTGGCAGCTCTGCTCCAACAGGTCGGGGTGACTCTTCCATCAGGGTAGGGCGAGAGGTAGGCATTCAGCGGGAATAACAAGTGGAGCGCGTCGCCTTTTCAATGCGGTATTACCCAATAGCCAAGTGTGCAAAGCCAGGTGAGGCTTGGTAATCCAGGGCACGGCCTAACATCGGCACGAACCCGACGCGCTCCACTATCGCTCTGCAGTAGATCAATATAGGTTCATCGCAGAATAATACAGGAGAAGAGTGTGGCGTTGTAGTATGCAGTCGGAAGCGAGAATTGATTTCCCGCTCCAATAAAAAAATCTTTTATGGAGGATCTGTGAACGACCCATCGGAAGCGAACAAGAGAATCGTGCGCGAGTGGCATGAGCTCGCCATTAACCAACACAAGCCCGAAGAAGCGGTTGCCAAATATCTTGGACCGCACTATCGGCAGCACAATCCCGGCGCAGCAGATGGTCCCGAACCTTTTATTGGGTTTGTGAAACGGTTCGCGCAAACCTATCCAGATTTTCGCATGGAATCAAAAAGGATCATCGCGGAAGGCAATTACGTGGTCCTGCATAGTCACTTGATCCTCAAACCCGGCGACCGCGGTAGTGCGGTCGTGGATATCTTCCGTCTCGAGAACGGCAAGATCGTTGAACATTGGGATGTGGTACAAGAAGTTCCTGAAACGTCAGCGAACAACAACACGATGTTTTAGTAACGACCTAGTATCCCGTCGCCCGAACTCTGGGCGATTTTGAAAAAAGGCGTGGCGTCGTAGGCGCCACTCTGCAAACGGCAGCGAGTCTTCCTGCCGGCTAACAATAGCACACAGGCGACAGCGTTTTCTCCTCGCTACAGCGCCGTGCCTCATGCCGACCATTAAAGCTAAACAAAGAAAGGAACCTTTATTATGTCTACTATCGCCAGTACGTCTCCCGCCACCCGTAATCCACTCCTGCGTTTAAGTGTGATCGGCGGCTTGATCCTCGGCATGCTCCATTTGATCATCCAGTCATGGTTTGTATATAGTTTCCTTGAGAAGAACCCCTTTATTTCCGTATTGCAATATGTGGCAAGTGGAGCAATGGGTAACGCCGCGTTCGCAGGCGGACCCGCCACTGCCCTGCTCGGGCTGATCCTTGACTTCCTCATGACTACTATTATGGCTGGCGTTTTTATCCTGAGCATTGACCGAATTCCTCTCCTGCGCAGCCATGTCATCCCTGGCTCGCTCCTGTATGGATTTGGCGTTTTCATCGTAATGAACTTTATTGTTCTGCCTCTCAGCGCCGCGCCTCCGCTGCCAGCGCCGTCCACGTGGTTATTCATCGAGATGATTCTGGAACACATCCTGCTCATCGGGCTGCCGTTGGGATTACTCATGCGACAGTATGCGAATACCAATCAATAGGTACTGCATCAAGAATCAGCAAAACCATCGTCCACCGATGAAATGCTGCGCTTGGTTTCCAGCTGAGGGTGCTCATCACGTTAGAGTCAAGGAAAGGTGGTCTTAGGTTATGAACAGTTCTTCGCTTCAAATATTGGCGGGCTTTGCGTCCAGCATGATCTTTATCAGCAGCAATCTCCCCATGCTATTCAAAGCCTTCAAAACAAAAGACCTGAGTTCTTATAGCTTGGGGCACCTTGCCTTGGGTAACCTGGGAAATACAGTGTATTGGTTGTATGTGATCAGTCTGCCCTTTGGTCCTGTCTGGTTCCTGCAAGCTTTCTTTTCGACGGCCAGCGCATTAATGCTCTTTTGCTATTTGCACTATGAAAAGAAATGGTTCTGCTTTTAGCATGAAAGAACTCTTGACTGGACTCTCTGGAAGGGAATCGGTGAAATCCGCCATCAAGGCGAATTGGGAGGCATATCATTATTGCCTGGCGCAGTCACCGAACGTGGAACTGTCCATTGGTCGCTACCTGACCTGGCTGATGACGAATCTGCCGGATCATTTCATGAACCTGGTGGTGTGCAACCAATTGCCACCCGAAGGCGTTGACGACCTGGTTGCAAGCGTACTGGTTCACTTTAGATCTATGAATATCAGGAAACTCTCCTGGCTGACTCATGAAAATGTACCATCCGCTGAGATTAATAAAGTTCTGCTTGCTCATGGTTTGACATGCAGAGATGCGTTTGCCACTGAGATGACGGTCGATCTCTCGCTGTTACCGGTCTGTTTGCCGACTGATCCTGGCTTGAGAATCGTACCTGTGGACGGAGAACATGTATTGAAACAGTGGATCCATGTTGCAAGTATTGGTTTCAGAATCGACGAGAGTTTTGAGAAGGTTTGGTTTGATTTTTTCGCAGATGCGATTTTTGACACGCGGTTTCAAACCTATCTGGCGTTGTTGGATGGAAAACCAGTTGCCACATCGCAATTATTCCTCTCTGAAGGTGTAGCGGGAATCTATAATGTTTCATGCATTCCAGATGTTCGTGGTCAGGGGATTGGCTCGGCCATCACATTGGCTCCGCTGCTCGCGGCGCGTCAGATGGGATATCGAATTGGCATTCTACAGGCATCCAAAGGGGGCTACAACCTATACCGCCGCTTGGGATTTCAAGATTATGGCAAATTGAGCGTTTATCTTTGGGAAGATGAAAAAGCAAAACCGCTCAAATCCAATTTATCTTAGGAGTAACCCATGAAAACAGAAAATGAAGCGGCAATCAAAGTGATCGTCGAACTCGAGGCCAAACCAGGCAAGCGGGCCGAGCTCAAGAATCTGCTCGAGAGCGTGGTGGCGAAATATGGACCGGGCCAGCCTGGTTTGCTAGGCAGCACGCGCTACGAGGTACTTGACAACCCCAACATACTTGTTGAAATTGCCGATTGGACGTCGGCTGAGGTGCGGGCAGCGGCTATGCAGGAGGCTATGGCCACTGGCGCGTATACACCTCTGGAGGAGCTATTAGCCGCGCCATTCAGGGCTACCGTCATCAGGCAATTGTTGTGATTCGTTCAAACATCCAATAATTTATGACGATTATAAAGAGAAAATAAAATGGACAATGATTTTCAGTCAAAACTCAGTCACAAATTAGTAAGGTATGGAATTACTTTGTTTTTTCTAGGTTTACTCACTGGTTTTGTAATACCTGTGATGCGTAATCCTCGAATGGGACTTGCCAGCCATTTAGAAGCAGTAATGAATGGGATGTTTCTGATTTTATTGGGACTCCTCTGGCACAAATTACGCCTGTCTGTTGGCGCACTTAAATGGGGATATAGTCTTGCCTTGTTTGGCACATATACCAACTGGTTCACAAATTTGCTTGCTGCAATATGGGGAGCAGGTGCAGACATGCTGCTCCATGACGTACAGATAAGAAGCAAATGATTCTACAAGTACAAAATAATCGACATATAATATCCGTAATGCCAAATATCCTCCCCGTATCGCTGACCTCACTCATTGGGCGAGAACACGAGATAGAGACACTCTGTCAACTCCTGCATCGACCCGATATCCGTCTCGTCACCATCACCGGCCCCGGCGGTGTGGGCAAGACGAGTCTGGCATTGCAGGTTGCCCATGACATAAAAGACGCCTTTGTTGACGGCGTCTTCTTTATTTCGCTTGCAGCGATCAGCGACGCAACCCTTATTATTCCTACGATCGCACACACCCTTGGCGTGATCGAATCTCCGAACCGCTTGTTGCTGGATAGCCTCAAAGAGTTTCTGCGCGAGCGGCAAGCCTTGTTATTGCTCGACAATTTCGAGCAGATCATATCCGCTGCCCCGCTGCTGAGCGAGTTGTTATCCGCCTGCGCCGGGTTGCGAATGCTGGCCACCAGCCGTGAGGCATTACACTTGCGTGGTGAGAATGAGTTTTCTCTCCTCCCACTCGCATTACCTGATCAGTCATCGGTCGAAGCGCTGATGCAATATTCCGGCATCGCGTTGTTTGTCCAACGCGCGCAAGCGATTCAGCCTGATTTTCAATTTGTTCAAGGGAACGCGTCCGCAGTATCTGAAATATGTATCCGCCTCGACGGCTTGCCGCTGGCGATTGAGTTGGCTGCCGCGCGGATCAAGTTGCTCCCTCCACAAGCGATGCTCGCGCGACTACAAGAATCATCCCTCGGATTGCTCACCAGCGGAGCGCATGACCTTCCCGCCCGCCAGCAAACATTGCGTAGCGCCATCCAGTGGAGTTATGACTTGTTGAACGCCAGCGAACAGCGTACGTTCCGAAGCCTGTCCGTTTTCGTTGGCGGATGCACATTGCAGGCGGCGCTCACTGCGATTGAGCCGCCAACCTCTTTGGATACGCTTGATTCATTGGTGAACAAGAGTCTCCTGCGCCAAATCGAAACCGATAATGAGCCGCGTCTGACTATGCTGGAAACCATTCGTGAGTTTGGCTTGGAACAACTGACACATACGCACGAATTGGAAGCCACGCGCCGCGCGCATGCCAACTATTATTTATCGTTCGTTGAAGAAGCCGAGTCGCACCTGACAGGCGCTGACCAAAAGGTGTGGATTAAACGGCTGGATCGCGAGCAGGATAATCTGCGCGCCGCACTGCTCTGGGCGATGGGACATCACGAAGCGGAATTTGCCCAACGTATGGCTGGCGCGCTGCAACCGTTCTGGCTTACACGCGGCTACTGGAGCGAGGGACGCCGTTGGCTGGAAGAAGCGTTGACTTTGGACTCGGGCTCCGCGCTGGCACCCGCCGTTCGTGCAAAGGCCCTGTACGGGGCAGGCGCCCTGACTCGCTTTCAGGGCGACTTTGCCCGAGCGCGGATGTTGTTAGAACAAAGCCTGACGTTGTATCGTCCCCTCGCCGATAAAACCGGGGTACTCATGGCGCTCGTGGAATTGAGCCGCATCACCGCCTTTCAAGAAGATCAAACGGCAAATGTGTCCTTTCTATCTGAAGCCGCCTCCCTGCTTGAATCCTTGCCCGATACCGCCGTGAAAGCGTACGCCTACACGGAACTGGCAATTGCCATGGTGGAAATAAATGTTAGCCCCATTCAATATCCCCCCGAGTCGTCCCGCTACATGGCTGAAAGCGTACGCATTAATCGCGCGTTAAATAACCCGGCTGGGTTGGCGTTGGCTCTCGCCCGTCAAGCCAGTGGCGCGTTATTCACAGGGGATTTCACTCTGATGGCGTCCCAGTTGGATGAAGCCGAGGGCCTGGCGCTGGAACTCGGCGATGAGCGTATCCTGAGCCGCCTGGCAGGCATCTACATGTTGCTCAACTTGCAGAAAGGCGATTTGACCGCCGCGCGCCGCCGCCTGCAAGACACTTTCCAGCAGGCTGCCAACCGAGGTGACCATCAGTTGCCCATGTGGCTGCCAATGTTGGCTGTCGTTCTGCATCGGCAAGGTTTGGATGTGTGGTCGGCACGGATTATTGGTCTGGCAGATGCTTTGACCGGGACCTATCAAATGCGTAGTGAAGGGATGGCAACAGCATTCAAGCGCTTCTTGGATATAGGTGACATTCACGCCGAGTTACGCGCCCAATTGGGCGACGAAGCCTTTGCCCGCGAGTTCGCAGCAGGCAAACGTCTGACATTGGATGATTTGCGGACGATTCCTCACCCGCCGGAGCCTGTGTCTGCCGCCCAAGCTATATCCGCCTCCGGGACATCCCTGACCGCGCGCGAAACCGAGGTGCTCCGCCTGCTCGTCCAAGACTTAAGCAATCCTCAAATCGCCGAGCGGCTCGTTGTCAGCCGCCGCACGGTGGATGCTCACCTGCGCTCGATATACGACAAGCTGGATGTCAGATCCCGCGATGCAGCGATTCGCGTGGCGAGGGAGCAGGGAATAATCCCTTAGGAGTATGTCGTTGCGAGGAGGGTGCTCTTCCCGACGAAGCAATCTCCCGTTAAAGGGAATCCCCTTATCGATAAGGATCAACCGCTCACCTTACGCATCTTTAAGCTCTCG
>DATGYJ010000156.1:0-7552 GCA_035298105.1 Anaerolineales bacterium | reverse complement strand
GGGTCAGGTCCAGCCAACGCGACACCATATTCTCGAACGATGTGCCGCTGGACGATCCAGTCACTGCCAAGGCGGTCCACGTAAAATTTGCCTTCGTTGATCGTGGGGCAAGGCGCGTTATTTGGGTCATGGCGGCGCAGGTCCTTTTGCGGGATGTACGAGCCTTCCAGTCGATCTGCCCGCTTTAGCCCGCCTGCCCAAATCTTTTGGTGCATGGATTCCAGCTCGGCGATGTGCTCATCAGAAAGCAAATCCCTTGTGACGACGAGAAAATCTACGTCACTGGTTTCGGGATTGAAGTCACCGCTGGAGAGGGAGCCGTAGAGGTACATGCCGATAAATTGATCGCCAAGGATTTGCTGAACGTCTGAGAGCAGCACATCCAGGATTTCGTTGACATCAGGGTAGGGGGTGGGGGAGATTGTTTTCATGGCGTTTTTTCTTCGGCGCGCTTCGTCTTCGGGACTGAAGAGCACAGTCCCTCCGCTCAGCGCGAAGTTTTTATGTTATTCCATCTTCTCTCGCTGACCGAAGGGCACGCAGACGAAGAGCGGTTTCGGGAAGGTTGAGCTATCTTGGTTATTTGCGCTCACCTGCACTCCTCGCCGCCGCGGACGGCGGCTTGAGCGAGTAGGTTACCATTTCACCACTTTTCCATCTTTGAGCGTCCACACCTCGGAGGCGAAGCGCTCGATGAAATAACGGTCATGGACAACGGCCAGGATGGTTCCTTTGAAATTCGCCAATGCCTCCTCGAAGCGTGCGCGCGAAGGGATGTCGAGATGATTGATGGGTTCATCAAGGATTAAGAAGGTGCAGCCTTGCGCCACCAGCAGTCCTAATTGCAGACGGGCGCGTTCTCCAAATGAAAGGTCACGAGTCACTCGCAGCGCGTCATCGCCCTTGAAGAGGAAGAAATGCAGGAAGTTGCGCGCTTCTGTTTCATTGAATGCAGCCACGCTCTGGACGGACTGCAAGGCACTCAGATTTGGATCAAGCAATTCCTGTTCCTGGGCCATATATCCAAGCTTGACCGTGGCCCCCAGCCTCAGGCTGCCGGCCAATGGGTCCAGCTTCCCGGCAATCGTACGGATGAGGGTGGTTTTGCCTGTGCCATTCGGACCCGTCAGCGCGATGCGCTGCCCTGCCCGAATGGAAAGATTTAAGCCGGTGAGCAGCGGCTGTTCATAACCCACCGACAATTTCTCTGTAACCAGCACATCTTTGGATTGGTGCGCCGGCGCACCGAAGTCCAGTTTCAATTGCCAGCTTGATTTTGGCTTTTCGATTCGTTCTTCGGTGAGAATTTTTTCGATACGCGCCTCAAGATGTTTGGCGCGGCCAGCTACGTTTTTCGTAGAACGGTTGCCAAAGAAGCCTTTGGCGAATTTGTCGCCGCCATCTGCTTTGCCGCCCTTTTTCATCTTTGTTAGTCCACGGATGTGAGCCGCAGCCGCACGCAGTTGGGCGATCTCATCCTGCTGATCCTGGTAAGCCTGGAGTTGCTTTTCGCGTTCCGTGAGCTTCTGTTCCAGGTAATCGGCATAGTTGCCCGGATAAGAGCGGATGCCGTGCGTAGCGGGATCAAGTTCAAGAATGGAGCTGACCGTGTTATCCAGAAAGGCGCGGTCATGCGACACGATCAATGCCGCGCCGTTGAATGCTGCCAGCCAGTCTTCAAGCCATTCGAGCATTTCGATGTCGAGGTGATTGGTCGGCTCATCGAGCAGCAGCAAATGCGGCTCTTCCAGCAGGACCCGTGCCAGCATCAGGCGAGTCTTTTGTCCGCCGCTGAGGTGTTTAATGGGAGTATCAAAGGGCAGGCCGTCGAGACCCAGAGGCGCAAGAACGGCTGGTAATTGGTTATTGGTAAGTGAGAGTTGGTGGAGGGCGGAGTCATACCTGGCTTGGATGACCGGGTCGCCTGGGCTGGCGGTTAGGGCTGAGGCCAGGGAGGTGATTTCAGATTCGAGTACTGCTTCGGGAATGGGATTCAGGCCAAGAGAAGATTGAAGCGTTTGATCCTCGTCGAAAGCCATGCCTTGCGCAAGATAGCCGATCCTTAGGTTGGGGCGCGTCGAAACGACAGCACCAGAATCGGGCCGTTCAAATCCCATCAGGATGCGCATCAATGTGGTTTTGCCGCAGCCGTTGGGACCGATCAGTCCAATACGCTCGTCATTGCTGATGCTGAATGAAATGTCTTCCAGGATCGGCTGGATGCCGTAGCTTTTAGAAATGTGATGTGCAGTAAGCATAATAACCTGTAGTTCTGAGACCTGTCAGGTCTGTAAATTAAAAACGAAAACCGAGGGCAAGCCCTCGGCTGTGAACGCCAGTATAGCACTGGCGCGAATCATGACAGCAGATAGTGCCCTAAAAACCTGGTTGATTACTGGATATCAGTCATTCCTATGCTCCTACGAATTACGGACGGGCAGATTATATCACGCGTTCTTTGAGGAAAGATATTCACGCCAGATCAGGAACGCGAAGACTGAGTCGAAAAAAGTGAGCGCCAGTAAACCAATCGAAAAGCTATAGCTCAGCCGGTAAACTTGATAAATAATGAAAAGAGACAGGAAGCCAAACGTAGCGGGATATGCCCACGCTTTGCCCCGTAATAGGCCTGTTACCAACCAAAGTTTTGCAAGACCATGGACGATGAGATAGGCACTTCCGAACAGGCGGGCATCGCTGGAGATTGGGGCTGCAACCTCTCTTAGGAGGAGGGCTACTTTATCCTGAGGGTCTTCAACGAGCTCGTGCTGGGTCAGTGCAGTGATCCACTGGTCAAAGGTTACGTTCGATGCGAACCAAAAGAGAATCCCACCGATCATTTCCAGAATGGCATCGAAGCCTTTGAGAATGATTCCTAATTCGAGGACACGATGAAGGAGTCTGGTAAATGAGGGTTGGTTGAGAGCGCTCTCTGCTTTCATCAATGTAACTCCTGTGTTCCTTATTGTAAATAGTATGGTTGATCCGTCAAGAGAAAGGACTCTCATTCCCGATGAACTAAATCATGATACGCCCCGCTCGGTGCGGACGCCAGTAAAGGCCTGATCTCAGCCAGCTTTTCCGGTGGGATATTCCTGACCGAGGCCTGATGCGACTCGAGGCTGTCCCATATTTCGATCATCGTGAACTTTGTTGGATCGTTTTGGGATTGATACAGCGCGACGGACTCGCAGCCGTGCGAGGATCGAATGCCCGGCATGATCGATAGGAGGAAGTCACGCAGCGCTTCCGTCAATTCGGGTTTGGCCTGGGTCTCGCCGATTCGTGCAACAGTCATCGGATACTCCTTTTGTATTGCTCTTTCTTAAGCATACCCCCGGTTGCTCCGCCCAAGAGAGCTAAAAATTCCAGCTGCCTGGCACTCTTAGATTTCAAACAATTCTCGACCAACAGATTACTTTTGAAACAAACTGTAATTCAAAGAATTCGAGTTTTCTAAATTGGCACGCCATTGTTATGGCGAGAGGCACGGATCGCATAAATTATCCGCTGCAGAGCCGAAAAGCTATTGAAAATTGCCAGAACCCATAATGCAAGGGTCATTTTGCCGATCAGAATGCCGACGATCAGAACCAGGTTGCGTTCCGCGCGGGTAAACATGCCGATCGTTTTTGTGTCAAGACCAAGCATTCCGGCGCGGGAACGCACCTGACTGCCAAACACAGAAGCAAAAGAGGCGATAAAGATCAGAATGATGTCAACAGGTGAGTTGTTTTGAAGAGCTAGCAAAAGCAGTCCGAGATACACTGCAAAGTCGCCGCAGTGATCACAAATGGAATCCAGAAATCCGCCGAAGGGCGATTCGAGGTGGGTAACGTGCGCCAGTGCTCCGTCGATCCCATCCAGGAAGCCTCCCAATAAGAGGATCCACGCGCCTAAAACTGTCTGGCCGAATGCAAAGAAAACCCCGGCGACGATCACAACGCCCAGGCTGGCGACGGTCAGCATATTGGCGGTGATCCCCAGCCGTGCGAGCAATTGAAGGAAGGGCTCTAAGAACGCTCCATACCATGTTCGTATCCACCTGGATATCATGCGAGTTTATCCTCCTGCTATTTTGGCGTGATGAAATGACGCAACCCAAACCCCAGATAGGCGCTGATCGAAAATCTGATGGTCTTGCCCAGGAAGCTTGCCAGCAGGAATTTGAAGTAGGAATACTTGTTTCGTCCCGCGATCAGACCGGCGATGTCGCCCAGCAAATTCGGGATCGCGTCCAGCAGGAAGATCGTCAGAAAAGGATGGCTGCTCATCCAGCGAAAAATTCTTTGATACCATGTGTCCCTGCGCTCCTGGGGCGTGACCAGGGCTCGCGAGGCGTAACCGGCGGCATATCCTGTCGATTCGCCCAGGGCCGAACCTAAACCGGCTACCAGGGAAACCAGAATGGGATTCAATAACGCACCGACGACAAAAGTCGCTACCATCGTCGGACCTGGGATGAAAAGAGTTGCTGCTCCGAGTAAAGTGATCAGAAAGACCCCCGCGTAGCCATAGGTGGTTAATTCAGCAGGGTCCAGTGGAATGAAAAGAACGCCAATGCTCAGCGCAATTGAAATAATCAGTACCGCGATCGAAATGAGCCGGTCATACTTTTTCAGCAGCTTCAACATAAGAGGCGACCCAGTTCTCTCGAATCATCTCCAGGGCTTCAAGGTCATCCATTGGGCTCGGGGGAGACTTGAAATAAAAAGCGCATGCATCAGGGATATAACCCCCAATCCGTTGGTCAAGTGCGCCCCGCGCGATCCGGATCAAATCTACCACCGAACCGGCACTGTTAGGCTTATCGTCACTTTCCAATTTGACCGAGATTTTGACCGGTGAACCGCCGAAAACGGCAGCTTCGATTTCTATGAAGGCGTTCTTTAAGGGCCCTTTGGTGGGATCGTAATGATGCCCGACATGAAAATCTGTTTGCCCATTCAGATAGCGCGCCAGGGATTTGCGCTTTGAGACCAGTTTTGATTCGGCGCGATAGACAAAATTCGCAAAGTCGGTGTTCCCACCGATATTGACTTGTGAGGTTTTATTGAGAGTTGCACCGCGTGATTCCAGCAGGTGTAATAACGCTCTGTGTAAAATGGTCGTGCCAATCTGACTCTTAATGTCGTCGCCCAGTAGTGGCAGCTGCCCCTGACGATACAATTCCTGCACATCATCCCGTTGAGCAAGGACGGTTGGGATGCAATTAATAAAGGCACAACCGGCTTCCAATGCAGCTCGAGCGTAAAACTCGGTTGCCTCCAGACTCCCGGTCGGAAGCATATTGATGAAGACCTCGACGTGATTGTCTTCCAATATGGAGGCGACATTCACCGGCGGTTCTTTGGACTCGCTCACGAAGCGTGCCAGGTGCTCCGGATTGCCATCCAGGGTTGGACCACGAAACACACGCGCGCTGCCATCCACTTGAACGCCGGGAATGCGGACGAAGTTGTTCGGCGATTGGTATATGGCTTCTTTGACAAGCTTGCCGACTTTCAAACTCGATATATCGAACGCAGCCACCACATCTATGTCGCGGACGGAGTAACCACTCAGGATGGGGAATAAAAGCCCAGCCTCCAGTCCCGGATTCTGACGATAGTAATGGATCCCTTCTATCAGACTTGATGCGCAATTACCCAGCCCGGCAATTGCAACTCGAATACAGTTGGAATTATTCATGGTTTCGGGTTTCCCTTTCGCACAATAAGATAGAGACAGGCCATGCGCGTCTCATTGCCATAAAATCGGGTTATTATGTTTAACGGTGAAAGCCATGAATATGAGACGGAGTAGACTCCCCCTTTACCGCTTGTCTCACGCATGTATACATGCGTAAGTTAACTTTTTACATGGATTTGTAGTCTGAAATTCAAATAGAAAGTAAGCAAATTATGCGGCACTCTGTAGATGGATAGCCGCCGGACCACTTCAGGCATTCCGGCGAGGGTTCCTGGCTATACCCCACCAACAATACGAGAATGACTTGGGAAATTTGGCTAGATATCCCGACTCTATCCGGTCGATTTGGAATCCCGCCTGCAGAATGAGCAATGGAATATCCCGCGTCAGATGCAAACCTTGAAACAGCCGGTAGGCAACCGGTTCAAGTTGTCTCTGCCGCCGTTGGACTGCAGCATCTGGCGAAAGCCCGAGTTCAAAGAAAATGAGCTTGCCCTCCGGTTTCAGAACACGTGCGAGGCCTTTGATGGCATCTGTAACATCGGGAATGGTGCCTAGCGTAAACGCGGTAACCACTGTGTCAACCGATTCATCTTCCAACGGAATGCGTTCTCCTGGCAGATCAAGATATTCAATGTCCAATTTTGTTCGCCGGGCTTGCCTTTTGGCGAGCCGAATCATTCCCGGATTGGGTTCAAGGGCATACAGCTTGTGCACTCTTTGCGGAGAGTAATGAGGAAAATTCGCACCTGACCCTGCGCCGATCTCAAGGACCTGGCCCTGAGCGGAGGGAATAAGCTTTTGGCGGATACTCTTTATCGGCGGTGGATCACCGAACTTATCAACAAGATATGGATAGATAGAGTCTTTATAGAAAGACATAGATCAATTACTTTGCAGAACGCACTAGCCACACTTCCATTTCCCCTTTCCCCTTTATGTCGATTGTGCCGCGCGGTTCGCAGACGAACTCATCCTTGATCAGCTCATAGGTGGCGCTGGTGATCTGAATGGTGTTGCTCATCCCGTGTGACTCCATGCGGCTGGCCACATTGACGGCGTCCCCCCAAACGTCATAGACAAATTTGCGTTTGCCGATGACGCCTCCGATCACCGGACCGGAGTTAATGCCGATCCGAAAACTGAGCTTTTGACCGTACACTGAGGGATGAAATCAGTGCATAGCCAAGAGGAATGCAACCGGCAATCCATTCCCCAAATGAAAAATAGAGGCTGCCCCACAAAGCCCCTGCTACAATGAACATACATGCACCCAATACCAGCAATGTTTTTCGCAGCTGGACATCATCGCTGTCCTGAGGGTCAGCACCGATCCGCGCTGCCAAGGGAAGGATCTGCCGGATCAATTTTTGCATAGAACGATGATTCCTGATGACTTCAGATGTGTGGTTTCGTTCTTTATTCTCACAAAAATGTTGCATCCCATAATTCAAGGGACTCTTTGTTTGCAGAATAAAGGCAACAGGCTATCTGTAACCGATAAAACCCCGGCGATGCGGGGCTTTCGGGTCGTACCTTAGCATGAGAAATTAAATGGCGTCTTTTAGTGCTTTGAGCGGACGAGGTTTAATGACCTTGCGCTCCGGTTTGGCTTTGAACATGGTCGGCTCTTTCGTAAAGGGATTGATCCCTTCACGAGCAGGCACAGCAGGCTTCGTGACTGCTGTCAATTTCAGCAGACCCGGGATCATGACTTCATGCTGGGCTTTGAGCTCTCTGTAGACAATATCGTTGAGAGCATCCAGGACTGCGTTGACCTGTTTCTTCTCTAATCCGCTCTGATTCGCAATCGCTTCTACAAGTTCAGCTTTACTCATATGTTTTCCTGCCATGGAGGCCT
>DATGYJ010000155.1:0-25033 GCA_035298105.1 Anaerolineales bacterium | reverse complement strand
AGAAACGGGTGATGGCACACCCGAAGGGCTTCCGCTGATCTGTCGATTTTCCTACCTCACCCTTTCCCACCCCAGCCCTCCCCCCTCCTTGCAAGGAAGGGGAGGGTGCCCGTAAGGGCGGGAGGGGTTAGGTGAGGTAGTTAGCTCCATCTTTGCAATGGAGAACCCTTATCCTCGTCACCCTTTGCTTGCTCCTTGCGGAACGCTCAGGGCCATGCGCTGTCTTTCCCGGGACAAATTGCCGTTTCACCTCCTTCAAGAGATAATTTATCGAGAAAATTATACCTGATTACCAGACAGCTTCGCCGGTGTTTTGTTACAGCATCTGGGAGCTGGCGCACATCCAATTTGGGGCACCTCCTGCGGCTCCGGGAGTATGGTATCCCAATCGATAGTTGGATCCCTTAAAACAATTCAGGGAATGTCTTAAGCAGGCATTCCCTGAATAAACCACGGTTGATTTTGTTATTGTGTTACCTGGATCTCAGGTGGGACGGGCGGCTTCCATTGCACCTTAGCATTAAAATTGATTATAAGATCAGCGCCACCGGTGAGGCTGATTGTATCGGAAATAATCTGATTTTCAAGTACGCCAACGGTTCCAGTGTCTGAACCACCCGCAATTTTGACTTGTGAGCCGGGGGCCAGGATCGTACCAACGAAACTGGAGTCTCCACCGCCGGTGATAGAAACAATACTATGATTTTCAGGAGGGAGGTAAAGCAGCAAGCCATCATAATCAGGATTTACACCTTGCATCGCGGAAAGATGGATTCCTTTTGTTTGCCAGGAAACACCCCCGGTTTGCATATAGATCAAAACATTGGAGCCAGTGAGTGTCTGCCCGCCTGACAGGCTGAAATCATGTCCTGCAAGATCAATGCAGTAGATGCCGGGCTCCATGATCACGTTGGGTTGCCAGGCTGTGTCAGGAAAGCTGTTGTGGCTGTTGGTAGGGTTATAACGGCCAGCGGTAATCGTAGTTGTGGTGCCGGTTGAGCTGAACGTCCCGAGTGGATAGGAGGCGCAATCAATCTTCGGAGCCGGGAAGTTCGCCAACGGATTCGACATAAACAGGCTAGGTTGCGGAGAAAGACTGGTGCATGGCCCAGTACTTGTCAGGTTATTTGCATCAACGCCGCCCACCACGTTATAACACGGAACAGTCAAGTAGGCATTGGCCGACTGCGAGTCAAGTGCTGGGTTCGTGGAAGTGCAGCGTGAATTGACGAAAATTCCACTACCCGTTACGGCTATCTTTCCATTTCCGCCATAGCTGAACGCCGGGCAGGCATCCTTGTTGACGGCTACAAGCGCCTGACCTCCAAATGTGGAGTTTCTGTAACCGGGAATAGCATGCGCCACGGCTTCTACGTGGTTGATGACCTCAGACCTTCCGATCACCCGTGTGAAGTAGGTGCTTACGATTGACTTAATATACACGTGGATATATTCTTCAGGCTTCGCGCCTGTGGGCAAACCCCGGCAGGTCAGCGGAATGCCCTCATCTGTGACGAGCGAAGTATCACTACACAAATGTACGTAAACTTTTGTCCTGCCGTCGTCTGTATATCCATTACTTGTGGCGCGGGCCCGGGCAGCAGCATCCCAATCTTGTGCATTGATCTTTGCCAGCGCGGCTGCTAAGGCCGAAGTATCGGCGGCGTTCTGGGCATGGCGGCGGTCGGAGAAGGCCAGGCTCCCATCGATCGCCAGCGCAGCAAAAGCGAATAATCCAATCGCTGCGAATGCGATCATGATGAGGGCCTGTCCCTTTTCGGTTGTTTTGAAGGTCATGATGAAGTCTCCTTTTTGGAAGTCTCTGCATGACGGATCGTGTTGGGGTTTGATACAGTATATGCTTTGCAGACTTGTCAGGTTTGGTGCAGACTGACTTTTTTGAAAGGATGGGGTGTTTGGGGCTCAGAGGATGGATACTAAAGGAGCAAAAGAAGAAAGGGCATACAGATAAAAATCAGGACACAGGTTTTTCGTGGAACTCAACCTGTGTCCTGATTTTATGGACGTGAGGACTTGTGTGTTATTCAGTCTGAGAGAGACTTGGTTTGGTGGTTGTGACCCCGTTCTTTGACTGGGTATAGATAATATCCAATGTGCCATTGCCGGCTATCTCGGTAGTGAAGCCGATGATCTGGGCATCAATGGTTACTTGACCATCGTCCACCCCACCTGAGGTCGTGTTCCCACCGCTCAGTTTGATGTGAGAAGCTGGGGCTAGAATCGTCCCTGTGAAGCTTGAGCCATTGCTACCGGTAATGGTAACGGTCGACGTATTTGTTGGAGGCAGATAGATTAAGTAATTGAGATACGTACTATCGAAGCCTGCATAGGGAGTGTTGATGGCCTGAATATTAATATGGGAACCACCGTTGAAAGTGACCGCGCCACTTGGCACGTAGAAGAAGACTCCCTCATCACTACTGGGACCATCTCCATTCAGGTCTGTCGTAATATCCCAGCCACTGTTTATGGAAATACCGTCATTGAAACAATAAATACCTCGCTGTAATTTCAACGCGCCGGAAGGGCTTTTATCCGGGAAAGGTTTATCATAGTAACCAGGGCTGGCAACATAGTTTTTGGATGAAACTTCCTGAATATCGCCTTTCGTTGAGCAAGTTGGAGTCGTTAGTAAAGTGTATTGGTTCGGGTCGATCTGATCGCAACCTGTAGTAGGGATCGGAACAGTGTTTGTATATTGAGCTGAGTCGACTACACAGACACCCTTATCCGTTTTCACTTGCGAGGATCCGCCCTGATCATATGAATTAGGACAATCCGCGTTGACAAATATTCCAGAACTAACCACGGTTGTGCCCGAATGCCCTGTGACAGTAAATGGATCGTGCGGCCAGCCAGCTTCATTTTTGCAAGTCAACATTGTAGAAACGATGGCGTTCCCCTTATACCAGGGGACCACCTTCGGCGGAGTAGCACGGGCGACTGCATCGGTGTGATTGATGACCTGTTTCCAGCCGATGATACGCGCAAAATTCAGTTTCACCACTGACTTGATGTAGACATGCACGTATTCATCTTCCTTTGCACCCGTGGGCAGACCCTGGCAGGTGAGCGTAATCCCTTCACCGCTGACAACGGAATGATCGCTGCATAAATGCACATAAACTTCCGTGATACCGTTACTCGCATCATAGCCATTGGAGGCCGCCCGCTGTTCGCCGATCAGTTTCCATTCTACAGTCGATTTTCCACGGGCGATTGCAAGTGCTGCGGCCAGAGCCGAAGTATCAGAGGCATTCTGAGAGTGACGGCGATCCGAGAAGACCGCGCTGCCATCAATTGCCAGGGCGGCAAGGGCGAATAAGGCAATGGCTGCCAGGGCAATCAGAACAAGTGCTTGTCCACGTGGGGTTGAGAGCGATGATTTCTGCATGGCATTCTCCTTTAGGGCGGCGGTGAGCAGGGGGCGGGTGTTGTTGGTTTGTAAGGTGATAGGATCGTATCGGTCACGGAGCCAGTCAGCGGGATAGTATCGCGTCCAATGATCTTCGGCATAAATGGCATAAAGACTTTGTGAGTGAAGGAAACTTCCACTTTGATCCCCCAGCCTTCACAGGCTTTGGTATAGTAAGCAGCATCGCCAGAGTCAATTCCATCCGCGCTAATTTTGATCGTTACATCTGGGCTCTGCAGGTCAATCGGAGAACCGGAAGCGCCCCGGATGCGCGCCTCAATTCCAGGCAGATCGTACGGTTTTGTGGAACCATAGAGCGCGCCTTCCTGGGCGGCATCCCGCAGCTGCACATATTGGAAGAAAAGGATGCCCAATTCGACCGCTCCTGAGAGCAGATAGAGCAGCACCACCAGGCTAATAGCCAGTTCAACCAGGCTTTGTCCACGTTCACTTTTGTTGTTCATAATTCGCCCTCTTTTCCGAACATTAACGATGGAGAGAGATCACGGTGCCTGCGCAAGGCATATCCAAAGTAATTGCGACATACTCGCTGGCAGGATTATCCCAGTTGTCGTACGATTGCTGGAAGGTGAACGAGATCGTGGGATTTGAATTGGCCGGGATGTAAAGTGCAGTGGAAGGCGTAATCGTAATATTGGGGGCCAGATATCCACTGCCACTGCCACCGCCGATCCAGGCCCAAAATAATGTGCTGTCGAGAGCTGCGTCCTGCAGTTTCAGGGTGGTATCGGGGCCGGTATGGCCGCTATCATGATTCCATTGCACGGTCACATCCTTGACCATCAAAGGCAGGTTCAGTGGATTATTGATCGTCATGCTCATGATATTGTCAGTTTTGTTGATTGTGGCGCCGGTAGCGACTGTACTACAAGCCGCGAGCGGCGGCGCTCCTGGCACCGAAATCATTGTAATTGCATTCGAGCTGGCTGACCCGGTTGTACCTGTACCTGTAGCGGTGGCCGTAAACCCGACATAACCCACAGACATATCCCCGGCCGTGGTTGTGTATATTCCAACACAAGTGGCTTTGCTGCCAGTAGCCAGGGTTTTGCCGGCTACACTTGAGCAGTCTATTGTAACTTTACCGTCTGGATCTGAAATGGCAATTGCACTCAGGGGCTCGCTGCCTGTATTGGTGAGATCGTAGGTCAGACCGATCATCTGGTCAGCGGTCGTAAATGTGTTGGGGTTAGGAGTGATCTGTAATTTAAGCCGTGGACCCAGGTAGGTGGAAACTGTAAACGACTGCGAGTTGGAAGTGATCGTTTTCGAATTAAAGGTAGCGGTCGCCGTTGCCGTATTGGTGATCGAGCCTGCTTCAATATCAGCCTGAGTCACCGAGTGTGTACCGGTGCAGGTCCCTGTCGCTCCCGGAGCAATGCTGGCGGGGCAGGTGATGTTGATCACGAGCATATCGGTGATCTTGGGTGCTGTCAGCGTGACGTTTCCTGTATTCGTTAATGTGTATATGTAGGTGATCACGGTATTGAGCGCCGTGGCAGGATTGGGAGTTACATCCTGAGGATTGATCGTCAGGGTCAGCCCGGGCGTTGTGACGACGCTTACGGTGACCGAAAAAGTATTGGAAGTTACAGTATTTGTACCTTTTGCGCTCGCGGTAGCAGTATTCTTGAGGTCCTTTCCGCTGTTTATATCGGTCTGGGTGACCGTATAGGACCCGGTGCAGGATTTGTTCTTGCCGGCATTCAGGTCACCTGTGGGGAAGGAACAACTTGCACCAAGACTCGAAGTCAGGTTGTACGGCGCTGTTAGCTTGATGTTCTTAGTATTGTTAGTAATTGTGTACGTATAGGTAATGACTTGACCTGCCTTATTGACGCTGCCCGGTGAAGCGGTCACAGACAGGTAAAGCGACCCGGTATACAAACTGGCGGAAGACGTGGCGTTGACGGTTTTGGTTGTTGATCCAACATACTGGGCACTCGCACTGGCATTATTGACCATCGTCGTCGTGGCAATGTCGCTGCTGGCTAGCTTATAGGTTGCCGTGCAAGCCCGTGTGGCGCCTACAGCCAGATCACCGCCGCAGCCTGATTGCGGGCCGCCAAGCTTGGGGTCTGTTACGGCTGCCGCGGTCAGAGGGACATTGCCTGTATTCGTCACTGTAAACGTATAAGTGACGGTATCGCCCTCCGTGCCGTAGGGGGGATCGACAGTTTTCGTGAAATCGAGCTTCGGCTGGGCTAATGTGATGGTGGCAGTTGCCGTGTTGGAAGTGACCGAGTTCGTCCCATCTGAGGCAGTGGCAGTCGCCGTATTCGTAACGGAACCCGGGTTCGGGTTCATATCTCCTGAGACGATCTTATAGGTGCCCGTACAAGTGGTGGAGGCATTCGCCGCCAGCGTTGTGTCAATACAGGTGATCGAACCCACTTTATCGTCGTTGATGCTCAACCCACTCACCGCGACCGATCCGTTTGTCACCGTGTAGGTGTAGGTGATCGTCTGCCCGAGAGTATCATAGATGAGCGGAGCGGCCGTCACGCTCAGAGTGAGCGAAGCGCTGGGTCCTCCGGGAGGCCCCCCCGGAGGAGCCGGTACCTCGATGGGCACACTGAACAAAATGGTGCGGGCGCTATTGGCGGTGATGGTGCGGGCGCCAAAGGGAACGATTTTAGGGACGATCGGATTGAAATGACCTATCACAGTTACGATCATGCGATCGGTGGCACCGCTGGGTGTGAAACTGGTATCTGTGGCCGATCCTACCGGACACATCGGATTCATACCAGTGGTGGGCCCATTATCCCAGAAGATCATAATATCATCGCTATTATGATTGAAGGCGTTCAGGTAATCTACCCTGTTTGCCGCCGCACGGATCCCGGCGCAATCCTGATAGCGCGGGATGCCGGCATCATTGCCGGGAACGCCCCCATCTCCGTTACCGGTGGCAGCGCCATAGCGGACTGCCTGGCGGCTGGCCGTCACGATCGTAGAGTAAATGAAGAGCAGGCGGCCGGTTTCGAGAAGCCCATATAGCAGCAAAAGCAAAATCGGCAATACGATGGCAAACTCCACCATCGCCTGTGCGAAGTTCTTGCGAGGGAGAAACTTTGTTAATTTCATAGAAAAAATTCCTGATTCCTGATAATCCTAATTCTTAGTTTAATACCCCACTTGCTTTGACCAATGCGACATTCGTACTAAGAACTAGCCAACACTTCTGTAAATTACGGGTGAAACAGTAAAAGGGACGCTCCAACAATAAAACAGGGTCCGTACGGGATAAAGGTCATCAGGGCTGCATTCGAATAACGACGCCTCACCAGAAGGACGATAATAAAAAGGATACTGATAATACCTCCGAAAATCACCCCCCAGGCCAGTGCAAATCCAATAAAATCCCAGCCGAGCATGAGACCCAGCACACCCGCCAGGTAAACATCACCACCGCCCAGGGCCTCTTCTCCATCGTCAGTGCGCAGTCTGCGAGCGCGGTAGCGCGCCACCAATGCGCCCAGCTGATAAAGAAGGAACATCACGCCGAAGCCGGCCAGTCCGCCGAGGAGCGACTTTCCGAGACCAATGAGAATTCCATTCGAATTGATCCGGCTGTGAATATAAGTCCCAACGATCAAGCCCAGCACCGCCCCCGCCAGGCTGGTGGGATGCAGGATCAGACGGTGCTCAAGATCGATCACAGTAATGATGCCGAAATAAATGAGCACGACCATGCCGAGGGGAATCCCAAGCGCTTTTGACGGGAACAGCCAGAGATAGACGAAAGCTCCGACCGTCAGGATCTGCACCAGCCATGTTCGCAGGCTGCGTGACTTGCCACAATTTCGGCAAGCCCGCAGAGTCAAATAGTCTGCCCACGAGAAGGGAGTTTGACACTGTGGACAGGCAGGTCTGCTGAAACGGCGTGTAACCGGAAGCACGTCCGAAGCGTAGTTGATGAATAGGCCGGCGAACCAGCCCAGGAGGATTGGAATAATGAGAGTTGTGCCCATCATTACCATTATAGCGCAAAGAAAACGACAAAGTTCATCTGTAACCCCATGTAAGTCAACTGTAATGTCGTTGCCGAAGACCTGTGCTGAGCTTGTCGAAGCACGCAATCTGTCTTACAATCGCGCCGATATTCCCCTGGAGATGAACATGGAAAAATTCATTATCGAAGGTGGGGTGCCATTAAACGGAGAAATCACGCCTGGTGGAAACAAAAATGCCGCGCTGCCCTTGTTGGCTGCTTCGCTGCTCACCGATGAGCCCATCGTCCTGCGCAATATCCCGCACATTCAGGATACGCTGGTGATGCGGCAGTTGATCGAGAGCCTGGGCGCGCAGGTGGAGGATTTGGATGCCACTTCGTGGCGGATCCTGGCACGGGATGTTCGTCCGGCAGAATTGACCCCGGACCTTTGCCGCCGGATCCGTGCCTCTATTCTGGTTGCCGGTCCCTTAGCTGCGCGTATCCGAGAATTCAAATTGCCGCCGCCCGGAGGCGATGTCATCGGTCGCCGGCGTCTCGATACGCATATCCTTGCTTTGCGAGCGCTCGGCGTAGATGTGCAGTATGACCGCGGCTTTACGTTTCAGGCAAATCGTTTGCACGGCGCGGACTTCCTAATGGATGAAGCCAGTGTGACTGCGACGGAAAATGCCATCATGGCCGCGGTCACAGCAAAAGGCGATACGGTGATCCGTAACGCGGCCTCTGAACCGCACGTGCAGGATCTATGTCATTTTCTGAATGGGCTGGGTGCTCAGATCGATGAGATCGGCTCGAATACGCTTCGGATTCATGGCGTGCTAAAACTACACGGTGGGGAATTTGCGATTGGTCCGGATTATCTGGAGGTCATCAGTTTTGTGGGGGCGGCCGCCGTGACACATGGTTCGGTCCGTGTCAAAAATGCAGGCGTGAATAACCTGCATATGATCGCGCACATCTTTGAACGAATGGGTGTGACCTGGCAGGTGGAAGGCGATGATCTGCTCGTTCCTGCGGACCAGAGCCTGAAGATCGTTCCCGACCTGGATGGCGCGATCCCGGAGATCAAAACCAATGTGTGGCCCGCCTTCCCGACCGATCTCATCAGTCTTGCGATCACCGTCGCGACCCAGGCCAGCGGCTCGGTGATGTTCCATGACTGGATGTTCTCAGGCCGCATGTATTTCACGGATAAGCTGGTGGGTATGGGCGCCAAGATCATCTTATGCGATCCATATCGCTGCATGGTCCAGGGTCCCAACCAGCTGTATGGCGAGAACCTCGAAAGCCCTGATATTCGCGCCGGTATGTCCATGCTGCTGGCGGCTCTCACGGCAAAAGGACAATCCACGATCCGCAATATTAGCCAGATCGAGCGCGGCTATCAGGATGTGGACAAGAAACTGAGGGCGCTCGGGGCAAAGATCGAGAGGGTGAAGGAGTAGGCAGGTAAACACGTAGACAGGTAGACAAGTAAACTAGTAAACATGTGCACCTGTCTACCTGTGTACCTGTCTACGTGTATACTTGCTTCACCCCTTGATGACTGCCACCGGTTTTAGCCTTGCCACTTTCTTCGCAATGCCTGCTTCGCTCACGGTTTCGACGACCACATCCACGTCCTTATAGGCAGACGGCGCTTCTTCAGCCAAACCGGGCATAGACCCCGCACGGATCTTGATGCCGCGTTCTTCGAGTTCTCTCCTAAGAGTGGCCCCGTTCACTTCCTTCTTCGCCTTTGATCTCGACATGACTCTTCCCGCCCCGTGACAGGAGGAACCGAATGAACGCTTCATGCTCTCTTCCGTGCCTGCCAACACCCACGAAGCGGTACCCATGGAACCGGGAATGATGACAGGTTGACCGATCTTTTCATATTCTGGCGGCAAGCCGGGTGATCCCGGTCCGAAAGCACGCGTTGCCCCCTTACGATGGACACAGACCTTCATCTGTCTGCCGTCAATTTCATGGGTCTCGATCTTGGCCATGTTATGAGCAATATCATAGACCTGGTGTAAATGCCAGCTTCTCGTCCTGGGTGCAAATATCTCCTCGAATGCACGCCGCGCCGAATGAGCCAGCAATTGGCGATTCGCAAAAGCAAAGTTCGCGGCGGCGCGCATCGCGCCCAGATAAGCTTTTCCCTCGGGAGAGTCCAGCGGCGCGCAGACCAGTTCACGATCCGGCAAGAGGATGCCGTATTTGTGAACGGCATTCTGAAATTCCTGAACGTAGTCTGTACAGACCTGATGTCCCAGCCCTCGTGATCCACAATGGATTTGTAGGGTCAAACAGCCCGGATAGAGTCCCATGGCGTTAGCAGCTTCTTTATCAAATATCTGGTCCACCACTTCTACTTCGATAAAGTGATTGCCTGCGCCTAATGAACCGACTTGTTCACGACCACGCGCCTTGGCGCGGTCCGAGACTTGAGCGGGATCAGCGCCCTCCAGCGAACCCATTTCCTCCGTCCGCCTCAGATCGGCTTCGGTGGCATAGCCATTTTTCAATGCCCAGCGTGCTCCATCGCGCAGGACCTGGTCTAATTCTTTCAGATTGAGCTTGAGCGCGCCTTCCTTCCCCACGCCGCTCGGACAGTATTTGTTGAGAAGCGTCGCCAGCCTATCCATCTCGCCGCGTGCGGATTCGAACTCGATCGTGGATGAAAGCAAGCGTACGCCGCAACCCACGTCGTATCCCACGCCCCCGGGTGAAATGACGCCATGCGGGTATTCGGTTGCGGCAACGCCCCCAATCGGAAAGCCATAGCCCTGGTGCATATCCGGCATGACGATCACTGACCCCACGAGACCAGGCAAGGTCGCGGTATTGATCGCCTGATCGATTGATTTATCGTCCATGATCTGTTCCAACAATTCACGCGTGGCAAACAACCTGACAGGCACACGCATGTCGCTACGGATATACGTTGGGATCTCCCATTCCGTGTCACTGATTTGAACTAAGTTTTCGATATTCATGATTACTCTCATCTTGTCCGGCGAGCAGTTGTGCACTTTGTTGGGCGAGCAGTTGTACTGCTCGCCCAACAAAGGTTAATTCCGCCCGCTCACCTGCACTGGAAGCTGAACGCTTCCCGTTCAGGTGCCAGTGTCGACTGCGCTCGGCGCGAAGGGAAACTTTGTCATACATCAAACACAATCATCGTTTCGAAGCCACGATTCGTCTTTTCAATTTTGAGGTTGTGATAGGTCGCGGCTTTGATCGCTTTATCAATCGCTCTAATCTGTGCGCCTTCCATTTCGACCTTCAACCTATGATCTTCGACTTGCAGTCTGAAGCGATCGAACGCTAAGTTCTCCTGCTCCTGGTAGTAGATCAATTCAGAGAGGAAGGCAACCAAAAGACTTTCGAGATCCGGGCCCTCAGATTCAAACTTGCGCTTCACGCCCGGACCTGCCTCTCTGACGATACCGGCCAGCGCGTTCATTGCCCGCGCCGCTTCGGTGAACAACGCGGGTACATCCTGCGCCCAAACCCGCGCAGACCAATCGGCTGTATGTGCAATTTCTTCAAAACCCATGATTCTATTGTACTCTTGCCTGGCTACTAAGGCTCGCTTTGCCTCTCCCGCACCAGTCTCGCCACCCCGGTATTTCTCCAAGGCTGGGACACTCATACTTTGTAGCCATCCCGCGTGTGCCCGATCGGGCGGAGCAGCTACAGGGTCTTCCTGAAGCTATGTGCTCGGACAGCACGAATTGCGCAGGGTATGGTGAAAGGCGGAAAAAGTCCGTCCACCCCGTGTCGTCCGTGTCCCAACGGCTGAAGGTCTCGACCTTGAAAAGGCCATTGTTGCAACCATGGCGCAACTTTTCATGATTGTTAGTCCCTGATACAATCCCAAACAGTAAAATAAGCGCAGAACACGGCGTCTTGAATACAGAAAGAAATCTCAAGCGAGGAAATCACTAATTTATGTCATCGAATGGAAATGCAAGGCACGTAAAAGTACTGGTATTAGGCGCTGGGCCAACGGGTTATTCTGCTGCGTTGTATGCCGCGCGGGCAGAACTCCAGCCCGTGGTTCTGACGGGGATGCAGTTAGGCGGGCAAGCCGCATTGACCTATACCATCGAGAATTACCCGGGTTTTCCTGAGGGGGTTGGCGGTGCACAGTTGGGGGAGTTGTTCCAACGGCAGGCCGAACACTTCGGCGCCGTGACTGAATTCGAATCGGCTAATTCAGTGGATTTGTCGCAGCGCCCGTTCAAGGTCACGGCAGACAGCGGCGAATACCTGGCCGATACGCTGATCATTGGCACGGGCGCAAGCCCGAACCATCTCCAGGTGCCCGGTGAAGTGGAGTTGACAGGCCGCGGCGTTTCGTATTGCGCCACCTGTGATGGCTGGTTCTTCAAGGACAAGAAAGTGGTAGTGGTTGGTGGCGGCGACAGCGCGTTGGAGGAGGGTCTATTCATTACCCGCTACGCCTCCACGGTGACCATCATTCATCGCCGCGAGGAGTTCCGTGCCAGCCCGATCCTGCAGCACCGCGCCCAGGAACATCCCAAAATGAAGTTTATTTTGAACACGATCGTCACGGAGGCGATCGGTAGCGATAAGCTTGAAGCTGTGAAATTGAAGAATGTGATCACCGGTGAAGAGCAGCTCCATGAGACGGATGGCTTGTTCATTTTCATCGGCCATACCCCGAATACACAAATGTTCAAGGGTCAGCTGGAGATGAGCGAGTTAGGTTACATCAAGGTCAATGAGCGCATGGAAACAAGTGTACCCGGCGTGTTTGCAGCCGGTGAGGCAGCCGACCCGCACTTCCGTCAGGTGGTCACCTCGGCAGGGATGGGGGCCGCGGCCGCCATCCAGGCGACACGCTTCCTCGAAGCAATGGAATCGCCAACAGAATTAGCTGGGGGAGCGGCGTAAAGGATTTTTTTACCAGGTTTTGAGAAATGAATGCTCTGCCACAGAGACCACGGAGATCCTGAGAGAAAAATTCAGAGCGCTCTGTGAGCTCCCCTGGCACCGCCCGCTCCCTGATGCCTTCAGATCAGGGATAGATCCGTATCTGCACATCCCGGACCGGGAGTGCTCTGCGCGGCTGCAGGGCAGATGTGTGGCTTGTTTTCCCCCGTGAACCGGTCATACAGGCGTAGCAGTCCTGCGGACAAAAATGTGACAAAATGTACTTTCTTATCAAGTGGGTTTCGGATAAAATTTTGGAACATAGTACCGCTTAAAGAACTAAGCTCGAAGTCTGATTTTGTGACGCATGTTCCACATGCGTAAGACAAGCGGTAAATTCTCTGGAGGAGTCATGAACAAAATCTCGATTGTTGGCGCAGGCATGACGGGCGCGACCACTGCACACTGGCTCGCTGAGCGTGAACTGGCTGATCTGGTTCTGGTTGATATTGTGGAGGGAATGCCGCAGGGCAAGGGACTGGATATGCTGGAGGCGATGCCCATCATTGGTAAGGATGTGGCGATTGTTGGCGCTAACGATTATGCCGCTACCAAAGGTTCTGATATTATCATCATCACGGCGGGCCTGCCGCGCAAGCCAGGTATGAGCCGTGATGATTTGTTATCTGCCAATGCCGAGATCGTTGGAAAAGCCGCGCTGGAAACACTCGCACATTCGCCCGATGCCATTTACATTGTGCTTACCAATCCGCTCGATACGATGGCCTATCTTACAATGAAGAAGACCGGCTTGCCGCGTGAACGTGTGGTAGGTCAGGCCGGAATTTTGGACTCGGCGCGTATGCGGGCCTTTGTTGCCATGGAAACCGGTGTCAGCGTCGAAAATATCGCCTGCTATGTATTGGGTGGGCACGGCGATGAGATGGTGCCACTCACACGCCACTCGAACGTCGCCGGGATCTCGCTCAATGAATATCTCCCCGCTGACAAATTGAATGCGATCGTTGCCCGCACCCGCAAGGGCGGCGGTGAGATCGTCAATCTGCTTAAGACCGGGTCTGCTTATTATGCGCCTTCGGTCGCCTGCACCCAAATGGCAGAAGCGATCCTCAAGAACAAGCACCTGATCGTTCCCTGCGCGGCTTTTATGCAGGGTGAATACGGCTTGAACGATATGTTCTTTGGCGTTCCCGTCATGCTGGGTCGCACCGGCGTGGAAAAGATCATCGAGTACAAACTCGACGACAGTGAAAAGGCTATGTTCGAGAAATCCGCTGCGGCGGTGAAAGATACGCACGAAGCGTTGAAGAAATTGGTGACGTTGTAGCTGTAAACAGGTATACAAGTAGACATGTATACCTGTTTACTTGTATACCTGTATACTTTTTTTGTTGTGTTCAAATAACATACAAGGAGTATTGTCATGATTCTGCACGAAAAAATCTCTGCACAACTGCCCGGGTGGCGTGAACGAATCAAGGCTCTCGCGAAAGAGCATGGAGAAGTGAAAGTTGCCGATGTAACCGTTGGTCAGATAGTCGGAGGCATGCGCGATATCAAATCGCTCCTGACGGATGTCTCTTTCGTCGACCCCGCCGAAGGGATTCGTTTCCGCGGCATGTCCATCCCCGAACTTCTTAAGAAACTGCCGAAGGCGCGCGGTGGCAAGATGCCGTTGGTAGGCGGCCTGTATTATTTGCTGATGGTCGGCGAAGTGCCAACCAAAGAGCAGGCCATGGAAGTGGAAGAAGAATGGGCCAGGCGCGCCAGCGTTCCGGACTACGTCTTCAAGATGATCAAGTCCATGCCGAAAGAGACTCACCCGATGATTCTCTTCTCGCAGGCAGTGCTGGCATTGCAAAACGGCTCCGTCTTTGCACAGAGATATCACAGCATGAAGAAGGATGTCTACTGGGAAGCCGCGCTCGAAGACAGCCTCGACTTGACTGCGAAGCTCCCGGTGATTGCGGCCTATATTTACCGCATGAAATATTTCGGTGAGAATAAGAAACCGAAATACAATCCCAGGCAGGATTATGGCATGAACTTCGCCCGCATGATGAAAGTTTCGGACAAGAAGGGCTATGCTGACCTTGCCCGCCTGTATTTCATCCTGCACAGCGATCACGAATCCGGGAATGTTTCGGCTCACACCATGCATTTGGTGGGCTCTGCGCTTTCCGATCCGTACTACTCATTTTCAGCGGCCTTGAACGGCCTCGCCGGTCCCTTACACGGACTTGCCAACCAGGAGTGCCTGGGCTGGTTGATCGAGGTCAAGAACAAATTTGGCGGTGTACCCACCCGCGATGAGCTGTATAAATTCGCCTGGGACACGCTCAATAGCGGGCATGTCATCCCTGGTTACGGACATGCCGTCCTGCGCGTGCCGGATCCACGCTATATGGCGCAGCTTGAGTTTGCCAAGAAGCGCTTCCCGGAGGATGAGCTGGTCCGCCTGGCGGAACTGGTCTTCGATGTGGTGCCGCAAGTGCTGCGAGAACAGGGCAAAGCCAAGAACCCCGCGCCAAACGTCGATGCGATCAGCGGTACGCTGCAGTACTACTACGGCGTGCGTGAGTTCGATTTCTACACGGTGTTGTTCGGAGTGGGACGAGCCCTGGGTGTGACTGCCAACTATGTCTGGGCACGTGCCTTGGGCCAACCGATCGAGCGACCGAAGTCGCTGACGACGAAGATGCTCGAAGACGTTGTTGCAAAAGCAGTCCAGCCTGCCTAAGCGATCAAGATAGAAATGAAGCTCCCCGGGTAGAAATGCCCGGGGAGTTTTTTTTGCCTCTACTACAGAGAGATGCAAACATGTCTGTTATGCGTATCTGGTTTGAGCCTACTGATTTTTAAAGAATTAATTTCCGCCGCATATATGTCGTTGCGAGCGAAGGGAAACGAAGCGAAGCAACACCCACATTGCCTCTATGTCGTTGCGAGCGGTTTTTGCGAAGCAACCCCCTAATTACAAGAAGTCACTTGCTTTCCAGGGGATTGCTTCGTCGGGAAGAACACCCTCCTCGCACACCTGCCTGATTTGCTAGGCAAATCACGGGCGGTGCCAGGGACGACATTGGAAACGGAAATTATTTTTTCAAAATTCAATAAGTCTCAGCTTAAAAGGCAATTCAAAAGTTTACTTGTTCATAAGACAAGCGGTAAAATAGGCGCCGTCGGAAATCTAAAATTTTGTTAACGGAGGTGGAGAGATGAGAAAAGTATTTAAGTGGATCGGTATCGTGCTTGGATCGCTGGTGGGTTTGATCGTTGTCTCAGCAGTTGTCCTTTACCTGATGGGAAATGTCCGGCTAAATAAGAAATATGAGGTTGCGCCCTCCGACATCACCCTGCCTGCGGATGCAGCCAGCCTTGAATATGGCAAACATCGTGCCGAGACGTTGTGCGAGGGCTGTCATGGCGCCGATTTGAGCGGAGTGGAAGGCTGGTTCAATGCCCCGCCGATCGGAACGATTGACTCAGCTAACCTGACCTCGGGTAAGGGTGGCGTTGGGGCGGAGTTTACAACGGAGGATTATGTCCGTGCGATTCGTCATGGTATCGACCGGGAAGGCAAGCCAATCTTCATGACTGCTGTTGTCTCGACAGCACATTTGAGCGATGAAGATTTGGGGGCGATCATTGCTTACCTGAAGACGATCCCGGCGGTGGATCATCAGTTGAAGCCAAGGCATTTCACGCCGATGGCGAGGATTTTGCTGTCGGTAGGCGTACTGGGCAAATTACCGGCAGAGGCTGTCAGTCATGATATTCATGTCACGGCGCCCCCACGTGGTACGAGCGCCGAATATGGGGAATATCTGGTGAACACCAATGATTGCAGAGTGTGCCATGGACAGAAGCTGAATGGTGGTCCATACCCTAATCCCACCATCACGAAAATTTCTCCAAACTTAACCCCGGGTGGTGAACCTGGCTTCTGGACAGAAGACCAATTCATCAATACGATCCGTACGGGCAAGACACCGGGTGGGCATGCATTGGATCCGGAGTTTATGCCCTGGAAAAATTATCGCCTGTTTTCCGATGCGGAGTTGAAAGCGATCTGGCTGTATTTGCAGTCTCTGCCGAAACTGCCTCAGTATACAAAATAACCGGAGTGGCCCGGATCAAAAAGCGGCGCAATCACTGCGCCGCTTTCGTTTATAACCTGTTATTCCGCTGCATGTGTTTTGTTGGCTTTCCCAAATTTCTCCAGTTTTACAATGCGCGCTTTGTCTCTTATCCGCCAGGGAACGATTTGCCTGGCATGTTCTCTGTGATCCGTTTCGATGATGGCCCAGCCGCAGTGGGCTCCGTCATGGCAGCCCCATTCAAAGTAGTGCAGATAGCCCGCAGCATGGATCTCTTTGATAATGGCATCACAGTCGCCGGCCTCATGGGGTGATTCAATCAGATAGCGGTCCATATAATCTCCTTACGAATAAAGGCAATCAAGTGGGGCGATTATACCGCCTCTTATATGTCGTTGCGAGCGAAGGGAAACGAAGCGAAGCAACCCCTTGATTTCCTCCATGTCGTTGCGAGGAGCGTTCGCTGCGACGAAGCAACCCCCTTATTACGAGAAGTCACTTGCCTTCCAGGGGATTGCTCACCTGCACTTGAAGCTGAACGCTTCACGTTCAGGTGCAAGTGTCGTCGGGGAGTGCGCCCTCCTCGCAACGACATGCCATCATGTTTGGCCCATGTCGCCGCGAGCGCCCTTTGCGATTGCGGAGCATCCTGTATGGAAGCAACCCCCTCATTACAGGAGGTCACTTACCTTCCAGGGGGTTGCTCACCTGCACTCCCCGGCACTCCCTGGCACCGCCCGCCAGGGCAGGTGTGCGCCCGGGGCAAGTGTGAAGCTGAACGCTTCACGCGATTTGCCAAGCAAATCGGGTGCAAGTGTCGTCGGGTCTGCGAGGCTCTCGCCTCTCGACCACTCCTCGCAACGGCATCAGGCCATTCATGTAAAAAGATTGTGCCAGCAAATCTCTTGCTGGCACATGAAATTAAGCAGTGTATCGCATCAGGAGGGCAATTGTGGATCACATAATCGATCGATCAGGAAGGCATAATCAATGGCAACCTCTTTCAAGTGGTCGTAGCGCCCGGAGGCGCCGGCATGACCTGCCTCATAGATGGTGTGCAATAAAAGCAGGTTGTTATCCGTTTTCATCTCACGCAGTTTTGCGGCGAACTTAGCCGGTTCCCAATATGCCACACGCGGATCGTTCAATCCAGCCGTGATGAGGATATTGGGATAGGCAGTCGGGCGCACGTTATCATAGGGTGAGTAGGACAGCATATATTCAAAGTGCTCGCGAACTTGAGGGTTACCCCACTCATCCCACTCCAGGCTGGTCAGCGGAATGGTCGGGTCGCTCATCGTGGTCACTACGTCGACAAAAGCCACTTTGTTGATGACAGCCTGGAAGAGATCAGGGCGCATCGTCAAACAGGCGCTGACTAGTAATCCGCCCGCCGAACCTCCTAAAATGGCAAGTTTCTTATTTGAGGTAAAGCCTTCTTTGATGAGATGCTCGGCGCAGGCAATGAAGTCGGTGAACGAATTTTTCTTGTTGAGCATCTTGCCGCTTTCATACCAGGCTCGTCCCAGGTCTGAGCCGCCGCGAATGTGCCCGATGGCGAAAATGAACCCGCGGTCCAAAAGACTGAGACGATCTGAATTGAAATCTGCATCGATCACCGAGCCATAGGATCCATATCCATACAACAGAGTGGGATTGTTTCCGTCCTTTTTCAAATCTTTCTGATAGACAATGGACAGGGGGATTTGCTTCCCATCGGGTGCAGTGGCATGAATTCGTTCGGTCACATACTGTGACCGGTCATATCCGCTTGGAATATCCTGCTTGATCAATTCCCATTGACCGGTATCCATGTGATAGTCAATGACCGAGGTGGGCGTCACCGGTGACGAATATGTGAATCGCAAAACGCTGGTATCGAATTCGGGATTCGCTTCCAGCTCAACGCTATAGGCCGGTTCAGGGAATTCGATATAGCGGACGTTGCTCAGCCTGCCCAGTGTGCTGACGCGGATTTGCCGCAGTCCATTCCTGCGCTCATACAGGACCAGATAATCTTTGAATGTGTCAACATAATCGATGAGCACATCCTCCCGGTGGGGGATCACAGTCTCCCAATACTCGATTTCCAACGCATCTACGCTGGCTTTCATCAATTTGAAGTTCTCTGCCTGGTGATTGGTGACGATAAAGAAATAGCCCGCATGGTGCGCGGCATAATATTCAATCCCATCTTTGCGAGGGGCGAGGACCTTCAACTCACCCTCTGGCTCATCAGCCGAGAGAAAACGCATCTCGGTCGCCCGGGTGCTGTGATGGTTTGTCAAAATATAGCGATCGTCGCGTGTTTTGATAATAAAAAGAAAATAGGATTCGTCTTCCTCATGAAAAATCAGGGCATCCTGGGCCGGATCGGTGCCGAGCTTGTGACGGAATAACTTGAACGGTCGTTCTGCCGCATCCATCGTAAGATAGAACAATGTCTGGCTGTCATTGGCCCATTCGACGCCGGTGTGGGAGTAGACACTGCTGTAGGTCTGGGGGATGGCTTCAGGATAAAGTGTGTTGGTGGTCAAATCCCTGATATAAACTGTATAGACTTCGCCGCCTTCCACATCCACAGAATACGCCAATTTGTTCTCATTCGGGCTGACGGCGAATGCGCCAACGCTGCAAAAGGATTTTCCTTCGGCTAAGATATTCTGATCGAGCAAAACCTCTTCGGGACTGTCCGATAAAATCTTTTTGCGACAATAAATCGGATATTGCTTGCCCTCCTCTGCGCGCGAGTAATAGAAGTATTGGCCTCTTTTCTCAGGAACGGTGGAATCTGTTTCCCTGATACGGGCCTTCATCTCCAGGTAGAGGGTTTCCTGTAGAGATTTTGTGTGACCCATAATCTCTTCGAGATAATCATTTTCTGCGTGTAGATACTTCAGGACTTCCGGATCTGAACGGTCCCGCATCCAGTAATAGTTGTCGATGCGGGTATACCCATGCTGGGTAATTTCGTACGGACGTTTTGGGGCGGTGGGATAAGATAACATAGTATGCTCTCTCTAAAGGGTATAAATTTGTAGGTGGATACAATGTTTTTGGGGGTACTCCCAGGCAAGCCCTGGGAGGAATGCGATTATATACCCAATCCGAATGCCCCCGGCTTTTTTGATATGCAGTTATTTCGACTCTGCAATTTTTCTTATCAAGTTACGTGTAGCCATTGTTGCGACCTCGCGCTGACCGGAGTGAGACCGTGCCCTTCCGATCGAACGCAGTCGACACGCCAATGTCCTGGCATGTATACCCTGGCAGGCACGCTTCGTCTACGAGACGGAAGCTGATATGTTCCCCCGGCAGTTCAACTGCCGGGGAACATAGCCCGGGGAACACATCGCTTCAGTTCAGCTCTTGCGTCTGATAAATCTTTGCAATCATTTCTTCCAGGGGCGGATCAGAGATCGTGATATCCACGACGCTGCCCGCCTCGGTCAGATGAGCCAGTACCTTCTCGACCGGGGTGGCGCGTGTGTCGAAGCGCAGCTTCACCCCATATTGACCAAGCTTGATCATCTCGGCGCCCTCTACCTTGAACGTCTTGGATACTTCTTCGGCATAACGCACCTCCACCAGTTTCGAGGTCAGGAATTTTCTTTTTAAATTCGAGACTTTGTCTTCATACACGATTTGCCCATGGTTGATGATGATCACGCGCTTGCAGAGGGCTTCGAGATCGCCCGCATCGTGCGAGGTCAACAGCACGCCCACGTTTTCAAGTCTGGCCATTTCACGGATCGCATCCCGGATGTGCTGTTTGGCGACCACATCCAGGCCGATCGACGGCTCATCGAGCAGGATCAGCTTTGGGCGATGAAGGAGCGAGGCGGCCACTTCGCATCTCATGCGCTGACCGAGCGAAAGCTTGCGCACAGGCGTCTCGAGCAGATCCTGAATCTCAAATGCTTCCGCAATTTGCCCAATGCGCATCTTTGTATCATGATCCTCCATCTCGTAGATTTTCCCGAAGAGGGTGAACGTGTCGATGGCCGGCAGGTGATACCAGAGTTGTGGGCGCTGACCAAAGACCGTGCCGATGTGATAGGCGAGTTTTTGCCGCTCCTTCCATGGGGTATAGCCGAGCACTTTCGCTTCACCACCGCTTGGATGCAGGATCCCTGTGAGCATTTTGATCGTAGTGGATTTCCCTGCGCCGTTGGGACCAATGAAGCCGAGGAGTTCACCCGCTTCCATCTGGAAGGTGAGCCGGCGTACCGCTTCGATGGAGCCATATTCAGGCTTGAAGAGTGCGTGCAGCGAGCCGCTCATTCCGGCGGCTTTGCGTTTGGTCTGAAACGTTTTTTGGAGGTCCGTGACTTCGATGGCAGGCATGCAGCAATTTTAGTGCAGATAATCGAATTGGGGGTATAGGGCTTGCATGAGCATGCGTTTTCCTGTATGCTTAGGATCAGGTCTCCCGTATCAAATCGTAGCTTTTGTAGATTTGAGGGTCGCATGACGAAATTGTTTGTTAGCTACGCACATGCCGACAGTGAGATTGTCATCCAGGTGTCAGAAGTTTTACGCGGGGCAGGGCATGACGTCTGGATCGATACCCGTGGCATCCAGGGTGGGACCTTATGGGGCAGCGAAATCGCACAGGCTATTACAAATTGTGAAGTACTGTTGCTCTTTATCTCTTCAAAATCCATGGCTTCCGACTTTGTGCGCCGTGAAGTGGATATTGCTTTTGATGAAAAAAAGAAGATCCTTCCCGTCCGGATCGAAAAAGTTGAAATTCCTGTGCAGCTGGATTACCAGCTGGCCGGCATCCAATATGTTGATTACCAGGCTCCTGATTGGAAAACGCGGCTATTGGTTGCCTTGGGAAGCCAGCCTGCGCCCACACCAGTCAAAGATACAGGCAGGCTGAAAAACCCTTATTCTTCCTTGCCGGTGCTTGAGCCTATCGAACACACGCTGATCCTTTCTAATCGGGAAAAAGAGTTGAAAAAGGCGGTCAACTATTTGGATCGGCACCGTCTTTTGCTGATCACCGGTATGCCGGGGATTGGCAAGAGTACCTTTGCCCGTGCCTTGCTTGAATTTATGCCTGCTGGCTCTCCTACGCCATTTTGGTACAACTTTGAACGCCAGAAGAGCAGTGGGAATAGTCTGAGCGTTTTGCTTGAGCGCATTGCCAGTTATCTTGATATTTGTCTGAATCTGGAAGTTTCCCGGGAAGTAATGGCATTTCGCAATTCACCGGGTGGAAATGCCTCTGTCAATGATGTAGACGTATTGATCAGTTTCCTAAATCAGGATATCCCCGTCTGGCTGGTTTTCGATAACCTGGAGACTGTGTTGTCCCGTGATACAAGTGAGTTTTTGGATGAGGGACTTGAATTGCTATTGGACAGTCTCAAGAATAATACCCATAACGCAAAGATTATTATTACCAATCCCTTTGTACCTGTCCTGAAGGACGGTGAGGAGTTCCTGGAAGCCGGCACCTGGGCGCTGACCCTGGATGGCCTGGATAATGCTTCTTCGATCGCTTTTCTACGCGCCTATGGCCTGGAGGATCTTCCGGACGCCAAGCTGGAACCATTGGTACGTGAGATCAATGGGCACCCCTTTGTTCTGAATCATATTGCTCACTATATCCAGACACTGGGCATCTCAGCTGCTCTGGAAAACCTTCAGGGAGGTCTGGAAGAAGTCAATGAACGCTTTGGAGATTCTCTGAAACAACGCCTCTCGCTACAGGAGTTCAATGCCCTGCGATCTCTGACGATCCTGAATCGGGAGGTGACATTGGCTGGGTTATGCCAGATCGCCCGGGTCAAGCCAGGGGTCATTGTCCGACTGCGTGAAAAGGGATTGCTTCAAACGAATGATGCCGGGAAATTCTGGTTACATAACATTGTTCGTAACAGCCTAAAACTAACAGAATCAGATGGCCTAAAGGAAATGCATTTGCGTGCCATGAATTTCTTTCGCAGTCAGACAATTCCTGCATTGCCTCAAAGTATTCATGAATATGCCACTGTGCTTGAATGGCATTATCATGCCATTCAGGCAGGGGATCTGGAAAACGCCTGTGTAGCTTTATATTCAACAGGTTTGGAAACCCAATTAACCCATTGGAACGAGTATGAACTGCTGATGAGCTTGTGTGGACAGACCCTTACAGAAGCTGATCTTCAGCCGAATAGCCTAACGAATATCGAACGAGCCCGGATTCATCGCACCCTGGGAACTCTGTATTTTTATTCGGGCAATTATACAAAGAGCATTACTTATCTGAAAACCGCCGTGGATCTACTCCAATCACGAGAGAACCAGGACCTCAGAATTGCTCTGCTCATTGAATTATCCGAGTCCTATAATGGCAATCGTGATTTTTCAATCGCCATGGATGTTTGTACTCAGGCGATCAACGCAGTAGCTGCATTGCACAACGAAAGTTTGAAAGCCAGGGCCCTGCATCTCAGAGGGATTATTCATCGCGACCAGGGGGATTTGGAACAGGCGTTAAGCGATATTAAGAAAGCTTTGGATTTGTACACGAGACTGATGGATCATATCCACATTGCCAATGCCACTGTCGATTTGGGAGTTGTGTATTATCAAAACAATGAATTTGCAGAGGCAGTCTCGATGTACCAGAAAGTGGTTGCTTTGTGTGACGCAATCCAGGATATGCGTGGTGTGATGATCGCGCATTACAATATTGGCGATATCTATTTACAGAATAGGCAGTGTCAGGAAGCTGTCGCAGAACTCCAGGTCGCACTGGAAATCGCCCGAACGAAGAAGTTTCCGTGGATGGAAACACTGGCAGGATTGGATCTTGTCGAAGCGCAAATCGAACTGCTGGAACTAGACAGCGCGGAAAAGGTAGTAAGTACTCTGGGTCCTCTTATCCTAAAACAAGAGTCACCCTGTTTATCGGGGCAGGAGCTGGCTCTACGTGCAAGCCTGTATTGGAAGCGCAAACAACCTGAACCGGCCAGGGATTATTTCAGGCGTGCGTTTAAGTTGTTTGAAGGCGGGGACTGCCAGGAACAAAAGGCCCGAGCCTGCCTTGCTTTTGCCCGGTTCATAAGGGAGCAGGGGGATTTTACTCAGGCGAAAGAGGCCTTGCTGCAAGGGAAAAGTATATTTATTGAGTTGAACAATCAACTGGGCCTAAATGCTGTGGAGAGGGCATTGTTGGATATTCAAAATGACGATCGGGCGACATAAAGACCCATTAGATGATTACGGCCTTGTGCCGCCTCCAACTTGCTGGTCTCCCCAAAACAAGAATTCAATGGTCATTGTCCGGTTGGCTTCATCAACGAGGAAGTTCTGGAATGGCTTCCAAATATGCAACTCAGGTCTTTCCTTATCTTCATAGGTGTGCGTGTATAAATAGATTGGTATTAATTTAACCTCATCCTTGGAAGCAACTACGCCTCTTTCGACGAGGGTGTTCCTGTAATCGATAAACCTCTGTTCAGCCTCAGCCGTATAACTAAAAGTTAATCTGACAGGTGAGTTAAAACTGGTGACCAAAGTATCACCGTTTGCGTCAGAAAACACAAGATTGCCTGCGATGAAAACTATTTCCTTTGTCCCGTCCTTTTCATAATCTCTCAATTCTTTATCGTTATCGATTTTCAGCAGTCTTGGGGTCACATTTTCGGGGACATTCGACAAGGTGATTTCATAGCCCGGCGAATCGCTTAGTTTAATTACTTTTCCAGGAGGAAGAGATTTTCGTCCGGAAAGGAATCCTATCAAGATGAGTACAAGAGCGATTGCGATTAATAAGAGTACCGGGATCGTGATTTTTAGTACCGCCGCCAAAATTAACGCGATAACTATTACCGTTAAGAGCCAGGCGGGGATTTCAAGCTTCTCAGACAAAATATTGCCTGTCGCATTTCGGTCGCTACTCTTGTTATTCATTTTCTCCTCCTTTGTACTTTGTTTGTAGAATTACTATACACGTTTTTGAAGCGCGAATCAAGCGCTTTAGCGCAGGAAAATTCATTTTGACCATCGGGTTAGATTTGTTGCTATCTAACTGACATTTTTAACTTTCAGCAATCATCGGTGGTCGAGTGCCCCGTGCTCGTCGGGGCGTATCGAGACCACGAGTTTCATGCAAGCTTTCACTTGCAGGTTATCTTTGGTCCCGACACTGGCACGGCACGCTGCGCGATCGGCCAACGGAATGCTTTTGGAACAAACTGTCAGGTGGCTAGATTTGTTGTAGAATTAGTTAACCTCTTCAAGATATCTTAGTATTTTGTCCAAACTTTTGAAAGGATACTCTCATGCGTTTACAAGGAAAGAAAATTGCCATATTGGTCGCAAAAGAAGTGGAAGATTTGGAATATTATGTGCCGATGATGCGTTTGCAGGAGGAAGGCGCACAGGTATTGACGGCCGCCCTCGACCTCAAGCCATTCCATGGCAAGAACGGATTGGAGATCACACCGGATACGACGATTGAATCACTGGATGCTGAGGAGCTCTTTGCCCTGATTGTGCCGGGAGGCTGGGCGCCTGATAAGCTGCGCCGCCATTCGGTTGTGAAGGATCTGGTCCACACCATGGATTCAAAAGGAAAAACAATCGGCATCATCTGCCAGATCG
>DATGYJ010000154.1:0-6606 GCA_035298105.1 Anaerolineales bacterium | reverse complement strand
TGCTGTCTTTGTCTGTTGCGCCGTTTATGTTCCTGGCAACACTATACTTCTCTAATCAGGCACGCAAAGCCTTCCGTGTTTCGCGCGAAGAGATCGGCAATGTCAATGCTGAGTTGCAGGAATCCATTGCTGCCGTTCGCGAAGTGCAGGCGTTCAACCGCGCTGACGAGAACATCGAACAGTTCAAGGAAGTCAATGCTGCCAACCGCGATGCCAATGTACGTGCGGTCGCATACACGTCTGCTTTAGGACCAACCTTAGAAGCGTTATCCTATGTGGCGCTGGCAATTGTCACAGGCGTTGGAGGATGGTACCTTCTTAAGGGGCAAACCCTCTTGGGAACGACGGTCACACTGGGTCTGGTTGTGACATTCCTTGGATACGTCCAGCGCTTCAATCAGCCGATCCAGCAAATTGCGGTATTGTGGACGAATATTCAAAATGCCATCGCAGGCGCCGAACGGATCTTCAATATTCTCGATGAGAAACCGGCTGTCTACAATAAACCAGGCGCCCAGGAAATGCCAAAGATCAAGGGCCTGATCGAGTTCGACCATGCAACCCATTCCTATGAAGATGGCGTTCCAGTGTTGAAGGATGTTACGTTCACTGCCCAGCCTGGACAAACAATTGCCATTGTTGGTCCGACCGGTGCAGGCAAGACGACCATCATTAACTTGATCCCGCGCTTCTATGACGTAACACAGGGATCCGTCAAAATTGATGGCATTGACGTGCGTGACGTTAACATGAAATCTTTGCGCGAACAGATCGGTATCGTACTCCAGGATACATTCCTGTTCAGCACGACTGTGAAGGAGAATGTCCGTTTTGGGCGGCCGAATGCAACGGATGAAGAAGTGCTGGCAGCGATCCAGCTTGCCAATGCCGATTCATTTATCGAACGTTTGCCTCAGAAATATCAGACGGTTTTGGGTGAACGAGGTTCCGGGCTCTCGCAGGGGCAGCGTCAACTACTCTCGATTGCACGCGCTGCACTCGCGGATCCGCGCATCTTGATTTTGGATGAAGCAACTTCCAGCGTGGACACGCGCACCGAGCGTCTCATCCAAAGGGCCTTCGACGAATTGCTGAAAGGTCGCACCTCGATTGTGATCGCTCACCGCTTGAGCACCATCCGCAACGCGGATATGATCCTCGTACTCGATCAAGGTCAGATCATCGAACGCGGCAAGCATGATGAATTACTAAACAAACAAGGCTTCTATTACGAACTGTATATGAGTCAATTCAAAAAGCAGGAAGAAGTGGAAGCAGTAGCACAGTGATCAGTCAGCCCTCACCAAATGCTGAGGGCTGATTTTTGTTTTCGTATGGGGAGTGTCTCAACCTTAGACCTCTCGATGCCTATTTATTGAAAAAATGCTTCCTTGCCCTATAACACTGACCTAAAGTCATTACTTTCCGAGAGCCAGAGAGACCTATTTCATCCAAAGTTGACAATAAACACGTATCCCTTTTGAGATTTTGCGCCGATGGCTCGAAATGGCGCTGGCTATCTTTGGGGGTAAATTCAGCTTGAAAGAGAGAAGCGCATCAGTATTAATGATCCCTACGCCGCGATATATAGCATAGAAGAGCGTTCTGGATATTCCAAAGGGAATACGTCCACCAATTCATAATCACGCGAGCCAATGCCAAGTTTCTCGCCATATTCTGTGACTTTATACGGATCCTTGAGTGGTCCATGCAGCCATTGGAAGGGATGCCCCTCACGGGTGTGGACTTCCATCGAAGTCGGGATGTTATCTTCAATCAGCCGGGTTTTCGCAATGACATCCAATGTAGCTTTTTCGAGCGCGACGATGTCATCCGAACCGAAAACGCCTGCATCCGGAAGGATGCACATAGAAGTAAACCCGAAGCAGTCGCATACCGGAGTGATCTGTGTGGCGAGGTTAATATGTACTGCCTTGCCAGGTGCAAATGTCGACAGGATGATATCCACTGCGATCGCGCAGGCTTCCTGAAAGGTATGGAAGTTCACAGCAGCAATTTTCAAACTACCTTCTGGCGCTACCTTGAGACAACGCCCGCACTGGTTGCATTGCTCCATGTGCAAGTGAAGGTTGCCGGAATGCTCCTTATCCTCAACCATGGCATCGAACGGGCAGGCGGCGATAATTTGCGTCAGCATGCTTTTATCAGGACACTTTTCGGGGAACCAGTATTGGTCATAATGCATAGCATCGTGCATTGCGCCACGCGACTTCCTAACCAGGCAACCCAATGCCAGATTTTTGAATGCCGCGCCAAATCCACAAGTGGGATGCCCCTTCACGTGTGCAAAATTGACCAGGAAGCTCGCATCCTGGATCAGCCCGGCGATTCTCCACTTTTGGACGTTCTTATATGGACGCTCATGCTCATAGAAATACTTTTCATCTGGTCCGGCGGCAGGATAAACTGGGCAGCCGATCACTTCCGAGGCATAGCCGCGCTTTTCGGCGCCCTGCGTATCCCAGTTCAAGTCCACTACAATGGGCCTGCCGCCCCCATCCTTGATGGTTTGGACAACGCGCTTTACAAACACCGGATGAATGGTCGAATAGACCATATTGTTACCGGTATGCATCTTGATAACGACGGTTTCTTTGTTGACCCGCTCACGCAAGTGAAGCTGCTCCAAAATTAGATCCAATTTTGCTGGCAGGGTCTCTTTGGCTTCGAGCCGCGCCTGGCGTGCGGAGCCGAAGAATACTTTGGATGGCATGTTTTTTTTCCTTTTCGTCTTGAATCGGCTGGAGTCTATCATGGACAGGGCAGAACGATTTTCCTCTTTTCCCTGACACTTGACACCTCATGTCTGGCACCCGGAACCTGACACTTGGAACTCTAATTATGGTATCCTTAATCAACTTCACTGTTGGAGCCTCTCATGTACATTGCCATTGAAGGGGTCATTGGAGTCGGCAAGACGACCCTTGCCCGCCTTCTTCAACCTGCATTCAACGCCGAAATCCTTTTGGAAGTCTTTGAGGAGAATCCGTTTCTCTCTGATTTCTACGCTGACCGTGAGCGCTACGCCTTTCAGACACAAATCTTTTTTTTGCTGAGCCGCTATCACCAGCAGCGGAGAACCGTGCATGAGCTCCTTGCTTTGGGAAGGAATCTTTTCGCAGATTACACCTTTGCCAAGGATGCGCTCTTTGCGCAGATCAATCTCAAAGGCGATGAACTCGATATGTACTATAAGGTGCATGAGGCGTTAGCAGAGAAAATCCAAAAGCCTGATCTGCTCGTTTACTTGCAAGCGAATACTGAGACCCTGATGCAGCGCATTGCCCTACGTGACCGTCCCTATGAGCGGCAGATGGAACGCTCCTACATCGATGAGCTTAATCACGCGTACGACCATTTCTTCGCGAAGCCTTTTGACCACACGCCTGTTTTAACCATTGACACAAACCACCTGAACATTGTTCAGAACCCGGAGCATTTGAAGTTAATTGAGAACCACATCAGGCAAAGTCTGAGCCTGCCTCCGTTTCAACAAACGTTGCCTTTGCCCGATTGATTTTCCTCGCGCTGAGCAGAGTGGTCCTGAGCGCCACGCAGTCGAAGCGCATGCATCATAAATGTTTAAACTTTACTTCTTGCCTGTCCTTCGATTTTACTTCGTTCCGCTCAGGACGAAAGGATACTATGCGAGTTACGCGTGAATCACTGATCCGAATCGCCAAAGAGACCTCACAAGAGCGGGCCTTCAACGACCGCGATATCATCGCTGCGTATCTGACAGGCTCGCTTGTTTCCTCTGAGACCGATCCCATGCTCGGCGGCACGGCAGACATAGATATTATCTTCGTTCATGCTGAGGAGCCGAAGCACAGGCGTGAATTTGTCAGACTGACCCCTGATTTTCATTTGGATATTAGTCACCGCGCCAAAGCAGAGTTCAAACGTCCACGCGAATTGCGCATTGATCCATGGCTGGGCTGGGAGATGTATGATCCCATGCTGCTCTTCGAGCGCGAGAAGTTCTTTGAGTTCGTGCAGGCTGGCTTGCGCGCGGGTTTTGAGTTCAACGCTCCCATGCCTGCCTTGCAGCGCTCACGGCTTCTGCTCTCACATGGCCGAGGCATCTGGCGTGACCTGCTTGCAGTTGGTGACACTGTCACGCCGCAGGATTTAGCACAGTACATGAAGTCGCTGTATCACGCGGTCAATGCGGTGGCAGAACTCTCGGGACCGCCGTTACAGGAACGACGTCTGATAGCGGAATTTGCTCCACGGGCAGAGACAGCCAAACGGCCTGGCATGAGTGCAGGGCTAATAGGCTTGCTGGGCGCCTCTAATCTGGATGCATCCGCAATCAGTGCCTGGGTTCCGGAATGGAAGCTCGCCTTTGAAGCTGCCATGGAAGACAGCCGTGTCGACCAACGTATTCACCCCGCTCGAGTGAATTATTATGAGAAGGCGATCAATGCGATGTTGGCGAGCGATAATCCGCGCGCCGCGCTATGGCCCTTGCTGCAAACATGGACACTGGCTGTGGACGTCCTGTCCGAGCATGCTTTGAGTGCATGGCGGTCTGCCTGTGATCAACTCAATTTGACGACTGCTCACTTTGAGGATCATGTAAACGGACTCGATCAATATCTCGATGAGGTCGAAGCTTTGCTCGATGAACTCGCCGCAGAGCATGGATTGGAAACTTCCACAAGTATATAAAGTGCAAATGTTATTGCGAGCGAGGCAATCCCCGGTTTAGTTGGAGATTAATTCGTCGCACAAAACGCTCTTCGCAATGACATGAAAAGGAATACTATGACCCGCGCTGAAGCCTTAGCTCTTGTTCGTGAATTTGTAAAAAATGAAGGATTGATCCGCCACATGCTCTCGGTAGAAGCCGCCATGCGCTTCTATGCTGAGAAGTTTGGCGAAGACCCGGAAGTCTGGGGATTGATCGGATTGCTGCATGATTTCGATTGGGAAATGCACCCGACGCTTGAGCAGCACCCACAAGACGGCGCGCCGATCCTGCGAGAGCGGGGTGTGCCAGAGGAGATCATTCAAGATATTCTAAGTCATGCCGATCATTTGAATATGCCGCGCGGCACCGTGCGGCGTAAAGCCATTAGCGCCTGTGATGAAATCACGGGTTTGATCACTGCGGTGGCACTGGTGCGGCCTTCGCGTTCATTGTATGACCTGGAGGCATCCTCTGTCAAAAAGAAATGGAAGGACAAAGCCTTCGCCGCTGGCACTTCCCGCAGCGAGATGGAACATGCCGCGCAGGAATTTGGTGTTGAATTATGGGAACATGTGGGCAATGTGATCCGGGCCATGCGCAGGATTGCGCCTGAACTCGGCCTGGAAGGGAACATCCCACGACCACAGAATTGAAATGAAAATCTTCAAAGCGAACCGCAAATATGAAGCCTGGCTTCGGAAAAAGTTAGACGTCTTCGAAGACGATCTCGCACTGAAAGCACGGTTGCTTGCAAAGGATCCATTCACCTTTTTGCGCGGCACGTTCTATCGCTGGATGCAATTGTTCCCCGATATCTGTAAAAAGGCAGCGGACGCGCCGGTTGTGCTGTCAGTTGGTGACTTGCATGCCGCGAATTTCGGCACATGGCGCGATGCAAAGGATGAGCTTGTTTGGGGAGTCAATGACTTCGATGAAGCTGCGCCTTTGCCTTACACACAGGATTTGATCCGCCTCGCAACGAGTGTGGAGCTTGCCTCCGAAACCGAGGAACTGAAGATCAGCCTGGTAGAGGCATGTGATGCCATATTGGATGGATACTCTGATGGACTTGCAAAAGGTGGGGAGCCATTTGTGATGGACGGTGATCGAGATTGGCTAAGGAAGGCGTACGTTAAGAGCGAGCATCTGGTTGAGAAATATTGGGAGAGGCTGAATCAATGTCCACCTCCCCAAAGAGAACCGCCGCCTGAGGTACGATCCATGCTCGCAGCAGCCTTTCCATCAGCGGGATTGGAGTATCGCACGATGCACCGTCAGGCAGGCGTGGGGAGTTTAGGACGTCCGCGTTTTACAGCGCTGGCAGAGTGGCAGGGCGAATTTGTAGCGCTCGAAGCAAAGGCGCTGCTTCCCTCGGCGGCACTGTGGGCAAAGAAAAAACATAAGAATGCTGAGATCTATTATGAAGAAGTACTTGCGCGCGCAGTGCGCAGGCTCGACCCGCTCATGAAGGTATATGAAGGCTGGGTAGTGCGTGGACTGGCGCCTGATCGCTGCCGCATCGAACTTTCGGAGCTCGGACCCGAACGTGATGAGACACGTATGATGCGTGCCATGGGCTGGGAAACCGCCAATATCCATCTTGGGACACGTGCTGCTGTGAAAGCTGTTCTTGACGATCTGAAGGGACGCAAAGCGAACTGGCTCAGGAGATCCGCGGAGAAGATGGCAGTTGTGACGTTAAAGGATTGGGAGATGTGGAAAATTGGCAATGTGGATTAATTATGGCGCTCGCACAGACACTACTTTTGGCAATCGATCCAATTGTTCCTTATCCAACGTGATCAACTCCGTCCCAAACCGCAAAGCGATCGCAGCAGATTGCATCACTGCCGCGCAGACGATTATTGGCGGCAACTTCACTTGCAAAG
>DATGYJ010000153.1:0-48458 GCA_035298105.1 Anaerolineales bacterium | reverse complement strand
CCTGAATGCATTTGCATATTGGGTCGCAGTGCCGGCCGCGGTACTTTTCCTCATGAGCCTTGTCCTGGGCGGCTTTGACACCGGTTGGACGGGCTATCCGCCCCTTTCGGCGCGGGCGCCAGTGGGTATGCAAATGTTCTTCCTGGCAGTATTCACGGCTGGTTGGTCGTCCATCCTCGGTTCATTGAATGTGATCGCAACAGTTGTCCGTATGCGCGCCAAGGGCATGACCGCCATGCGTTTACCCATTTTTGTATGGGCATCCATTGCAACTTCGATCATTGCGCTCACCGCCACGCAGTTGATCGGTCTTTCTTTCCAACTGGTAATGTTCCAGCGAATGCTGGGCATGGGCTTCTTCGATGCCGCGAAAGGCGGAAACCCGATCCTCTTCCAGCATCTTTTCTGGTTCTACTCCCATCCGGCCGTATATGTGTTCGTGTTGCCCGGACTGGGTATCATCTCTGAACTCTTGCCTGTGTTCGTGCGCAAACCTTTGTTTGGGTATCGCTGGGTCGCCATGTCCTCCCTTGGGATTGCCCTGGTCGGTTTCACTGTTTGGGCACATCACATGTTTGCCTCGGGCATGAATGAATACTTGCGTGTGCCCTTCATGTATAGTACTTTGCTCGTGGCTGTTCCCACCGGGGTAAAATTTTTCTCCTGGGTTGCGACTCTTTGGGGCGGCAAGATTGAGACGCCTACTCCAATGCTTTTCGTGCTGGGGGGGATTTTGGTGTTCCTACTGGGTGGTCTTTCCGGACCTCCGAATGCTACCGTTTCAGTAGACCTTCATTTGACTGACACCTATTTCATCGTTGGTCACTTCCACGATACGATTTTTGGCGGCTTTGTTTTTCCGTTCTTCGGTGCGATCTATTACTGGTTCCCCAAAGCGACCGGTCGCCGGATGAATGAGTTCTGGGGCAAGGTTCACTTCTGGATCATGACCCCAGCCTTCCTCGTGCTGACTCTGGGTATGATGCGGGTTGGCCTGCTGGGTATGCGCCGGCGCATCGCGGACTATGATCCCAACCTCATGGGTGATCAAATCCTGTTCAGGTTATTCAACCATGACTTCCGTGCAATTGATCTGAATCATCTGGTGCTGACGATTGCAGGTTACCTGATTTTCTTCTCGGTGCTAATCTTTTTCATCAACCTCTTCTACAGCATAAACCACGGCGAAAAAGCAGAAGGGAATCTTTGGAGATCGCGCTCACCTGAGTGGCAGGTTCCCTCACCGATGCCGGTGCACAACTACGATGTTCCGTTCGAAGTAGTAGGAGAGCCGTATGATTACGGTCTGGCCGGGTCAAAATATGTGGAATTTGCACCTAACGGAACCAAACATGCCGAATTTCCTGCGGTTCCCGAAGGCGAGCGACATCACTAATTGAGGGCAGAAGCAAAAATGTTACATACACAAGATAAGAAATCCATGCTAGGGCAAGGCATCGTCATCTTTGTTTACCTGGCAATCTTGACCGGGCTGGAGTTCCTGGTAGCGATTGCCTTTGATGCAGTTCCTTTGCTCGTGGTGTTTGCGCTGGTCAAGGCTGCGCTGGTTGGGTATTACTACATGCACATTTACAAGCTTAGTCTTGAGCATGAGGCAGAGCACGAATCCTATGAATACAAAGCCGGGACCAACCGCCTCGGGCTATGGTTATTCCTTGTTTCGGATTCGTTCGTCTTTGCTGGATTGATGATCATGCGCATCAACCTGCTTGGGCTCTCGCGCCCGGAGTTAAATCAATTTCTTGGCCTGGGCGTAACCTCCATACTCCTCATCTCATCCTTCTTTATGAATCGCGGCGAGACGATGATGCACAACGGTGATCGCCGGGGCTTTCTGATCAACACCGCAGTGACCTTTGCACTGGGTTTGGGTTTTTTGCTGGGCGTCGTCCTGGTGGAGTGGCCTTTAGCCAGTAGTGAGGGCCTGACCCCGAGTAGCGGAGTTGCCGGTGCAGCCTTCTACATGATGACGGGCATGCACGCTTTTCATGTTTTTACCGGTTTGATCCTGCTTGTAATTGTTTGGTTAAATGGCAGACGTGGTTTGTACGATACAAAGAATTATCCTATTGAGGCAACGGCGGTCTACTGGCATTTCGTAGATGTAGTCTGGATTTTCTTTTACCCTGCATTGTATTTGATTGGAACAGCGGTCAAATAGCTACTGCCAGAATTCAGTAGGTGATGAGTGCCTTTCGAATCGGGGCGGCCATTGCAGGTCGTCCCGATTTTTGGGTGTATGATTAGAGTATAGAGGAAGTGCAGAGAATTGATTCTCCTGCCGAAGGAATAAAATGTATCCCAAAGGTTTCGTAATCAAAAGAATCCTGTTGTCCATAGTGCTGGGCTTGATCCTTGGCACTCTGATCAGCGAGGTACCGTTCCTTTTTCTAAGAGAGACCGCGCGCGCTCCGCGTGCTGTTATTCTGAATATTCCCGCTGGAACGGCAGAACAGATAGCGCTCGGCAAACAACCCCCCTCGATCCCTGAGAATATGACATTTGTGGTCGGCGACCGGCTGGTCGTCAATAACGAGGATTCTGTTGACCATAAACTTGGACCCTTATGGATCCCCGCGCATTCGAAAGCTCAACTGGCGCTGGATCAGGAAGCAAATTTCGCTTACGAATGCAGCTTCCAGGCCGGCAAAGTATTTGGCTTGGATGTGCGCGAGCCGCTTACTGCGAGCACAAGGATTTTTGGCATTATCTATGTCGCCTTTCCGCTGGCGATCCTGATCGCGTTATATGGTCTCCTGTTCCCGCCGAAGAAGAAAGAAAATGCTCCTGCTTAAGATGTTCCAACGAAAGTGGATCTTTGCCACGCTGCTGGTTTTGGCAGGGACGGCGTTATGCATCCGCCTCGGCATCTGGCAGCTCGATCGACTTGCACAGCGGCGTGCCTTCAACGCGCAATTTGAATCTGCCCGAGTCCAGCCTGTTCTGGATTTGAATGGGGAGCAGCCGCAAAACATCGAGGCTATGGAATGGCGATCTGTAAAGGTAACCGGGAAGTATGACTTTATAAATCAAATCGCACTTCGGAATCAGTACTACGGCAACCAATACGGATACCATCTACTGACTCCGCTCCATATCGATCCTTCCACGTTTTCTGCGGTCGCCGGGCAAGCTCCGGTAACTGTTCTCGTTGATCGTGGCTGGATCCCCGCTGATGGAAATTCCACTCCGGCTGACTGGCGCAAATATGATGAGACAGGTGTAGTCAGCATTTCGGGGCAGATTCGGCTTGCTCAAACGAAACCCGGCTTTGGGGGAGTTGCAGATAAGTTACCTGAAAATGGCGCAAAGCTGGAAGTCTGGAATAATGTTGATCTGGCACATATGGCGAGCCAGATGCCATACCCCATTCTGCCGGTTTATATCCAGCCCAAACCAGATGCAAACGACACCGAACCGCCCATTCCGTTTCAACCCGAAGTCGAAATAACTGAAGGTCCGCATTTCGGGTACGCTTTGCAATGGTTTACCTTTGCGACGATCTTGTTCGTTGGTTATCCTTTTTTTCTGCGAAAACAGGAAACAAAGTCAAAATGAAATACTCACTGAAATCATCTTTTGCGCGCTGGGTGCTGGTGCTGTTTTTGGTCATTGCGGCCCTGACGATGATGGGTCGTATTGTCACGGTGACCGGGGCCTGGGCGTACTGCAATGGATTTCCGCTTTGTCTGCCCAGCCATCCTTTAGGATGGTTGAAGCAGTCGCATATATTTTTAGCAGGTATCGCATCCATATTAATGCTCCTCGTTCTGCGCCAGGCATGGCGGGAACAACGCCATCAGCAAGTGCTGCTGCCGCTGACAACCATTCTTGGCGTGATGTTTTTTGGGCAGGCACTGGTTGGTGCGATTCAAGTCATACAATCTTATCCCGTTCATCTTGTTTTCCTACACACACTCACTACGGTGGCTCTGTGGGTTTCACTTCTCCTGCTGGTTTATACATCGGGTGTACTCGCCGGTGATGGCCAGCGAGCTGTAAACCCGAATCCATGGCAGCGTACAAAAGACTTCATTGCCTTATCTAAACCGTTGATTGTCGGGCTGTTATTAATCACCACCTACGGCGGGCTGGTGATAGGTGGGAAAGCCTGGCCGTCCTTCTCCCTCACCATGTGGACTTTGATCGGCGGTGGTTTAGCAGCAGGTGGATCCAGCGCCTTGAATCAATACATCGACCGTGAACTCGACAAGCATATGCAACGCACTGCAAAACGTCCCCTCGCCGATGGTCGTCTGACGAATGCAGAAGGATTGGCATTTGGGCTTGGATTGTCTTTGATGAGTTATTATGTCTTAGCTTGCTTTGTGAACGGTCTGGCCGCGCTACTTTCACTGGCAGGGATTGTTTATTACGTGATCCTCTATAGTCTCTGGCTCAAGAAAGCGACCGTGCAGAATATCGTGATTGGCGGCGGCGCGGGGGCCATCCCACCTATGGTGGGATATGCCGCTGCAACCGGTCACTTAGGCTGGACTGCGTGGATTCTCTTTGCGATTATCTTCATGTGGACTCCACCTCATTTCTGGGCGCTCGCAATTGTACGCATGAAGGATTATGAGAGGGCGGGTGTGCCCATGCTGCCCGTGGTGCGCGGCGAATTGGAGACACGCAAACAAATCTTCATCTACACAATTGAACTGATCGCGGTGACCCTGTTGCTTCCAATTTTGAGGCTGGCCGGGATCGTTTATCTCGTCTCGTCGATTGTCCTTGGTGGGGCACTGATCTATGCCGCCTGGGCAGTATGGAAAACGGGTGGTAATAAGGTTGCCTGGCGGATGTATAAATGGTCGAGCACTTACCTGGTATTTATTTTCCTGGCGATCATGATTGATGCTGTATGGTAGGCTTCATTCGAAGAAAAAACCCTTTCATTGCCCTTTCCAAAACATCTAAGGGAGACCTATCAATTTGAATATTCGAAAGCCAAATTTTCGTCGAATTATTGTTTATGTAGGTGTTTTTTCTTTGTTCTTGTATTTTATCCTTTCATGGGTAAACATGATCAAGGATCCTGACCAGAGAACGGGCTCGGACTTTATCGGCTTCTATAATTTTGGGCGGATATCTCAAACAAAAGGTGTCCCAGCTATATACAATATTGAAGAGCAGAAGAGAGTTGAAGAGCAGGTGGTCGGGCACCCTGTTACCCCTATCTTTTATACCCATATGCCTTTTATTGCTCCTTTAGCAGCTGCCCTGGTTGACGAAAATTATGTTGCATCTTTCAAAAGGTGGGCGACTGTTCTGCTTTTTGTGAATGCCCTTAATGTTTATCTGCTCGTAAACATGCTGGAGCTACGCAAATTTACCAGGGAGAACCTTGTTATTTTGTGTGTGGGGGCCTATTTATTCGACCCGACGTTTAGCGGCCTGATGAATGGTCAGGATACGGCCATCTTACTGCTTGGGGCTGTTATCTGGGCATCCGGGCTATTGTCCAAAAAATACATCCTGTCGGGAATAGGATTAAGTCTTACAACCGTCCGGCCGCAAATCGCCTTATTTCTGGCTATCCCGTTCTTTTTCCGTCATCAGAAGGTTTTCTGGGGATTTCTCATGGGAAGCTCAATATTGGCTGCGATCAGCTTTGGATTGTTGAGAAGCGAAGGGAGCGTTAGATTCGTAGAAAGCCTCAGATATATCGAGAGCACAGTCTGGCACGAACAGCATGCGCTGGACATGCCAACGATATCCGGCATCATTAGACGAAATTTTGCGATTGCTGACCCAACCCCCGTAAAAAACCTGGTATGGGCGTGCTATGCACTGGGGATCCTTGGCTTCTCCTGGATGTGGCATAAGAACGTTGCGATTGAGGAAAGGCACATTGGCCTGTTGTCGACCGTCTGTATATTTCTTCTGCCATATGCCCACTATCATGATCTCATTTTATTAATAATTCCAATTTTCTGTATCTTACGAATACTTCAAAAAGATGATGTGATCCCTCAAAATTACCTCGCAATGATCCCTCTGGCTGTTTCCTGGCTCTTCGCATTAGGGTTTGCGGGTACGGGCTACCTCAAGTTTCCGATTGTATACCTGGTGATGTTTTTTTTGATCTATTTATTTATTACTGCAAGCAGATTCTCACGGAGCGCATTCTCTCCTTCTGCCTAATAGATCCCCCTACCATTTCTGAAAGCCGAGCCATTAGCTGGTCATGTTAGAATCCTGACCATCCTGCTATTGGAGACTCCATACATGAAAACTATCCGTCGTACCGAGTGGGCAAGTCTGATATTTCTTATAGCATTATTTATTGGCACATTCATGCGTTTCAACGTGACCTCACTGGCTGGTTTTCCAATCAATGATGGAGGCATGTTCGCGGTGATGGTCGATGACTTGAAGGCCAGCCATTATTTTTTACCTGCCTTTACAACCTATAACCTCCTGAACATTCCGTATGCTTATCCGCCTCTTGGGTTTTATCTTGGCCGGATGGCAGCGGATCTATTTGGGTTGAGCGCGGTTCAAGTCTTGCGCTGGTTGCCAGCTTTTTTTGCGTCACTTTCCATCCCGGCGTTCTATCTACTTGCCGTGCGGCTATTAAAGAATAAATATTTGGCCGCGATCTCGACCTTATTCTTTGCGCTCATGCCGCGGGCACTTTCATGGTTCGTGATGGGCGGTGGGCTCACCCGCAGTCCGGGTCAATTCTTTATGTTGTTGACGCTTGCCACGATCATACGGCTTTATGAAGAGAACCGTCGCAGGGATATTTTCCTGGCGGGCCTCTTCGGCGGTTTGGCAGTGCTCAGCCATCCGGAGGCGGCGGTGCATACCTTTGTTTCAGCCATCTTTTTGTGGCTGATGCTGTCACGCAAAAAGACCACATTTATCAATTCAATATTCGTTGGCGTCCTTGTTTTGATTGTCACCGCACCCTGGTGGGTGACCGTGATTCATTATCACGGGATTGGTCCATTGATCAAGGGCGCCCAGACAGGACAAAAAGCTTTAGCTGTATTTCACCTCCTGTTCTTTGTCTTTACGGAAGAGCCCTATGCGACGGTGATCGCAATCCTTGGGCTCATTGGGATTGGACAACGTCTCGCGCGTCGGGATTATCTGCTGCCGTTATGGATGGTGATCCCATTCTTTGTGGAGGGACGCAGTGCCCCGGGGCCCGCTGCAATTCCGCTGTCCATGCTCGCCGCTATTGGGTTGGCAGAAGTGGTTTTTCCTGCGATCCAGGCTGCAGCTGGGAAGGTCCGAACTACGGCCCAGGGAAGTGATCATACCGAGGTCGAGCATTCTGAAGAAATATCTTCGATAGAACGCAACATTTTTATTTATCTGCTGCTGTACCTGATCTTTTCCACCTATCAATTTGGATTAGGATTGTCGAGTGCAACGCTTTATCGGCCAGATCAGGAAGCCATGACCTGGGTAAGAGAGAACACTCCATCCGATTCACGCTTCCTCGTCTTGACCGGAACGACGTCCGTTTCGTGCGACTCAGTCCTCGAATGGTTCCCGGCATTGACAGGCAGGCAGAGCATATATACGGTGCAAGGGCGAGAATGGACAGAAGGAAAGAATTTTAACACGTACGTGATCTCAACTTATCCTGTCCAGAATTGTCTGGCGTCAGGCGATATTTCCTGCTTGAATGGAGCGATTGACCGTTCGCAGTACGATTATGTCTACGTTTCCAAACTTCTGCGTGTGAATAATTGCATACCGCTTGATCTTCAAAGAACGTTTCCGCTTTTCCTGGAGTCACTGCATGCGGCTCAGGATTTTAACGTGATCTATGAAACGGAAGATGTGGCCGTTTTTGCAAAACAATAATTCCTGAAAAGTCTCACTTGCGAATCAAGATGATGGAAGTTGTGTCCTCATAAGCAGTTTTCCAATCGGTTGATGCAGAAAGTGCTTTAGCCAAGGAAGTATTGACCCGTAGAATTGCCCACCTCACGTCATACTTTTTCAGAATATCCTCCCAGCCTTTGCCAACTGTGATCACTTGTTCATATTCCCGCGTCAGCGCTTCACCATAAATATGTGTGTGCCCATCCATAAAGATCTGCTGGCTGGGCCAGAGCCTCAATAATACATAACCACCCCAGTCAAATTCATTAAACATATGTCCTTGCGGCGGATGACTCTCCAGCCAGGCTACCGCTTGTACGGGAAAGAAGTTTTCATCAAACACATTGCCTTGCCCTTCGGGGTCAATCGTTCTGCCAGATCGAAGCAGCACAGCCGCAATTATGACGATCGCAAAAACCCAGATCAGGCCATTTGAGGTTGAATTTATCTTGAAAATATTTTCTTCTGTAATAAACAATCGACTTTGAGGGTACTCATTCCGGGCCCAGTCGGCTAGTGCTTTTGCGGCGATGGGGGTTACTATAATCGCAAACAAAGGGATCATCCGAGCTGTATAGAGGCCCATCGCGGTAAATGACGTAATCAACAAAATATTTGTCCAGGGCACCCTTTCCGTTGAACGAGCCAAACCAATGATGACCAGTAGCAGAATGGCTACAAAAGGCCAGGTCTCTGGCAAATGAAAGTTCGCAGATTGGTATTCAGGGATTTTTGAGGTGATATAGGCGTTGCTCCCCAAAGAGGCGATTGCTTCCCATATTTTCGGACCGGTTGGAGAGAAAAACGTTGCCATCAGAGCAAGCGCGCCCCCAAGCAAAAGTGACTTTGTCTTCTGACTTGTAAACCAAGTCATGGATCGCTGCTCAAGGAAATCTCCGACTATATAGATACCCAAGATCATAATACCAAGTACGAACATCCCGTGCATATTGACCCAGAGCAACATCACGATCGGAAGCGCCCACCATGCTCGTGTTTTGTTCTCACGTATGTTTTCCAGTAATGTGATCCAGATTGCGGTCAGCAGGTATGTAAAGATATGTGGGCGCGGCAGAATATGGATTTGACTCGCTCCTACCCCCAATGCGGTGAGGATCAGTGCTGAAAAAAAACTGTTCGACCGATGTAGCGCCTGGCGATAGACGATGATCCAGGTCAGCATAATGACCAGGGCAGTCAGCAGGACAATACCGTCTAAGCCAAGCCAATCGTAGGCTGCCGCGAGTGCGACCTGCGAAAACCACTCATGAGGAAAACTTGGATAGCCTACGGTGCGAAAAGAAAAAATGTCGGTGGTGGAGACCTGGCGGGTTTGCAGGATCAGGTTCCCGGTCAAGATGTGGCGCGGCAGGTCGCCATCGAAATTCAGGATCTTAGGCCCACTGGCCAAAATTCCCCAGAAAACCGCGATAAACAAAATGTATTCAATTCGAGGGAGCAAAAACCGAAGCAATTTCATAGGATTGTGCCTGTTCTAGGCTACCCAGCCCCACAGAAAGAATTGCGCACTCAAATATAAGTTGAGGGGGACGAAGCTATATACGATCAATCGTCGAAGCCATGGCTTTTCACCGGCCAAACCAAGCGTAAAGAACGAGGGAAAGAGCATGAGCGAATAGCGCGACATGGAGATCAAAGGTTGTGTTTCGACGATTCTAATTAAGATGATCAGCAAGCTGAGGGCGGCGTACAGATTATATTCGAGGGGGATCTTTCGCCAGCCAGCGATGAGCAGGACAATGAAGAGGGTAGCAACAGCCCAGTTCAAGGCATCGATAAACGTAAATTTGCCTGAAAAAAGGGTCTGGACGGCATACCAATAAGTTTCCCAGGGTAAGACAAGGCGTGCATGCCAGTTCGCCTCAACAAACGGAATTGCCCCACCCGCGATTTGCCTCGAGCGCAGAAATAAATAGAATAACCCGCCCAGAGCCGGTACTGCCAGACTAAACCAATGAGCTGCCTTACGGAGAAATGGACGATCCTGCCACATTAAGTACACCAACGGCAGGACGAGGGCAGCACCTTGCAACCGAGTTGAGATCGCGCAAAACGCCCAAAAACTGCTCCAGGCCCAGGAGCGTTTCTTCATATACCGTAGCGAAAGCAGCGCCGTGACTAGAAATAATGATTCAGAATAGACACTGAACAGAAAGAACGCTGTCGGATAAATCAGCACAAAGAACGTTGTCCATTTTGCTAAAAGGTCTCCACCCCATTCGTTAAAGGTATCGTATAAGAGCTTGATCGCATAGAAAGTAGCCAGATGAGATATAAATAGTCCCGCGACAAAAGCGCCCCCAAACAATGGTTGTAGGATATGGATCAGCACGGGAAATAGGGGTGGAAAATGATCATCTCCTGGGATATTCCCATAACCGTCCTCTGCCACAGAGAGATACCAGTTGGCATCGAATCTTTGCCAGAGCGCCAGCCATGGGACTGGATAAGGACGGGCATTGTAATAGGGGAAGATTTCAGAGGGCGCCGTTTTCGAGGGTGAGAGGGTAAGTCCTTGATAGGCTCCTTGGAAAGCTCGCCCTGAAGAAATCTCCCAAACGCTGCCTGTTTGTAGGTCCATCACAGTCCCAGCGTCTGCGGCGCGAAAATTCAAGACCTGTCCATTGATTTCACGAAGATAGGTATGGGCCTGGCTGTTTTGCAAATTGAAGATTGTGAGCACAGGTTCGCCCGACAACTCAATGTTTTGAACCGCCAAGGGCTGGATCATCAGAATCACCCCTGACCATAGAGCATAAAATACTCGTACAGCCAGGAATGCTCCCAGGGCAAAACGCCAGGATTCGTCAAGCATTTTCCAACGATGAAGAAGCGTGTTGTTGAAGAGAGCGCTAGTGGTCATATATTTACTGAAGAACCTAGATCTTTGCTAGGAGCGATAGCACATCATTATTAAAGTTTGGAATGACAAGAAATTACCATAGCAGTATCCTGGTAAGTTTAACCGAAAAGCAGCTATCACACCCGATCCCGTTAGCACTGATCTCCCGTTCAATCCTGCCTGTGCTATACTGCATTTTAGATCTCCTCGGTTGATTACTTCTATCTAGCTGCAATTCTACCGAGAAGGATCTATTTTTTATATTTTGTCAAACGATATTGAGAAGCCTATACTCCTTCCAGATCAATGTATTGGTTAATGGTTGAAGCTTCTATCTCTGTCAGCACTACCAGCTATTCTGCTAATGCTTGTGACCAGTAAAAGCCCTCCATCAAGAATGAACGCGACCAATGAGATTATATTTAGAATTCTCTGTGCCAAAGGGATATTCCATTCAGGCTGTCGACGTTCCAGAAAGATCTCAAGTTTTTCCCGTTCGGTTGCTTTGATCCTTTCGAAAGGATGAAGATTGTTTATCTCCGGGTAAACAAGGCTTGCCGGATTGGTCATGTTGAAGTAACCGTTATTTATTTCAAGAACCTTACCAGGATGTATCTCCGTGGCAAACGCCTCCAGTTCATATCCAAAGATGGGCTCATAGGGGCGAAATAGACTTGAGTAATCTGAAAACCCCCACCATTGCGCAGCCGCCGAATCCGTAATATCAATAACTGGAAACGTCATTCCATTTTCAATTTTTTCGTGTAAAGCATCAGAGGCTTTCACACTAAAATCATTTTCATAAACCATATTTGAAAGAAAAAAATATGAGAAGAGAGAGATACTTGTCAACCCCGCGATTACAAAAAAGTACACTCGCTTTGAATTTTGTAGAAAATAACGATGCAACTGAATGGTGCCGACTATGATTAAGGGAAGGATAAACGCTGAGGTAAAGCGGATATTAATATGAAGTGATTTAAGAATCGGTAGTTGCTTTGTGTTTGTATAAATTATGCCCTTTGCGAGAATCATCTCTGTGGTCACCCAAATTGGAAGCGCCAATAGAATGAAGCTAGACAAGCTGAAACGATTGAGGATTGGTTTAGTGTTTCTGTGAGCAAGTGAGATGGCTTGCGCGAGTCCGAGGAAAAGAAAAGTAACCAAAACGGGCGATAGCCCGGTATCAGTTTCCCATATTCCATATTTGGTCCCGGTAATATTACTCAGCGCGCCAGATAAAAAATCAGGGTTATACTTTGCGATTAATAGGAAAGGCTCCAATGTCATCACGCCAAGCAATTGGGCGACGATACCGATCATGGCCTGTAAAAAACCAGCCTCATAGCTATCAAATGCGGTGCGAGGGAAGTGGTTCATAAATGCAGATACGGCATATACTTTTGAAGCTGCCATCGCCCCAGATAAAATAATTGCCGTCAGCGTAGTCAGGGCTATTCTTCTCACATTAATTGCCAGGGGTTTATACCAAAAGAGAATAGGCAATGTGATACTAAACGATAAGGCGAAGATAAGCAGAAGGTAAAAACCTGCCTGATGTATCATCAGTGTAATCACAGCGGCTATGAGGGCCGAGTTGTAGAAATATTTATTGCGTTGGTCCGTCAACGCATAAAGAATGACGGCGGCAAGTGGAAATAGTTGATAACCTAGCAGGCCTGCGATAAGGTGCTCAATATAAAAGCCATTCCCGATAAAGAACATTGCACCAAGGACGCTGGCCTTCCAATTCAATTCAAGCTTTTCATTTAGAAATTTATAGAAAAAATAATATCCCACCAGTGATATCGCTGCTGTACTCAAGAGAATTGCCAACCAGGGGGTAACTGGGATGGAGAGCCATTGGACAATAGAGTATTCGATATGCTGGGGATTCGGAAAAGCGGGAAGACCCCCGCCAAAACTAGGTGTATACCATTGGATGCTCAATCCGTTCAACGAGATATGCAAATCAGTGTCAATTAAGCGTGGAATAAAATAGCGATAATCATGCCCAACAAACGGATAGTCCTTGTTCATGATCAAAATAATTAGGAGGATAATGATTCCTCCGCACGTCGGCACCAATACCTTCTGTTCAAGATTGATAGGGTATTCAGATTTCATGTTCTTTTCCAAATCCCCAAAAGAGATCTGCCAAATCTATAGGCAAAGAGGCGATCAGCCCATTTTGATAGGGGTATGATCCACTTATCCCAAAACCTGATTTGGGCCACAGTCGGCATTGACTGCGATAAAAAAAATCGGTTAATCAATGAAGTTGCCATGCCAACGGAGTCTAAATACATCATTTTCTCGATCTCGCAGTCCTTAGGAGATAATGTCTGGAGCATTTTCTTGTTATAGCGGCGATAGTGCCCAATAGACCTGTCGAAAGGGCTGTAAAGAAAATGGAAGGCAGGAGAAAGCACGATAAGGTGCCCCCCTGGCGCGAGGCGAACAGAGGCTGCCTGTAGTTCAGCGTAGTCGTCTTCGATATGTTCGAGAACATCAATGTAGATAAACGTATCAAAAGAATTGCCTCGTTCTAAATCTGCAACGAAACCACCCTGAGTATGACAGCAGGCAGGCAGTTTCTTGTCTGAAATCAATCGAGCAATCTCATTTCTCAGATCAGGATCAGGCTCTAAGCAGACCCATTCTACTTGTGTTCCATCACACATGATGGCTGTTGTGGCCCCCATTCCGGCGCCGACTTCTAGAACACGCTTGCCAAAATATGGCTTGATAATGGCTGTGTAGTATTTTTTCCAATTTATTGCGTGGGCAAAGATGGTCAATTCTTGTCCAATGTACATTCTATCGTTTGTCATAGAAATTTTTCTAAACCCAGCAAATAATCTTCGTAATCCTTCGCAGGAATAAAAAGCTTGCTGCTCCGGTAATTCAGAACAAGAAATGCCAGAAGAGCGAGCAACAGGATAGCTTGAAACATAATTACAACAATCCCAATGGCGACATTTGTGGCCCATCCTGGAATGGCAAGCGGTGTAAGGTATCTTATATAGAGTAGGATCAAGAAACCGATCAGGCTGAACGCGATGATAAAGCTTGCCACGAGCATGAGGCGCACAGTAAGGATTTCAAGGTAAACTGAGATAGCACTTAACCCATGTATTACTAGGGCAACAAAATTCATATGCGATTTGCCAGCGTAGCGCGAGCCACGTTGGGTAGGAATGCTTGTCCACGGAACATTGGCATGCATGATCCCCGCTGCAAAATGATTCCAGACTTCCGGTAGATGAGCAATCCGATTAAGCAATGCCGCGGGGATCAGTGAAAAATTGCCAAAGGCAATTTCTCCACCTGTCAGTATTCGAAATAGGCTGCGATATAAGAAATAAAAGATACGAAAAACAACACCTTCGGAACGCCTGGCCCGACGTGCAAAAATAACCTGATCGGGGAATCTCCTGCTTTCAGTCAAAAGTTCCTTAATATCTGTGGGTTTGTCCTCTCCATCCGAATCTATGATGATGACATCACACTTCATGTGTGAATTCACGTAGGCAATGCCTAATGCAATTGCTTTTTGGTGTCCTAAGTTGCGGGCGAGATGAAGTACGCTTACCTCTTGGATATGTTTATACTTTGCGAGCTTATCTTTGATAATTGAGGGTGGGTGAGTAGAACCATCATCAACCGCAATCACACTGATAACTACATTGCCCATCGTATCTGCACAGGCATCTATATTCGCTAGAAGATGTACAAATGAATGCCAATCATTGTAGACAGGTGTCAATATGACAATAGTGTTAGAAAATATGAACTGGAATGAATTGTCTGCGGCGTTATTCATGAAGCATGTTTTGTGACAAGTTTGCTCTTAAAGTTAAGTATACCGAAATGCTCTTGTTTAAGCTTTGTCTTGATCACCTTCTGCGTGTAGCAAGAATGAGCATATCACAATCGCGGGCCAATGTGCACATGACTTACTAGCATAGGTATCGAGGATAAGGTAAATCATTCAATGACGTGAAAGATTGCGGATAAACCTATGCGTTGTTTTGTCATATGTATGATTATACATAAAGTTTTGATGTTACTAAATGAAATCTTTTGGACTTACCCAATTGAGACCCATATGCCTTGGTGTCACTAGCAACTCATGCTTGAGGCACGTAAATATCTCCACAATCATTCTTTGGATGGAAGGATCGGCGCGTGGCACCCAGGTATTATTGGAGATTATCAAGGCGGGACCGTAATCAATTTTGATGGTTTGGTGAACGAGATATTTATTCTTATGCCGTTACGAATAGCCTATCCAGTTATCTGGAAGAAAGAGGCGCTCAATTAATTGCTGACTTTCAACTTATGTTCAGTCCAGGATTTCGTCAACGTGGCGGTTATGATATGCCCTCATAGTTATTCAATGCCTCATTTCGATGCACACGACTCATAAATGTATTACTTCACTCGATAGATTTGAAGTTCTGGCGTTTCGTACACCTGTTCCAAATTCTCTGCTCTCCGGAAATTCACGCCAAGTTTCCTTTCAAATGGTCCGTAGACAACCCATTGGATAGGTTTGCCTGCTAATTCTGGCAATTCTCCTCGAAAAAAAGCCTGAACATTTATCTGCTTAGTCTTGTAATCCAGTGTCTCCATTTCATGACCAAAATATACTCGCAGACCCGCTTTTTGAGCGATTATCTGAGATGTCTCTTCTGAAGCAAGCACGAAATCGTCGGGTTGGGCATTTCCGCGAAACCACTTAATCGCATCATCGAGACTCACTGGATAATAGAAATCTTCGGGATGAGTTTGGAGATAAGCGGCTCGACCCAGGCTAAGTTGAATAGATGAAATGGACGCGAGAAATACAAACAGGATAGCCCAACTTTTCTGCATGTGTGGCATTCCGGGACGTTGAATTGCCAGCCTCTCGAAGAGACTAATCAGCCCGGTGGTTGCCAATATTGCCAGAGGAATCGTAATGTTCTGCAAAAATCGTCGTTGAATGTAAACAGGGGCGTATGCCAGTATGAACGCAACAATGACCCAAAAAAGTACTGCTCCTAAAGCCTTTGATCTATTGCGGAGCGCGATGTGGGTTCCAAGAAATGCCAGAGGCCAAAAGAATGCAAAACCCCAAAAATAATAGCTTGGCGGGGGCGATAGTGTCCTGTTTTGCGCAGTAAATTGCCTCCAAAGAGGATCATTGTTCAGCACAATAAAGTTATAAGCGAATAAAGGGACCTGGGTAATTGCTATTATGAGCAGTGCAATAATATCTGCTCCGCGAATCTTTTTTGCACCCCACCACGCAAACACCGTAGCCCCCACAAGACCCGCATCCACAGTCGCAAAGGCAATCGGGTTAACAAGTTGTACAAGAATGGCCGTCAATCCAATCCAGACGATATGTGTCCAACGTGGCTTTTCCAGAAAATCAAGCCAGAGAGTTAACGCAACGCACATTCCAGCTGTAACAAAAACAAAATGAGGAAAGACCGACAGACTAAAAAAAACATAATCATCAATCAGCCAAAAGTCAATCGGGGTTATCCTACCGGGAACGCTGTTAAAGATAAGTTGTAACCATCCCAAGCCTGATCCAAGTGCGGCAAGCAGAAAGGCTACGCGTGCCCAAAAGAGATCCGGGAAGACCCGCTGCATCAATTTGTATAAGGCAAAAAGTGCGACAAAACCTAGAAGCCAGCGTGCCGCTTGAAACGTGAATTCGGATGTGAGCCCAAGCCATTTGCTTAAATGACCGAGAACAACGTAAAACATTCGGACAAAGGCGGGGTTATGTGACTCTGTTGTGAATCGAAACTGGTATGCCCATTCGCCTTGTCTTCCCGCTTCCATTGTCGCAATGTGGACAGCGTAATCCTGGCTATCGAAATAAATCCCCCGAAAGCGGAGTTCTCTGGTCTGAGCCCGATAGCCGGCCCAGGTGGGAATGGAGCTCCAGAGAAGAATGAGCGCTGAAGCAGTGAGTATCCAGATGTAATCTTTTCTGTTGCCGGCCATCATGGTTTTTTGGCGTAGAGAAAGACTTTAAGTCCGTCCCAGCTTTCTTCGAGCTGCAGATCGTATTGCGAATCCAAATATTCAAGATCTGGATGGGTCGAATGTCCACCGGCCTTATATTCCTCTATGGAGCGTTGGAAGATAATATACCAAACCCGCGTTGCATTGCCTGTGGCCGACCGGATGTCTTTTTCAGCTCGGATATTCAGAACCTGTTGAGTGGCGGGCGCGAGGGTATCGGTGCTGCTCCCTGGCGGATCACCAATGTAGGACTGCGCCAGATCACGATCAAACAACATGGCAGGGATCATACTTAACTTGTTGGAATGAACAATTACATCACCAGTCTCGAGGCGCTGTTTCAGCGACAGATCTAATTCTTTGAACGGTCCATAGGGAAAATCGCGATAGGTCACGTGTTGATAAATCCCGAGTCCAAATGCAATGACGACCAGGCTGAACAAGACGTATTGCACTGCCTTTGTGAGGCTTGTTTTGACTATGACCCAGGCAAGCCAGATACAAAAAATTGCACCCGAGGGAAGTAGGGCTCGCTCTATGTACACCGGTTTCCATTGGGAAAATAAAAATAGCAGGAGCGGCGGCGCGACGGAGAGATAGAGGACCCAGGTCTTGTCCGTTGGACTGGTTCGCCGGATCCCTTTCACGGTCTGGATGCATCCAATTGTCACAATAAGTAGGGCCATCGCCAAAGCTGCGGCTATTAAATTAACCGGTACCGGCGTATTCGTAATGTAAACCAATAAAAGTGTGAATAGTTTCGAAATATCCGGGCGTGCTACCCAATAGGCACTCTGGATCTTTGAGAATTGAGCTGGAAGTTGAACTGCCCAGGGTGAATACAGAATCAGAGCGCCGACCCCGGCGAGCGCCATAGCGCGCAGTGCTTTCCAATCTTTTTCAAGAATTGGCAAGAAGGCAAGCGCAACGAGATAGAAAGCGGCGAGGTTATGTGTGTACTGTGCCAGTGCCGCAGAAATGGAAAAAAGGCACCACCATTTCCAGTTCGCTGTTTTCGAACCACGCTGGTAGGCATAGGTGGCAAGTAACAGCCACAGCGCAAGAAACGAATACATCCGAATTTCCTGGGCATAGTGAATTTGGAACGGTGCCAGCCCGGCAAAGAGCATACTCAGATACGCAGTTCTCGTATCAGAAAAAGCTTCCAAAGCAATCAGATAAACCAGGTAAACTGAAACCAGACCTGCAGATATGGATAGTAAACGTGTTGCCAGGAGCGATTCACCAAAGGGCTTCATCCACAGCCAGAGCAGTGTGTAATATCCCAGAGGGTGAATATCTGCGCTGCCTGCCCCTGTCGGGGCGAGGGTCCCGTAGAGCATTGCTCCGACCCCTTTTTCCGAAAAAAGGATCGCAAATGCTTCGTCGTACCAGATCGGTCGTGATGCGATCCCTAGCAGACGAATGCAGAATGCAAGAAAGAGAATGGCGACGATTTTGTAATTCAAGGATCTTTCTTGCATAATGGAATTTTACCAATCATTTAAGAATGTCATCCAGCTAGCGCGCAGGGATTTCTAATAATTCATAATTCCCATCAGGGGAAGTGGAGATCTGTTTCAAAAGATCGATGGTCCCGTCAAAGACCGCCCGATCACCCGGATTATCCAAAATAATGGGAGCAGCTCGGACATTCAAGAGTATATATGTGTATCCCTGTGATCGCCATGTATGGACAATGTTTTCCGACTCCTTATACAGGTAAACGTCATGTGAGAAGTTATCCAAAATGGGATCGGGTTGTATGGTTCTGCTCATTCCATAACTTCGTGGCTCGAATAAGGAATAAATTCTTGAATTTGAAGGGGTTTGGGACACCATTTGGAGAGCATATGCATACCCTGATTGGTATCTCTCGAGGTAGCTTTGGCTCGTCACGATCCCTGCCGCAATGGATAAGGGATTTCGGGCAATGACGCTGAGAGCCAGATTGAATAGATTGGCATAGATGGATATGGCTGCGAGACCGGAAACGATAAAAAACAGGCGCAGCCGTTTTCTATCCAGGGCACTCAGGGCTGTTAGACCTACCGAGGCAGGGATCACAAAGGGGACGATGGCCGGAAGCAACAAGCGGGTCTGCCATAGATCTTTTGTGACGATATAACCATAAACCCAGAAAGCTGCACTAATAAAAGAAAAAAGTCCAATTGCGCTTAGTGCTGTTCTGCGAGAGTTTTCAACATGTCTCTTAATTGCGATCACCCAGAACGCCAGCGGGAGAGCTACGAGCAGCAACGGTCCTATGTCGGCATCAATAGCATTGATATCTTGATAGCCCAACGTGATGGTGAACGGCAATAAAATCAATGCTTTTAAGTCCCAGCCGGCGCCCGTTCCCGGGGTGGCGAACCACGCAGAACGGAATTGATCCCAATAGCGCCCGCCGAACAAAAATGGATAGATGGGATTTCCCATCCAGATCCAGTTGCGCAAATACCAGATGGCCCCAACTGCTGCGCTCAGAGAAGCGAATTTGATGACCTCAACGTACAAATCTCTGCGGTTGTGAATCTTCCAGACACAAATGAGGATGATTGCAGTCAACGGCATGACAAAGCTGGTGTACTTGACACCCATTGCCATCCCAGCGCTGATTGCACTTAAATTCCACCAGCGGGTATCAGCCTGTACTCTGCCCTGTGACAATGTGTATAACATTGCGGCACCGAAAAAGGCCAGCGCCAGATCTGTGTATGCCCAGGTCGCTAATCTTAAAAAGGATGGCATGGAAACCATCAAAATGAGTGCCCACCAGGCCGTCAAGTCCCCCCACAGGCGTCGCGTCCAACCCCATATCAGGATCGCTGCATATAGGCCCCATGCGAAATGAATTTGTTGCGGGACGATTTCAGATTTTAGTCCTAACCCCCAAAAATAGACGCCCTCTACCAGGCCTGGAAACCAATAATGTGGAAAATTATATGCCTTTAGGCCTCCATCACGCAGCCATAGTTCCGGAATAGTCAAGTGATAAAGCAGTGCATCAAAAGCATCCGCCGGCGGCAGCAGAGTCATTAAGAAAGTCAGAATAAGCGCTAGTAAAGCGGCCCATATAATCCAGGGAGGGATAAATAATCTTGAGGAATTGATTTCTGCAATTGAACGCCTAATCAGGGATACTGTCTTTTGTCCTCTGCCTTTCCAAAGAGACCAGCCAAGAATGAGAATCTGAGCCGTCAATAACATCCAGAATTTGGAGGCACCCATTGCCGCAAGCGCGAACCCAAGCAAACCAAGCTCGCCTAACCCAATCCCACCGGCCAGAACCAGGGACAAGGTATCCTCGGCGGCATCTGGCATCAATCGCTTGATTGTGGCTAGACCAATAGCCAGGGCATTGAACAAAAGCAAGCAGGTCACAACGAGTGTCCAGGCCAGACCTGTTAAGTGATCAACTACCTGAAGCGCAAATGGTTTGTGTACGACAAAATAGGCTGCAATGACAAGCCCACTCCATGCAATGATGGCGCTGCCAAGCAAGATTTTCTTTTGTTCCACAGCTTGATTATAAGCTGCGAATCAAAAAGCGACACCTTCCGATGTCGCTCTTTGACTTACTCTCCGAGGTAGTCACGCAATTTCCGCCGTATGGAGGGATGGCGGAGCCGGCTCAGGGCCTGCGCTTCGATTTGGCGGACGCGCTCACGGGTCACGCCCATCTTGCGTCCAACTTCTTCGAGAGTGTAGGCTTGTCCATCCAGCAATCCATAACGCAATTGCAAAATGCGGACTTCACGCGGGGGTAATCCATTTAATACTTCGCCGAGGTGCTCGCGTAACAGGTTATAGGTCGCGGTATCGTCGGGCGGGGGCGCCTCATCATCTTCGATAAAATCACCAAGGACAGAATCTTCTTCGTCGTCGGTAGGGGTTTCCAAAGAAAGTGGACGTCTTGCAACCTGGATCATGTTTTCAACCTTCTTGGGCGGAACATCCAGGGCAACCGCCAGTTCTTCCACACTGGGTTCGCGCCCAAGCCGCTGAGTCAATTGGTGCTGCACGCGCAGAAGTTTATTGATCTGATCACCCATATGCACGGGTACACGGATCGTACGTCCCTGATCGGCAATCGCACGCGTCACAGCTTGGCGGATCCACCAGGTTGCATAGGTGGAGAATTTATGTCCGCGGCGGTAATCAAACTTTTTGGTTGCGCGGATCAAGCCGATATTACCTTCCTGAATCAAATCCAGAAACGGAACACCGCGCCCCATATATTTCTTTGCGACCGAAATCACCAGGCGAGAGTTTGCTGTAATCAGGTGCTCGCGTGCCGCCCAACCGTCTTCGATAAGCTTGCGCAGCTCAGAACGGCGGCGTGGACTGGCATTGCCTTTTGCAAGTTCCTCACGTGCCATTCGTCCGCGCTCGATACGCTGGGCCAATTTAACTTCTTCTTCCGCGGTCAATAATGGTACGCGGCTGACCTCTTTCAGGTACAAACCGATTGTATCGTCTGTATCAATATTTGCTAAATAGTCGTCGAGTGATAGATCAACTTCGGGTTCAACTTCTGTAGCCTCCACGGCAACCAGTTCATCTTCGGTCGGTTCTGCTGTAGCGGTATCCTCCATAAAGGGAATACCCGCGCTTAAAAGAGCCGAAAATGCTTCTTCAAGTTGCTCAACATCTTGTTCGGCCTCAGGGAAGAAATGCAAGATATCATCGAGTGTGATATATCCCTTTTGGCGGCCCAGTTCGACGAGCCGGGCAATAGCAGAAAATTCTTCCTCTTCGTCAACCATCAATATTTTATCTACATCCATTCGTTACAGGTCCAATTCTTTTTAGTATCAGAATACACTTTTTTGGGGCGAATTTCAATACTTATTCATTACTATTTCGTAATGTAATTACAATTTTATAAACTTTACGGCTAAGGCGTGGCAGTCTCACTTGGAGGAGTGCCAGTTTCAAGCGTCCCAGCCGGGGAAAGCGGAGTCGGCGTTTCCAGGTAGGGCGGATTGTCTAGGAGACTGATCAGTGAATCAATCGAGTCCTTGCTAACTATGACAATCTTGCCGGCTGTGTCGCGCACATAATAACCGCTTTCGGTTGGTGTAAGAACACCAATGTCGACGGTTCGTTCTCCGCTGGTAAACTTTAGGGTCAAGACATATTCGGGGATATCTAGCCCTACGATCTTAGGATCGACATCATTGACCTTGTCCAAGATGCGCAGCGTAGCAATTTGACTGGCGGCCGCTTCGGCTGCGCCTTGCTCTGCTTTGGCTTCGGTAGGCTGCGTCAGTGCCCAGGCTTTGTCTGCGCCACGCGTGACTTCGACAGTACTCCCCGCCTTTGACTTAATGCGGATACTTGACGGCGTGCCTTCTGCCGATGTGAAAAGATAAGAGGCTTCCGGACTAGGTTCAGCCGTTAATGCGATATCTGCCGGTTTTTCACGGGTTTTTAAGTAGTAATAGGCTCCAGCCAGTACAAGCAGAAGTACTAGATAGACGACGGTAGAACGACGAATCATACGTTAGCCCTGACGCCTGCGAGCCAGCCAGGTAGATACGCCCCAAAGCACGACCAGGCCAGGGATAATGAATACAGAACCGAGCAATATAGCGATCCACTGGAACTGTCCGGGAGCTTTGAACGTGCGTTCGGTTGGGGTTTTGGGGGTGAACTTGATCAATTCTTCCTGTTCTGCAGCCCAGTCGATAGAGTTGATGAAGAAGTTCCCATTCCCATAAGCGTTGAAGCCCTGATCGGTCGCAAAAATAGAGTTGCCAAAAACTACTACGCGGCCCTTGGTTTTGGTATTCTCTCCTGTCACCGCCATGTTCAAAGGTCCAAGAATATCCTTGCCCTCATCATATGCAATTTGCCCACCCGAGGCCGAGGTGAGATTCGTCTCTCCCCACGAATTAATCGAGGCTTGATCGGGAGGGGCGGTCTCAATGAGCGAGGTTTGAGTAACATCTTTAGGTTGGCTGGAGAAACTGATGCTTCTGGCTTGCGGCATGATAATGATCAAATTTGCGTTAATATTCTGGGTGATAGCGTGCTGTTGAGATGCAATCGCAGACACGGCAAATAGAGGTTGTTGTTGATTGCTAAGATCAATGATCACATCATTATCAAGCTTGATACCCCAGTCGGAGACAAGATAGTCTGCCAGGGGATCCTTCGCATCTCCAAAATCGGTGAACTGAACGGGATCTTCCATAATAACCAGTGAACCACCCTTATTCACATAGTCTTTCAAGATGGATACTTCGCGGTCAGAGACCGGTTTCTTTGGTCCCGCGATAATAATTGCTAAAGCATCTTCGGGAATCTTCCCATCGGCAATCAGATTGAGGCTCTTTACCGTATAATTTTTACTCTCCAGGGTTTGCTTGGCGGTGGAAAGGCTCGTCTCCCCGCTCTGTTCAACACCTGCTTCACCATGCCCGATCAGGAAATAAACCGCCCGCGGATTAGGATTGAGCAGCCGGTCGAGGGTTTGCAGGATTTCCTTTTCATCTGCAAAGGCCGCAATTTCCTTGCGGTCGCCCATTTGGAAAAGGATTTTTCCATCGCCTGTAATGCCCGCCTCCTTGGCTGCCAGCGGATTCTGATCCGGGTTTTCAAAATGGTAATCGAACTTACCGTTGCTGTTGGATTTGATCTTGCTCAGCAGCTTATCAGCAGTATCTGTGCTGCTCTGAGAGAAGAAGCCGGTGGCGGTCACTTTCTGAGGAAGATTTTTTACCACGTTCAGCAATTCGGGCGATAGCGTGTTGCTCTTATCCTCCGTCAGGTCGGCAACCGGGATCGGGTTCTCGTAAGCGAGCACGTTACCAACGATTAGAATGCCAAGAAACGCAAGCACCATCACGAGCGTGTTACTGCCATAGCGCGCTTGCCTGCCGGTGAAAAAGCGACGGACTCTGTCCGGCTCCATAATTGCATAGGCAGCCAGTCCCAATATGATCAGCCCCGCACTGACCAGCAACCAGCGCTGGATGTTGTCCACATTAGCAACGCTGACGACTTGCATGGCGACAAGCCCGCGTACGATGATCAGGAAGAAAGTAGCGATGCAGGCCAGCAGAGCGAAGGCCAGTGCGATGAGAGGATATCTGCGTGTCGCTGCAGCAGATTGATTCTTCTTATTGTTCATTAGCGCCATCTCCGAATTTCAAGAGCAGTTGTCCCCGTGAAGAGGCCCAGTGCAATCAGGCTAAAGAAGTAGACGAGATCAGACAGTTTAATGTTGCCTGTATTGAGAGCATCAGTAAAGTGTGCAGACAAATTGAGGTATTGGAAAACTGCCGATCCGCTGCCCTGGATCAAATTCGAAAACAGGCTCATCATGAACCAGATCAGAAAGAATAAGCCCAGTGTGGCGATGAAAGCTGCAATCTGATTGCTGAAGATGGCAGAAATTCCCACTCCAAGCGCCAGGAGCGAGGCTGCGACCAGTATTACCCCCAAATAGGACGACATGACCAACTTTTGATCGATACCTGGTGAAACCAAACCATTCAAGATGAGTGGAAAAACAAGTGTGACGGCCAGAATGGATAAGAAAAAAAGCAATCCGCCCAGCCACTTTCCTGCTACTAATTCGAAATCCCGAATAGGAGCCGTAAGCAAGAGTTCCAATGTACCGGAGCGAGCTTCATCGGAAAGCGAGCGCATGGTGATTGCTGGAGCTGTGAATATCATCAAAAAGACGAAGAGCCAGTTTATGGGGGTAATATCGGGAGCTTGAGAGCCACCAAATAGTGCCTGCCGAGAAACAATCCCTATAATGTATACGAAGTAAATGCCTAAAATCAGCAGAGTGATAAAAGCCACGACATAGGCAATCGGGCTGATGAAGTAATGGTTATATTCGCGTTTTGCAATTGTCCAAATATTGCGCATGGATACCTCACGAAGTTTTCTTATCGGAAGAGTTGTCGCGAGTGAGTTCAAGGAAAATTTCTTCCAGGCTCATTCCAATGGGGCGCATCTCGATCAATTCGTACCCCGCCTGGATCACCGCTTTGGCTACATGCGGGCGAATGTCTTGCCCGGAGGAAAACTCAAACTCGACGGATTCGTCCTGCTTGGCTTCCACGTTTCGGGTGCCCTTGATCTTCTTGACCGTGGAGTCCAAACCATCCGTGTCTCCCCGGACGCGCAACAGCATGCGTTGTGATCCTACCAGCCGCGATTGCAGGTTTTCAGGGGTATCTTCCGTGACGATCTTACCTTTATTGATGATGAGCACGCGATCACACATCTGTTGTGCTTCTGAAAGAATATGTGTGGAAAGGAGAACCGTGCGATCCTTGCCGATCTCGCGGATCACATTCCGCATTTCTACAATCTGGGCAGGATCCAGACCGATCGTAGGCTCATCCAGGATCAAAACTTCCGGGCGATGAACGAGTGCCTGCGCCAGTCCCACACGCTGGCGCATGCCTTTTGAAAAAGTCGCAATATAACTGTTGGCGCGCTCTGTCAGATTGACCTTTTCCAATGTCTCATAGGCGCGTTCTTCCGCCTCGGGGATCCGGCGCAGGTCCGCCATGAATTTAAGATATTCAAGCGCGGTCATATCGTTATAAAGTGGAACGGTTTCGGGAAGGTAACCGACCCGCTTGCGGACTTCAAGCGATTCCTCAACCACATCATAACCCGCAACCGTGGCGGTCCCATCGGTGGGCGGCATGTAGCCTGTCAGGATTCTCATTGTAGTAGTTTTACCTGCGCCGTTGGGTCCGAGAAAGCCGACAATTTCTCCCTGCTCCGCATCGAAGGTCAGGTTGTCAATGGCGCGGCGCGCGCCATAGTCCTTGGTGAGACCATTGACCTGGATCATTGGTGCTCCTTAAAAAAATGGAATATGTGCAGACAAACAAAAGGCACGCGTGCCGGTGGGCAGCCGTGCCATTTACTCTCGTATCGAGTTTACTATACAGAAATTCAGAATCAAAGTCAAGTAGCTTGTGACCTTCTAATCAAACACTAATGTGTATGCAGACGTCAGCTACATGTTCGTTTCACCGAGGCAATCCGCCGCGCGGGAAAAGAGTCTTCTTTTGAATTGGATCAGCGGAGAAAAAAATACCATACCCCGGCCGCGCCAACAACACACAATGCCAGTAAGAATAGACCTGCGAGCGCGAGCATCCAGCCGTTCGATGTATCGGGGGCGATCGTTGGGCTGACAGGCAAGGGGTTGGACTGAGAAGTACTCGCATAAGCAGCCTGGTCCAGCTGTCTGGACGGAGGCGGAGTTTGTATACTAGCATTGGCGGAGCTATTCGAAGTCTGATTTGCAGTGTTCATCATCCCCTCGAAAAAGTCCGGAATGCCGTTGCGATTCGCATCCAGTTTACCCATCGCCTCTTCATATCTGGCGCGGGCCTCAGGTGGCAGATTCTCAATGCCATTGAATTCCTTGCCGTCGACCACAATTTTCATGTTGTTCACCACGGTATTGCTCGCGGCAAGGTTTTCCAAAATATCAGGAACACCGTTTTTATCCCTGTCGGCCAGGATATTCGCAGCCTCAAAAGCATCCGGAACGCGATTGCCGTTTGCATCGCCTAAGGTGCGGATGGCCTGTTCATATTTTTGACGGATGTCTGGCGGCATTTCATCAACACTATGATAAGTCTTTCCATCGATAACAATAATTTTTGGGTCCATCTTTGCCTCCGGGAAATAAGGTCAAGTTTACTCCTATTGGGCTGTTTAGATAATGCTCATACTTGTTTCAAAACCATTGCGAGGACTTTTGCCCTGCGTGTTGCCAAATATCACTACATACCAACACATCGCCATCAGGTTGCCGCCATACCTACCGGCACATCACGGAAACTCCCCTGGAGCCAAAAGAAGTTCCTGAACGAACTTGTAGTAAACTTTGAAAATCAAACCTTTGTATGCTTGAGGTCCTCATGACAGAACTGCTTTATCAAACCGATAGTTATTTGCAAGAGTTCGAGGCGAACGTCACTTCCGTTATGCTGGTCGAGCGCGCCATCGTTTTAGATCGCACAGCTTTTTATCCAGGTGGGGGCGGGCAGCCCTGTGATTTTGGGATGGTGACGGTTGAAGGTGTGAAATATCCCATCAACAAAGTCAAGAAGCAGGGAGCGGACGTTTTGCACTTCCTCGGCGGAGATCTACCTCTGCCGTCTGTTGGTTCCACTCTCCACGGGACCCTGGACTGGGCGCGGCGCTATGAGCTGATGCGCACCCATACGGCGCTGCATGTGCTCTGTGGAACAGTTTTCCGCGATTACGGCGCGCTCGTTACAGGAGGAGATATGGAGCCGCTCAAAGGTCGGATGGACTTTGAGTTCGAAACCATGCGCGGCGAGCTTGTCCGTGAGATCGAAGCCGCGGTCAACAAAGAAGTGGGTCAAGCGCGCGAGATCCGCGTCAAAATCCTGCCGCGGGAGGAGGCATTCCAAATCCCGGATTTGATCCGTACCAAGATCAATCTCCTGCCAGAAGGGATTGCGCAAGTTCGGACGGTCGAGATCGTTGGTCTTGATCTGCAGGCCGATGGCGGGACGCACGTCAGCAATACGAATGAAGTTGGCACGATCCGGGTGGTCGATTACAAAAGCAAAGGCGCCATCAACAAGCGGATCTATATTGAGGTCCAGTAGTATGTTCCTGCCAACACGCCAGCACGCCCGTGCGGGCGTGGCTGACTCCATAAGACGCTAGCAGTCCGGCTTCATTGACGATCATTTGTACGCTACCAGCCCCCACATATGGCGGTATAAAACGGCGCATAACCAGCATCGCTCTGATAATATGAACTCGCTCTGAATTCGCTCTCCCTTCGCTCTAAACTCGCTTTGAACCGTATGTCAAAATGACCCCCAAATATAGAAGGGGGCTTAGTAAGAATTTGAGAGGGGAGATGTTAGATATTCGGTGTTGAAAGTAAAAAGTAGGAAGTTGTCTATGCTAAAAGCACTTGCCAGTAATCTTTGCACTGGAGTTTTGAGATTCAGCAGCCTTCGTGCACGGTTCGTTGTAGCGCCGTAGTAGCTTCGTTTAAGAAGCCTTTTTTTCTCCACTTTGGAATTCTTAGAATCCTAGCGGGCGGTGCCAGGGAGTGTCGGTCAGCGCGAAGATCTTTATGTCAGAATAATTTGTAAAAATACAACAACTGCATGCAAAATTGTCATTAGGAGAGCAAGACCTGTCCGCAGTATTCACACTTATCCATGCCCAGTTCAAGTGTACCGCCGCAGTTTGGACATTGAATGGTCTCAACTTTGATCGGATAGCCCTGGGTTTTGAACGCGGCTTCATTCTCCGCCAAATCAGCTCGCAGCCGTTTTAACCGGGCCAGGTAGGCATCGCCGGTGACCTCACCTGATTTCCGCAGCCGTTCGACATCCGCGATCGATTCTTTCAGCATACGACGCTGCGCCTCCAGTGATTCGCGGCTTGTGTTCTGGAAGGCTACTTTCATTTCAGGTTTCGGCGGGATGGAGGCCAGGATTCCGGCAATCACCAGAATGATCGCCGAGACGATCACTCCGGCCACCAAAGGTGTGTATTGAAATCCGGGGATCGAATTGAAATTGACTTTTTCAGCCTGCACTTCGCTCCCATCTGCGATCACGACATAACGCTCGGTCCCCAGCTTTCCAACGTCGATGCGCGTAATGCCGCTGTTGTGGCTAGACAGATTATGACGCGCGCCATTCCCTGTGAAGACCGCCACCTCGCCGCTATCAGCCCCGATCACGGCTTCTTCCTTCCCATCGCCGTCAATGTCGATGCCAGAGATCTCAGTCACCTTGTCGGAGAGTGAGCCACTCCAGAGTTTTTGACCGGTATTGGAAAAAGCCCAGATACCACCGTCCTTACCGCCTGCTATGATTTCGCGCGAGGAGGGATCACCGTTCAATTCCACTTCACGTACCTCGCTGACGGCTTGTCCAAGAGTTGTATTGAAGAGAGTGCTTCCATCTGCCGCGCTATAAATAAAAAATGCGCCATATTCTCCGCCGGTGATGATTTCGCTATTGCCATCGCTATTCAGGTCAAAAGCACGCAAGCGCCTCAGCTGCTCCTGGCTCTGAGACCAAGCCTGATGACCCTCTCCATCATAGACTGCCAGATTGCCATCATTGGTGGCCGCGGCGAGATAAGTCTGTCCACTGATTTTGGCGTCGTCCAGGCCGCGCACTTCGTTGCTCCCGAGGGCGGCCGTCCATAACGGTTGGCCGTCTAAACTCACAGCCAGGAGTTTGCCACCAGAATCACCCAAAACAATTTCGGCTCCGGCAGGGAAACGGACGAGCGCTACCCTTGCGGGAAATCCAATATCCAGCAGGGTCGCCAGGGTCGTCTTCTGGCCATTGCTGATCACATCCACCGACATGCCTGTGCCAACATAGTAGACGATAATATCTTCCATGCCATCGCCGTTCACATCGCCCAGTGTGGTCTTCGGAGAAGAGTAATCCTGACTAAGCAATACCGCGCCATTGCCATCATAAATAGACACGTTACTCGGGCTTTGAATGAAGAGCTCGTCCTGCCTATCTCCCATGAGGTTGATGACCTTCATACTCTCTGCGCCAGAATAGGGGCGTGACCAGGCAACATCGCCGCCAAACTTTTCGGCTGTCACAGTGCCGCTGAACGAAAATGCAGCGGCAACACCCATCACCAGACAAACCAGAACAATTGCAACAATGAAGGGAATGATTTTGCGACTCATTTAGGCAGCCTTTCTTTGCAGGAGTGAATATGTGGAGTGCAGGAAGCCGAGAATGTGTTCAGGCTCTACTTCTTCGAAGGGCGAATTGGCAGTGACATCGATAATACCGCCTTCTGTGTTCAGTTGTGCAACCGTGTATTTGCCGATGTTGGCGCCTTGTCTGAATTCCTTGTTCGGGACTATCTTATAGACTTCCGGGTTGACCGCAATCCGTACCTTGAGTTGCTGCTCGGTACCCTTCAGTTTGGCTGGTTTCTGTTTCAGCTTGCCGCTAATGCGACTGCGCTTCCAATAGGGTTGGCGCTGCTTGGAACGCTGGATCGCTGAAACGCGCAAGATATTGCCGTCGTAGAGTTTGGCTTTGAGCGCCAGCCACTCATCGCGGAAATACTGGGTGGTGCGATCCTGTGAATCTTTTGCCTCGCGGGCGACCTTTGTTTTCAGCATCGCACCGGTTAAATCAAGATGACCCAGAAAGGTCGTGTCAGGCTTTAGGTCATCACGCAGCGTATACAATATCTCTTTTGCCCCTTTATATCTCGGAGAGAAATCATTTGAATCACTCTTGCGCAAGCTGCGTGCCATGACCAGCGACGCGATCCATAACCCAACGCCGCCTGCGACAAACACAACAGACGTATATCCGAGCAAGAGCAGTAATCCATCAATGGACATCAACCCCAAGCCGGCAAAAAATATCAGCAACGGGACCCAGCGCCATTTGTCACCTGCGGTTTCGGTCTTTTGAACCTCTTTTACAAATCGATCCATACCCTGCATAATTGAGTCTGGTTTATCTGCGATCGAAATATAGACCGGTGTATACGTCTTCTTGCCGGCGGTTGGAACCGGGCTCTTTTTACGAGCGGTGTTCAGGAGATAAAAGAAGAGAATCAAACTGAGGACCGCAAGAATGCCACCAACGCAAAGCAGTGTTTCCATGAAGCCTTCCTAATTTGTCGTGATTTTGCCGCTTGTAATATCTCGCTCGATATAGAACCTAAGGCCTGCGTAACCTTCATCCATAGCAGATTGCAGCATCTGACGCACTTCCTCGCTCGAATTTTCAGGAGGCATGGTGAGATAGATTCCCAGGCGGGTACCATTTCCCAGTGGGGTCAAACGCCGGGTGGAAATATAGGAAATTCCAACGGCTGATTGCTCCATAGTGTAGTATTCAAAGGGTCTCCAATCCAGAATTTTGGAGTATACATGCAGGTCACCATGGGCACAATGGAAGCCTGACCCTTCGCGCACCCGCCCGCCAAGGGTATCCGTTCTTTCTCCATAATCGTAGCGCAGAAACCCTGCTTCCAGATCAGGTTTAGTCAAATATTCCCAGACGAGCGCCGGGGGAAAAGGAAGATCTACTTCACATTTGACCCAGGCGTCTCTTGCCTCTACCGATTTTCTGTTTTTGATTTGGTACCTTTCCCAGACCGGATGCAGATCATATACACACATCTGCACTTCGCCAAGGTGTTCATAACTTTCCATATGTGGAATGATTTTTTCACAATATCCCAGCAGATTCAACTTCTTTGCCGCTACGTCACTAAAGAGTGCATAAGACTTGATGTTAGTCTGCTCGATGACATGATTCTTCAGCATGCGGTGGGGTACGATCACATCCGCACCCAAGAGTTCTTCGCGGTCGCCCAGCTTTTGAATGAGATATTCCCCATAGTGAATGCACATCTTCAAATCCAGCATGGACATATTCTTGCAGGCGCGGCAGGTGCAGGTGGTGTTGTATTGCATTTGCTGGAGTGTATCTGCAAAGACAATATAGAAATTCTCCAGCGCCTCGAGAAAACTTTGCGATTGGACAAAGTTTGTCTCCGGCACGTACATGAAGATCGCGTCCCCGCGAAAGCCCGAGATGAGGAAGGGATGTTTGACGGCCTTGAGTTGTGCATCGAAAAGACTTTGTAAAATCTCGTTGGCATGGTCCAGCTCTGAGCCGGTCAAGTACTCGGTATAACCCGAAATATCTGTAATCACAAAATAGCCTTTATTTGCCATTGATAAAATTCCTTCGCAGTGTGAGTGTAGTCGGCTGCGCCCCGTTCGTCCTGCACGATTTGTCCCTTTGGGACAAATCGAACTGCGGGACGAACGGGGCGCTCAGTTCAACTGCCGAACGAACGGTGCAGCACTCAGCGCGAATACTCACTTATAATCTAAATTATGCCGCGTGTCCTCTATACTGCCTTCGATATCGTACCAAGTCCAAAGGGGGCGTCGACGCATATTTTGCATAACATTCGCGGGCTCGTCAATAGTCAGTTTGAGGTTCATCTATTCACACCAAATGATGGATTGCTGTCTCCAGAGGATCTGATTGAGGGCGCCCGGGTCACGCGCATTTCACAGGATCTTTCTCAAAGCTTTCTGGCGCGCGCAGTCCATTTCGGAAAGGCAGTGCTCGCCCATCTTACACTAAATCCAAAATATGATGTCGTTCATTATCGTAACATTTGGGACGGGCTCGTAATTGCTCAAAACAAAAAGCGTTTGGGCTATAAGACTCTCTTTGAAGTCAACGGACTTCCCTCGATTGAGCTCAAATATCATTATCCTGGCATCGATCCAAATCTGCTCGCCAAGATAAAAGAACAAGAAATGGCGACCCTGCACCTAAGCGACGCGATCGTCTGTCCCTCCAGGGTAACGCAGGACTATCTTGCCTCGCTCGGACTCAGCCGTAAGCTGGTGACCGTGATCCCAAACGGAGTCAGCCCTTCGGATTTTCCCTCTTCGCCGCTGCCAGACCGCGCAGGTCGGGCGCCGGTCTTACTTTACATTGGTACCCTGGCGGATTGGCAAGGACTGGATGTCCTCCTCAAGGCTCTGCCGGAGATCCTTGCACAACAAACTGTGCAACTACGCCTGGTCGGGCGCGGGCGCTCCAGGCAGAGGAAACTCCTGTCGAAGCAAATCCGCAAACTGAGAGTGGAGAGCAGCGTGATCATTCAGCCCGCGGTGCCTCATCATAAGATTCCTGCGCTGATCGCCGAATCAGATATTTGCATCGCGCCCCTTGGACTCAACGATCGCAATGTGACGCAAGGTGCGTGTCCCATCAAGGTCCTGGAGTATATGGCTTCTTCCCGACCATTGATCGCCTCGAACATGCCTATAGTGCGTGAACTGGTCCGCGAAGATATCGATGCCTTGCTTTTTTCACCCAGTGATCCGCAAGATTTAGCGCGACAAGTGCTTGTCTTATTGAACGATTTCGACCTGGCGAAACGTTTATCTGATTCAGCCACCGAACGCGCATTGACGAAATTCACCTGGCATGCAGCCCAGAAGAAGTTGTTGAAAGTGTATGAGAAGTTGTTGGAAAAGTAAAATCGCAGGACTTTCAGGAAACTATTCCCGGGTTTTGCTTTTTCGTGAACGGACAGACTTCCCTATATCTCTGATCGCAATGACCAGAATCACGAATTCAGCAATGAAGATAAATGTAATAAATCTTTCCTGTCCACTTATATAATCGGGAACGATACTGGCGATAGCCGACCGGCTGGGATGGGTAATCGAGTAGTTACCCGGGGTCTCGACGGTGAAAGCACCGATCGGCCTGCCCTTAGCAGCGATGGGGTCGTAAAACGCCATGCCGCGATTGATCAAATGGATGGGAACGCTTGCTCCGTTGTCAGAACTGATCTTGAGCCAGGGTTTTGAGCCTGCTTCTATCACGGCGTCGTTAATGACTAATAAATCATAGTTATCGGTATAAAAAATGTATTTCCCTGGCTTCGTAAATGTGACCGGGGTCGGAGAAGTGGACAGATCTACGGGGATTACCTCTGCACGTTTCACGACTTGCATCAGCCCGATTTTGCTCGGTATGAATGCTAAGACTGCGCCAGTGTATTTGACCACCACCGACAGGTTGATAAAAGCGAAAAACAGCAGCGCCACGATTGCGATGCCCGCAAAGATACTTCGAAATGTTGGAGGGTGAGGTTCACCTTGTAGTGTGGACATTTTTCCCTTCGAGTGCCGACTTTTTGGGTTACTTACTGAGCAAAAACTATACTCAAAATTGATCTTTCGTGCAAGTCCTAATTAATCCAGGCCTCTTGATCTTAAGAGCTCTATGCTTGTGAAAGTAAATTATCACCTGCCCATATTGAATTGCTTACTCGTGCCAGACCACCACACGATTACGGCCCTCTAATTTCGCCTGATAAAGTGCATAGTCTGCTGCTGCCAAAATCTCCATGCTGGTCGAACCATGCAATGGAAACGCTGCAATCCCCAGGGATATGGTAATTTTGATGGCAGGTATTATATTGGAAGCTTCAAAATTCGCTCTCCATCTCTCGGCGATCTGCAGGGCGGATTCAGAGGGAGTATTGGGCAAAATCACCAGACATTCATCGCCTCCATAGCGACATGGAATATCGCTTGCTCGCATATCCTCGTTAAGTTGCCAGCCCAGATTTTGTAAAAGTTTATCCCCTATTTCGTGCCCGAAGTTGTCATTAATCGACTTGAACTGATCGATATCGATCATGACGAAGCTCAAAGGATAGGCTTCACGGCGGGCTCTCGCCAATTCTCTTTCAAGCGATTCATTCAAAAAGCGCCGGTTATATAAGCCTGTCAGGTAATCTCGAATGGCCTGCTCGTATAAGTCGGCCTGGAGTGCCTGGATCTCCTTCATTTGTGTTTCGAGTTTCAGATTCGTTCGTTTCAGTTCTTCTTCCGCATGTTTTCTCTCGGTAATATCTTCTTTAACGGCCAAATAGTGGGTGACTACTCCATCAGGGCTGGCGATTGGTGAAATCATCGCGAATTCGAAATATAATTCCCCATTCTTTTTTCGGTTGATAAATTCACCATGCCATTCGCCGCCAGTGGACAGAGTCCGCCATAAATCTTGATACGTCTGCAAGGGAGTCTCATTAGACTTCAGTATTCGTGGATTCTGACCCAGGGCCTCTTCGAAGCTATAGCCGGTGACTTGAGAAAACCTGGAGTTCACGTACTCGATCTTGCCATCCAGGTCAGTGATCACAATGGAGGCCGGGCTTTGCTCGACCGCGCGGGATAACTGCACGAGTCTTTCTTCCATCCGTTTGCTTTCAGAAATATCACTCCCATATAAATTGACATAATTCCCACCGGCAACCGGAGTAATCATCATGGAGTAAATAGTCCCTTTACACCGAACATTGATTGTTTTTCTCGCGCCTGAATTGCCGATCAGCTCATTAATTACTTCTTTCAAGTAAGAGGGCAGATCATCGCCGACCTGGCAGCCCCAATCCTCCAGCAGAGGCTGACTTGCAGCGTTAGCATAAACAATTTTCCCTGCATAGGTGGCCCGCAAAACCGGATTCGGGTTTTCAGCGGGAAAGCGCGCCAGGCTTCTGCTCTCCTCTTCTGCTTTTTTGCGTTCTGAGATATCCTGTGCCATCATAAGGACAGCGGTGTGATTGTTAGATCGGAGCGCATGGGCAGTGAGTTCTACCTGAATTCTTTGTCCCATTTTCGTGCGATGCTGCCATTCCCCTGTATAGTTCCCCGCTGTTTTTTTCAATTGTTTTGTTAAACAATCGAGATCATCCGGAACCCCTATGTCTTTAATGGTCATCTTTCGAAATTCAGCGCGGGAATATCCGTACCTTTCCACAGCGGAGGCGTTGACCGCCAGGATCATGAGAGATTTTGTATCATAGACCCACATAGGAATGGGATGATCTTCAAACAGAAGTTCAAAGACCTTCCTCGCTTTGAGCGAAGCTTTTATCTTTGCACCGCGGGTCTTTTTTAATTTGCTGTTGGAAGCAGTTTGAACAGGCTTCTTGAAGCGATTCTTCTGAGACATTCGCTTTCCTTTTCCAAGACATAGATGGGATTCCGACCCGATCCCGGTATTTCGCTGACAAGCGAATCCTCTAGTTTGTAACACAAAACCCCTTGCGCTGCTACTAACAATACTCCTAACTCTTCAGGAGTTTTCTATTCCTGCTTCGAAAACCTTTGACACTTTTTCCGGGATAGCGCGCGGCGCGCCCGTCTCCACATCTACAAAGACCCAATCTGTTTCGCCTCTCACCAGCACCTTTCCATCTGACTGGCGGACAAATTCATATTTGCGCAATGACCGCACACGCCGGACGTTTTCCACCCAGGTTCTGACCTCAATGGCTTCCCCGGCAAAGGCTGGGAGCAAATATTCAATTCTATGTTCACGCACCACCCACATTGCGCCTGCTTCCCGCATGGGGTTGATCCCGCCGATGGCTTCGTAATGTTCAACGGCAATATCCTGCATCCATTGCACATAAGCCACGTTATTGACATGGCCGTTTTCGTCAATGGCTGTTTGGGGAATACTGAAGGCTTTTGAGTAAACGGAGGAAAGAGCCATAGTGTTTTAGATTTTACCGTACGAATGAGAGTAAAAAACCAGCCAGGGCACCACCCAGGATCAGCCAGGTCGAGTTGATTCTATAGCGCAAAAGCAGGAACAGCGACACGATGGCGATCACGACCGCGTAGAGATCTGTCAGCGAAGAGACCCCCAATTGGAACGTCACAGCCGCCATCAGCCCAAGCGCAGCGGCGTTCACTCCATCCAACAGGCTGCCCGCCCAGGCCGAGTTTCGTATCTTTGGGATGAGCGGATTCGAGATCGCCACAAAAATGAAGGATGGAAGAAAGATCCCGAGCGTGGCAAGCAATGCCCCCGCTGTGCCACCCAGCAAATAGCCGATGAACGTTGCCGCGGTAAAGAGTGGACCCGGCGTGAATTGCCCAATGGCAACTGCATCGATGAGCTGCCGATCGGTAAGCCAGCCCAGGCGCAGGACAAGATCAGCGCGTAGAAAAGCCAGCAGAACATAGCCACTGCCGTATAAGACGGAACCGATTTTCAGAAATGTCAAAAACAGGAGTGGGAGACTGAAGGGGATCAGGCTCTGCACAAGCGCCATACCACCGAACGGAAGCAGGAGCGCTGGATGTGGATTCCGGAAACGCCGGAGATTCGCAATCAGCATGAAGACTAAGCCACCCGCGAAAAGCAATATGATTTCGTTCACTCCGACGAAATAGAGAATAAAGACAACTACGCCAAACAATGCCAGGCGACGACTCTTGAGTGCCTTACTTCCCAGGGTCCAGAGTGCTTGTGTGATGATGGCGATCACCACGGGCTTGATCCCGAAGAGCAGCCACTCAGCTTGCGGCGTCGTTCCAAAATGAACGTAGAGCCAGGCCAGGACTAAAACAATCAATGTGGCGGGACCCACAAAGCCAAGCCCACCGAGAAGCAGACCGGCCCAACCCGCGCGCATATAACCGATGTGGATTGCCATTTCCGTTGAGTTTGGCCCAGGGATCAAATTCGTTGCACCAAGCAGGTCAAGGAATTGTTCGTCGGTGAGCCACTTGCGGCGGACGACGACTTCAGCGTGCATCAACGCAATATGTGCAGCGGGTCCGCCGAACGCTGTAAACCCCAGTTTGAGAAACAATGCGGCAACGTCGGCAAGGTCGGACATGCGGCAAGTTTACCCCATGTGCAGACCTGACAGGTTTTATTGCGATGCGAGTCGGTTAAGGCTTTCTGACCGGTATTGGTTCCAGTCGACCCCGGTACGTTGAAAACCGGTCAGGCCTTTGTATTTGATTCACGACTGTCCAACGACTTCATAGTGCACAACTGTCGGTTCGAACTCGAGCAGGAAATCTTTATCCTCCGGATAGTATTTTGCCACTTCGATATCTTCCCCTGCAAAGCCTTTGATGGCCTCGAGGCTTTCCCAAAATGTCAACGTGATAAAGTGGGTGATATCGCCTTCTCGACGCTCGAGGACATGAACGCTAATATTGCCTTGCACGGACTGGTAATCAGGGATGGCGCGCCGGTTCGTAAATTCGCGGTAGGCGTCTGCTTTTGAAGTCGGAACTCGTCCATGCCACATGCGTACGATCATTTCAGCCTCCAGGTTGCGCATTTGTGCTAATGATAGGGTGCCCAAGAACGATTCGCTGTCCGTCAGATTACTGCACTGTTCATCCAGTAACTTGTACCCATCCTCCCACGCTGCGCGGAATGAATTATAAACCTGTGAGGAAACCCAGCGGTCAATGGTGATATAGCTTTGAGGATGGCTGGGAGCCCGGAACAACGCTGTGCCCAGGTAGCCTTTTTCCTTTCTGAATAACCTGGCCCATTCGCCATCTGAGGCGTAGATTCTTTCAAACTCAGCCGTGCGCTCTGCCTTTGTATGGTATTGCCAAATAATGGCATACATCTTCGTCTTTGATCAGCGGGTCTGATCTGCACTGCGCCACCAGTAGAAGGTGGCAGCCAGCCCGATGAGGCTCGCCAGCGTCAAAATGACATAGCTGTGCATTCCAAGCACTTCAGCGCGCGGACCCGCGATCTCGCCAAAAAGTCCAGGGATGGCCCACGGGCACCAGTCACCCCAGCCCAAGATTACTGAGAGATTAGCCACGAAGAGCGTAAAGAGCGTCCAGCCAAATGGGGGCAGGTAGCCGCGGCCGGTGCTGGCCAGTAACGCCACAAAGGACATGAGTGGAAGGGTCAGCGCAACAATGCCCAGGATGTTCATGAACGAGTCACGCAGCAGTCCCCCTGACCAGCCAGGGATCGCAACCAGTGTCCCCACGATCAGACCCACGCCGAAGATGAGCAGTGTTATGACAAACGACCATACTATGATGACAATGAACTTCGCGGCGACAATTGCCTGGCGTGAGGTCGGTAATGCCAGTAGTTCCTTGACCGTGCGGTCAGAAAATTCGCGCCCAAAGACCCAGATGCTGAGGATCGAGAACAGGACCATGCCCCCGGCAGCAACTGCCTGGGCCAGAAAATTCAGGAAAGATGGCCAATCGGCTGAGCCGGTCAGGAGCTGGGCTTTTGTCGTGATCAACCCCAGGGATTTCGCCGCTTCCGGATCCTTCAGGATAATCATGAACAGGCCGCCCGCCAGGGGCGCCATCGCAAAGCCGAGCGCAGTGAACAATGGCACTTTTGAGCGACACATCTTAAGGGATTCAGCAAACAGGGCGGCAGGGAAGTTGTTCATTGGACACCACCGGTCAATTGCAGGAAATGCTCCTCGAGGTCCTGCTGCTCCACAGCAAGCCTCATGGGCGGTGTGCCCGCATTGACCATGATTTGTGCAATCTCATCCGGATGCTCGATTGCGCCAGTATCTTCGATCATAATCGTTTCATGGTTCAAAACGGATTGGTAGCCAGCGTTTAGCAGGCAGCGCTGCGCGGCTTCAAGGTTGCGTGCCTTGATTTCAAGTCGCCTCGAGCGCAGCTTTTCGAGAGCGCCCGCATCCAATTCTTCGATCAATTGCCCTGCATGGATGATCCCGATCCGTGTTGCAAGACGATCCACTTCCGTAAGGATGTGACTGGACATAAAGATGGTTACTCCTTTTTCGTGCGCCAACGCTGCCAGCAGTTCTCGAATTTCCACAACACCTGCAGGGTCGAGGCCATTGGCAGGCTCATCCAGAATTAAGAGTTCCGGTTCATGCAATAAGGCCCGCGCCAGTCCAAGGCGCTGGAGATTGCCTGTCGAAAGCGTGCCGGCTTTGCGGTCTACGTAGGCAGCGAGGCCAAGTCGTTCGATCGCACGTGACGTTGCACCTGGATTCGAAATCTGATGCAGGCGTCTTGCGACCTCCAGGTTCTCCCGGACTGTCAATTCAGGATAGGCAGACGGGCTCTCCACGAGATGCCCAACCTGTAGCCAGGGACCGCGTCCATTCGGACCGACAGCCTGATCCAACACTTTGACGGTTCCCTCGCTCGGGCGGACCATGCCTAACAAGGTGCGGATGGTCGTTGTTTTGCCCGCGCCGTTGAGTCCCAGAAAGCCATAGATCTCGCCGTGCTTCACGCGCAAGTTCACAGAGTTCACTGCGCGCACTTTCCCATAGAATTTTGATAAGCTGTTCGTTTCGATTGCAAATTCCATCATTCACCTTCTACCATGTAGCCCGCCACGAGGTCGGCCAAGACCTCCATCGTTTCGACGTAAGCCCGATCGCCCAGATCATTGCGGTGCAGACTGACGAAAAATAAGCTCTTCATGAGGTTAGAAACGAGACGCGGTGAGGCTTTGACCGCCAGGCCCTGGCGCTTAATGCGCTTAATGAATTCATTGACAAACTCATTGTCCTGATTGGCATGCGCCTGAATGCGCTCGGCCGGCAGTTTTCGGGCAAGATATTCATACTCAGCTATACCAAAGTTTTTTAGCAATGGATAGCGATCCCAGGTCAGCAGGGCGCTGTTCAGTAGTTTGGCGAGCAGCTTACGTGCATTTTCCTTCTGGTTGATCGAAATGTCAAAGATGCGCGCCCGAAAGTCTTCTTCAAGTTCTTCCAGGATTTCGAGGAACAGCTCCTCTTTGGACTCATAGAAGAGATAGAACGCGCCCTTGGAAATACCGGCGGCTTCCGTGATTTCGTCCACGCTGGTCTTTTTGAGTCCCTGCTTTTCGAAAAGCTTTTTGCCCTTCTCACGCATCTGGGTCCGGATGGTTTCCTTCTCATGTTCAGAGAATGCCTTGGGCATGCTTTGCCTTCCTGTGACTAATTTAGTAAAAATGGTCACACAGAATTATATCTCGATCAGCATGGAAGTCAAGGGAATCAAAACAATCCGTCCTGCTATCTTGTCGCAGGACGGGTTGTCCTTTCTGGCTGCTCTGTTTTTCGGCTTCTACCGATACAAGCACAGCTCGCACCGCGATCCGGTTTTCATAGGCGTTTGTTTTTTCATTGAACGTTTTGCAGGTCAGAAGGGTCAGCCAGGTGTCTTCTTCGTGTTGCAACACAGACGTATCGTTCGGCAAAATCACTTTGTTTTCCTGCACTGCATAAACATATTTATTTCCGGATAAGTGAATGATAATTTTGTCGTTCCACTTCAATTTGGAAAGGTTCACAAAAAGCCCTGCCCAGGACAGCACAGCGCTGTTGTTTAATTTGACATTCTCTTGATTCTCAACCACATCCAGCACAATCGCGCGGTATTGGATAAGCAGGGTTGTAGCTGAAGCAGGCGCGGGAAGAAAGCCAGCTTTCACCCGGATCTGAATCTGTCCACTTCGATCGAAACAGGAACCTTTGAAATCACTTGTGCGTCTACTTCAGGAAGATCTATTTTTCCATGAATGCTCAGGGTGGCGGAATATCGGCATTCTCTCCCGTTGTTCGCTCTGCTTCTTCCGACAATCCTGTACTAATCCTGTACTGATCCTGTACTGATCCTGTACTGATCCCGTAGTGCTCTCTCGGGGATCATTCGCTCTGCTCTTTGCTACCTGTTTGGATGGAGGCGAACAGACTCGGAAGCGTCCTTCCTTTCTTTCCCCCGAAGAATTACCTCGAATTCAAGTCTGTATGACAAATTATGGACGTTCCCCTCATCAGCCTTGTCGGGTCACGCAAGGGCGCTTCGGAGCCAACGTGACCTACCGGGCAGCGCGCTTTCTGGCAATCGCCGCGCTGATTTTTTTTGCCTCGAGCGCGATCTCACGCAGCATTCCCGTTGGCGAGACAGAATAGCCGCAGAAATACAGACCCGGAAGCCCGGATTCCCGTCCGCTGGATAAGGGGCTGCCATGGTTGTCGTACACTGTCGCGAAACTATCCGACAGGAATGCATTGACCCGCGGGTGATAACCGGTAGCCAGGATAACTGCATCAAACTGTGCGTGCTTTCCGTCGGTAAAGCTCACACCGTCTTCACTGAATTCCTCGATCCCTGCATAGACGTTGATTTGTCGATCCTTAATCAATTTGATTGTGCCCACATCGATCAACGGGATGTGTCCATCGCGTCGGATTTGAGTGATCGGCCCGTAGGGCAGTTTACGAAGTCCATATTTGGTAATGTCCCCAATGGCGACACGTAAAATTGGAGCGTTGAGCAGATCTGCCAGGGCTGGCGGCAATCTGCTTTCCAGGATACCGATGGATAGAATGGGAAGCCCAAACAGCTCGCGTGGAATCACGTTCACCGCATTTCGGACGGCAAGACCCACCTGGGCGCCATGTTCCCATAGGTCAATGGCAATCTCGCCGCCAGAGTTTCCAAACCCCACTACGAGAACCTTCTTCCCGCGAAACATTTCGCCACTCCTGTATTGCGAACTGTGTAACAGGTTGCCCTTGAAGGAATCCTGTCCTGGCCAGGTGGGAAGGAAGGGTTCGCGGTTATAGCCTGCGGCGATCACAACGTTGCTGGCATGGTAAAGCCGGTCTTGTGTCTGAACTTCCCACTGCCCATTCTCAGGGCGCGCGGAGATCACCTCCTGGCGGAATCTGATGTCCAATTGGAATCTCTGTGCATAAGCTTCCAGGTAATGAATGACTTCGGTTCGTGAAGGGTAGCGGGGATAATCTTTGGGAAATGAAAGGAAGGGTAAAGCGGAGTTCTTTTTATCGGTGTGCAAATGCAGCCGGTCGTAGTGACGGTGCCAGGCGGATGCCACCATTTCGTTCTTCTCGAGAATGAGGCCAGGGATCTTCGCTTCTTTTAGACAAGCCCCAACCGCAAGCCCCGCAGGACCGGCACCGATCACAAGTGTATGACTCTCAACCTGCAAAAGAGACATAGTTCAAGTGTACCGCGAATTGAAGCCGGCCCATCCTTGCCCGAAGGACATGTCGAAGGGCAGGCAGGCTTCCACTAGGCTGTCAAATTCCATACTGTGATATTTGAGGTTTACGTTCATATCTGTGAACTTCTACGGCCAACCCGGAGGCTTCACCGCATCTGCAGGCAGGGGATCCATGAACACACTCTTTGCCAGGTCGAGACAATTTGAATCGCTGTGCCCATAATAGTCATCTTTTCCCACGTCCAGCACTGACGGTTCCCACGGTGTAAACGCGTACATTAAATCCCTGTTGCTGTCGGAGACGTGTCCCGGATTGGCAATGGTATGGTGAGGGGCACAGCTAGCCGCCGCACCCAAGGTATGAAAAATCTCATGGAGCATCGCGAATTCTAAATAACCTGGCGCAGTCAGCGTTGATGCGAATGGATTGGTGTTACATTGGACGAGGGTGGATGTTCCGGTTGTATCTGTAAATGTATATTCTCCTTGCAAGTATTGTGCAGCGACGTGACCGACGAGAGTAGGCGGCCAGGCTCCACCACCACAGGCCGTATTGCTCAAGCCGTCATAGTAGACCGCATATATTTTGTTCGGTTCATCAAAACCCACTGCTGCTAAATCTCTTTCGAGTTCATCGCGGACAAAAGCGCCATGGCTGGCAATTTCCTGATTCGTCTCCGATAGGCGATAGAAAGTAATGTCAAGCGCACCTTGATGCAGGTCGAGGCGCAAGCCTGGTCCGCCAGTCTGTCCGATCAGCCAGTGCTGAAATGCACAAACAGAAATGTTCAACCTACCGCTGGTATCTAAACCTCGATCGGTACCATCACTGGGCAGGACATAAATGATATGAACTTGATACCCGGAAACATCATCCGCCCGATCACCTATTGAACGCTGTGAAGTCGCGGCCCCGATTCTGTTCTTCTGCACAGCTCCACTTTCAGTCACCAGGCTATCACCACCGGTATACCACATTTGGTATGTGCCGTTTTGGAGAATTACAGTTGAAAGACCCACGAGCTGACTGTCCCAGGTATTTGGTGGTCCTTTCACCAGATTGTTGATGTCCTTGCCATCCTGATTCCAATGCACGCCATCCTTCGAGCTGGCATGCCCAATCCCGAATTCTATACTGATTGGCAATACGAGGCTGAATCCTGAAAACCACATCTCGTAAATACTGCCGTTGAAAAGGACCTTGGGAAAGAAGAGACTATCCCAATTGGCAGGCGGACTTGTATCGAGCACAGGATTCCCTGTGTACTTTTCCCAGTTCGTGCCATCGGACGAGGTAGCATAACCGATACGCAATTTAAGAAAAGGTTCTGAACTAGCACTCCCTGTGTACCACATTTTATAGGCGTTTCCCTCTGCCAGAACCGATACACCGAGGATCTTTGCGCTATCCCAGCTTCCTGCGGGTCCTACTGTTAGGAGAGGATTTCTTTCATATTTCGTCCAGGTTATTCCGTCGGGGGAGGTAGCATAGCCGATTGCACCTGACGAAGTGGTCGGGTCACTATTCCCTACATACCACATCTTGTAAAGCCCTTGATCAAAAATCACATAGGGTGCAGCTACGTCTTTGCTGTCCCAGCCGCCTGACGGGCCGATCGTGAGCACCGGGTTACTGGCATGTTTTGTCCAGGTCACGCCATCGGAAGATGTGGCATAACCAATGCGAGTACTCTTATCTCCCTGGCTGCCATCCCCTTGGCCCGTGTACCACATTCTATAGACGGATCCATCAAAGATAACATCAGGTAAAGTGACGGCGCCAGAATCCCAGGTGCCGGCTGCACCAATGTCTAATACAGGATTGCCAGAGGATTTTGTCCACCCTGGAGATGATGGCGGCATATCGCAGCCATTTGACACACCATTCGTGGGCAGGTTGGAGGGCAACTGATTGGTTGTAGCACTCGTTGAACCCAACTTGGATGTGGGAGTGATATTGGAAACAATTAGAATAATGATGAAGTAAAGAAGCAAAACAATGGTACGTCTTTTCAAGAGGACCTCTCTTCACAAGGGTCAGCCAGTAAGATTTGTAAAGTTGATCGTCGCCTTGGCAGTCTCTTCAAATTCCTAACTCTAAAGTGTCATTATTTTCATCCTCTCCAAATAACGCGGCGAAGTCCGCAGCGCTGTGTTGATGCCAGCGATTCATCTACTGGTCAGACAGCGGGCGGACTTCTTATTATTCTAAAGTCTCAATTGTTTATGAACTTACTCATCCAATAACGCTTTTACTTTCGAGGCGAGTTCCTGTACGTGAAAAGGTTTTACGAGGTAATCATTTGCCCCGGCGCCAATGGCAACGATCTTGCTGTCGATATCATTCAGAGCGGTCACAATAAGAATAGGTGTGAGGCGGAAAGTCGGATCTGCTCGCAACATCCGGCAGACCTTAAAACCGTCAGGAGGTGGCATCATCAGATCGAGGAGAACGGCATGGGGTAAGGTGGAAGTAGCTACATCCATGGCCTGCGAGCTCTCGTTCACTACGATCGGTTCATAGCCTTCCATCTTGAGAACCTCGGCAATGAACAGCGAAGCCGCTTTATCATCCTCTACGACCATGATCCTTAGTTTGGGATTTTCCATTTTGTTTCGATGATCTCAGTTCTGTGGAATATCTCTTTCATACGAGTGTCATACACTATTATAAGCTAAATAACATTGCAACTTATTTACAACCGGCCCACTGGAATCGCCTGCCTTCAAAACTTCACTAGACGGATGAAAATACTTTTAGCCCATAGACGTTGACCGTCTTGCAGACCAACCAGTAAAGACTTCTCTCTCCCCAGAAGGTTGTTTTCTGTTTTAACTCCCAGGCTTCCGGGCTGAAGCTCGGGAGCGAATTAATTTCTTTCGGACGCACGCGCTCAAACTGGATAAGTATTTCCTCAATTGCGGGTTAATCTTGCCCGATCGAGGCGGTTCCATCTCCCTGGCATCCTGCGGCTATGTATTATGTGGATAATAACTGATCGACGGCCTCGACCAACTCTCTCAAATTCCCTGCTTTTAACACGTTGTTGCAGACTGGTGCATATTTTGGCATGTCGCTGTCACCGTGCCACATGACTGGCGGCTCAGGGTTCAGCCAGATGGTCCGCGCGGCACGACGAGCCATCATTGTGAAAATGTCTACCCGCGGATCGTTATAGTTATTACGTCCATCGCCAACCATGATCAGAGTTGTCTGTCCGTTGAGCGTATCCAGGTATTCGTTATTGAAATCGTTCAGCGACCAGCCAAGGTCCGTATTGTAGTGTCCACTGGGCATGCGCAATAAAACAGAAGCAATGGCTTCGTCTGCATCCGAGCCGTTGAAATCCTCCGAAATATATTCGAGATGATCGATGAACGCAAAGGCGTGTGTCTTGCGCACCTGTCCCTGGAGTGCGAATAGAAAGCTCAGCATCACCTCAGAGCAGAAGCGCATGGAGGTACTGATATCACAAATGATCACGATCTTCGGCTTGCGAGTCCGGTCGCGGTATTTGAGTTCCATCGGCACGCCATGATATTTGAGATTGGTTCGGATCGTGGACTTCGGATCAAGCTGTCCGCTCTTGGCGCGCTTTTGCCGGAGAGCGATACGCGTGCGTAGCGCCGCGGCCAGTCGTTTCACCTCACGCTGCAGGATCTTTTTCTCGTCATCGGAAAGGGCCTGGAATGGACGGTTCATCAAATTGTCCATACTTTCGGAGGGCGGCTGCTCGCTCAAATTCTCGGCGATGCGTTCCCCGGCAAACTGTTTGATCTGCTGTTCAAGCCCCTGCATATTTTGCTGGATCTGTTCACGGATTTCCTCAATGCGCTCCTTGCTCATGCCCATCTGCTGGAGTTGTTCCATCAGCTCCCGCAGCGCTTCACGTACTTCCGGGAATGCCAGGGCGCGCATCATCCGTTGTGCCATCCAATCCTGGTAGCGGAGATCGTCCACCTGGTTTAGCCCTACCATCTGGCCCAGCATTTCCAATTCTTCCCGCGAGAGCTGTTCGCCGTTCATCAGGCGCTGCATCCGCTGGCGGAGACTTTGCGCGAACTCACGCAACGCCTCCGCAAACATTTGCGCTTCTTCGGGACTCATATCATCGGTTGGGTTCCCGCCCATCATCGGTGGCTCACCCGAGCCAAAGAAAAGGGGGAAGAGTTTATCGAAGACGGGGAGGTCACGTACGTCCTTGATCAATGTGGAGCGTAGTGACAAACGGAAATGCTCACGGTGCTGTATCCCCATCAAATCCACTGCGGAGAAAGCCTCCGCACTCTCTGCCAGTGAGACGCGTACCCCGCTGGCACGCAACGCCGCAATTAACTGTAAAATGCGAGATTCCATAATTTATTTCTCCGTAGGGGCGACCTTGGCGGTCGCCCACCTCGGGCAACCACCGGGGTTGCCCCTACCGATAATTAATTACCAGAGAATCTTCCAAACTCATCGGGCTTGCCTCTTCCTGGGGGAGGGGCAATAAATTGTCTCCTCGCTTTCACCAGATCCGCTTCATGCTTGACCAAAACCGAGAGTGTATCTTCCAGGGTTTGTTTGTCGAGGTTCTTGGCATTGAGGGCCACCAGTGCATTCGCCCAATCTAACGTCTCGCTGATCGACGGCGATTTGCGCATATCAGTATTGCGCAATTTCTGGACAAATTCCACGGCCTGCTGCGCCAGCTTCGGGCTCAAATCCGGGACTTTCAAACGCACGACAGCCAGTTCTTCCTGCACGGTTGGGTAATCAATGAAAAGATATAAACAGCGCCGTTTCAGAGCTTCAGATAATTCACGGGTGTTATTTGAGGTCAGCACCACAAAAGGTCTGTGCTTGGCAGCCAGTGTCCCCAATTCAGGCACGGACACTTGAAAGTCGCTGAGGACCTCAAGCAGGAAAGCCTCAAACTCTGCATCGGCGCGGTCAATTTCATCGATCAACAAGACAGTGGGCTCATCACACAAAATGGCTTTTAATAACGGTCTTTGCAGCAGAAAGCGGCTTGAGAAAAAGACGTCCTCTTCTTTTGCCAGTTTATCCGCAGCTTCAGATAATGACCCCGCCGTACCGAGTGTGTCATTTAATTTATCACGAAGTAATTGCGTATAAAGCAATTGTTTGGAGTATTCCCACTCATAGAGTGCTTTGGATTCATCCAGCCCCTCATAGCACTGCAGGCGGATCAATTCTCGTCCCGTTGCACCCGCGATCGCTTTGGCGAGTTCTGTCTTGCCCACACCGGCGGGTCCCTCGGTCAGAAGTGGTTTTCCCAACTTCTGCGAGAGAAAGACAATCGTCGCGATTTCGTCAGAGGCAATATATTTTTGTTCGTTGAGGGAAGCTTTGACTCGACCAGTAGATTCAAAAGGATTATTCATTTATCACCTGTAATTTGATGAATAGTATACCTCTTTTGTATACTCCAAAATTAACCCGGAATGAGAGAGTGTTACATCTTAAGTCCCAGCTTGCGATACAGAGCAAGATTTCCATCCAATTCTGCTTGCAGCGTGAACCTTTTCGTAACTGTCTGACGCGCTGTACTGCCAAGTTTCATACGCAGGTGTTCATCTGCCAACAATTCATTGATCGTGCGTGCCAGTTCGTCTTCATTATTTGTAGAGACAAGCTTACCATTTATACAATCACTGATTGCATCCACAATTCCACCGACCGCTGTCCCAATCACAACTTTTTCACAGGCCATGGCTTCAAGCAGAGCGTTCGGCAATCCATCGCGCAGAGAAGGCTGAACGAAGACCTGCATGAGTGAATAATAGGCAGACAGATCGCTGGGAGGCACAAAGCCTGTCACAACGATCCGTGCTTCTGGGTTTGAAAGTTTGAACTCCTCAAAGATTTGCCGGTCTGCGCCTGCCCGGATATCTCCAACCACCAGTAATGTCACTGACTGCTCCCTGTTGACTTGCGCATAGGCACTTAGCAGCGAAGTCAATCCTTTTTTCTCTCGTAACTCGCCTACGAAGCCGATCACGCGCGGTGCTTCTTCCAATTCTCCTGCGTTCATCAATCCTAACGATTCCGCCAAGGCGTTGTTGCGCGGAATTGGTTTGAAGTGCTCTGTATCAATTCCATTTGGGATCACCGTCACGTCCAGGTCCGGAACCAACGCCTTTGCCTTTCTGGCTAGCTCATTTGCATTAACAGTGACTGCGCTTGCGTGATCCAGCGCGTACAAAATATGGGCTGCATGTGCAGGGTCAAAGATCGCGCGCTCCAGATCATTGCCGCGGGCAGAGACGATACTGGGCGCATTAAGATAACTGCCTGCGAACGCCGCAACAAATCCCGCCTGAGT
>DATGYJ010000152.1:0-6539 GCA_035298105.1 Anaerolineales bacterium | reverse complement strand
TGCAAAGTCCGCAAGGTTTTCATCAAGAGTCACAAGTGTCAGACCTGAGAAATTTCTGAGTTCCTTTGCCAGTTCCAGAGCGAGTTCTGTATCACCTCCCTTTCGAGCTATAGAAGCAATCACTTCGGGCAAAAACAAAGTGGGTTGAATGATAAGAATCCCTTCATTTCGTAATTTGGTGATAAATTCAAAACTTTGATCGCTTCTCTCTTCTATCTCCTGCTCTGCCGCTTCGTCCACAAGAAAAGCTGCGGTGTGTATTCCACCGCAGCTTTTCTTTGTATGTCACTTCTTCTTTTTCGTTGTAGATTTCTTGGCGGGCTTGGCGGCCCTCTTCCTCTTTGAAGCGGATGTCTTCATCGCTGCCTTTTTCGTTCTGCCATTTGCAGAGGCTTTTGCGGCGGCAGGCTTCTTGCTGCTTCCGCTTTTCCCGTTCTTGGAGGGGGTCTTTGCTCCGCTGACCTTTGCGGCCGGCGACACGTACTTCTCCACGGTCCAACTTACATTGACGGAGATCACTTCCTCGCCGGGTTTCACTTCCACAAGCAGGTCACCTTTGGTAGCAGCCCGTTTGCGGATGCCAGCTTCATCCAGGCGGGTGGATTTCGGTGCTCCCTTAGTGAGATGGATCGTCGCCATGTGATTCGGCTTATCCAGGGCAACGCCAGCCAGATGAGTCTTTTCCGGCAAGTCCCAGGCAATGACGCCCTTGCCGTAGCGTCCCTGCACGGGGAATTCTTTTTGTTCCACGCGCTTGGCTTTGCCGTCAGTTGTCATGAGGAAGATCTCGCCTTCAGCAGGCAGGATTTCCATGCCGACGAGTTCATCTTTTTCGTCCAGTTTCATGCCGCTTACCCCCGCCGCGACCAGCCCCATCGGGCGCACTTCCTCTTCCTTGAAGCGGATCGCCATGCCCAGCGCGGTGACAAGCAGAATATCCTTGTTCTTGTTATCGGTCAAACCGACCTCGATCAGCCGGTCACCTTCGTTCACCCTCACAAGCACAAAGGTCTGCGAAGAAGGTCCGGGCAGTTCGCTGACCAGGCTCTTCTTGATCATACCCAGCTTCGTGGCAGTAATGACACAAGTCTCTTCGGGCAGGGTAGTTTTCCTGGACGGCAAGGTAAACACCGCCGCCAGCGAATCACTTTCGATCAAAGGCGTTATGCGGTGGAACAGGGTCCCCTGTGATAACTTATCTGTTTGCGGCAGGATATGGGCAGCCACTGCAGCGGCACGACCTGAGATCGCTACGAAGTACACCGTATCGGTTGTCGATGCCTTGACCAGCCAGCGCGGCGCATCGTTGCCTGAGTGTTTTGGCTGTTTGTCATCATGTGTGCGCGAGACCAAACCATCCGCCGTTACACCGATCCAGATTTGCTGTTCGGGCAGAAGATCTCGTGCGGTCAGCGTCTTGGCAGCTTTGCCGTTGGCCGACAGGTTTACGATCTGTGTGCGGCGCCGGTCGCTATACAGTTCTTTCACCTTCAACAATTCATCTGCTACCACGCCGCGCATCCTCTTTGGAGATTTCAGCAAGTTTTCCAAATCCTTGATGAGTACGGTCACTTCCTTGTATTCGGTCTCGATCTTCTTGCGCTCCAATGCCGCCAGCCTGCGTAACTGCAAGTCAAGGATCGCGGTCGCCTGGATCTCTGTCAGCTTGAAGCGCTTCATCAGTTTATTGCGCGCCGTGTCAACATCCGAGGCGGACCGGATGATATTGATGACTTCATCCAAATTCTTTAAGGCGACTAAATATCCTTCCAGGATGTGGGCGCGCTGCCTGGCTTTGTCCAGATCGAATTCAGCGCGTCTTTTTATGACTGTCAACCTGTGCTCGATATAGACGCGGAGCGCCTGCTTTAGGGTCAATGTGCGCGGCTCGCCATCCACAAGCGCCAGCAGGTTGATGCTGAATGTAGTCTGCATGGGCGTGCGCTTGTAGAGATTGCCCAACATGACTTCAGGATCGGCGTTCTTCGAGAGTTCCAGCACGATGCGCATGCCATGACGATCCGACTCATCGCGTAGGTCAGAGAGCCCTTCGAGATGACCCTCACGTGCCAGGTCTGCAATGCGTTCGATCAAGCTGGATTTGTTGACCATGTAGGGAAGTTCGTTGACGATGATGCGGTTGCGACCGCGGTCCATTTCCTCCACATGGGCTTTCGCCTGCACGGTGACGCGTCCACGTCCGGAACCATAGGCTGCCTCGAGCCCTTCTTCACCTTTTTCCTGAATGATGACGCCGCCGGTGGGGAAATCCGGTCCCTGGATGAACTCCATCAAGGTTTCGACATCGATGTCATCGAGCTTCTCGTATTTCTCGAGCATATAGACCAGGGCATCCACCACTTCGCCGAGATTATGCGGTGGGATGGAGGTCGCCATACCGACGGCAATACCCGTCGCCCCGTTGACCAGGAGATTGGGCAGAGCAGCAGGCAGCACGTCCGGTTCGGTCAGGGTATCATCAAAATTGGGGTTGAAGTCAACCGTGTTCTTGTTCAGATCAAGCAGAATATCCACTGCCGCAGAAGTAAGGCGGGCTTCGGTATAACGCATGGCGGCCGGTGGATCGCCATCTACTGAACCGAAGTTGCCCTGTCCATCCACGAGCAGAGTGCGCAGTGAGAAATCCTGCGCCATGCGTGCCATGGCTTCGTACACCGCTGAGTCACCGTGCGGATGATATTTACCCAGCACTTCACCCACAATACGAGCAGACTTCTTATAAGGCGTGTCTGCGCGGATGCCCATGTCGTACATCGCATATAAGATGCGGCGCTGCACTGGCTTCAATCCATCGCGTGCATCAGGCAGGGCGCGTGCTACGATGACGGACATGGCGTAATCGAGATACGCCTGCTGCATTTCATTGTCAATATCTATTTTTCGAATTAAACCAAGTTCCATATGAAATCCTTTTTCTTGTCCACCAAAGAATCTTTTCAACCGCATAAAGCTTACCTGCGCGAAGATTAACAAGCTAAAGGTTTATCCAAAAGGGTAAAAGAATCTTCGTGGTGAATTAATGTTCTATTTTGATAATCTTAAGGGGAAAGGGAGAAGACGTCAAGTGGTTTACCGAGTTGAGAGTGGCTAAAAGAATGGACTACGTTTTTCTCTCTCACCACGGACGCTTGGCGCACGGGGTTTATAGAGATAAAAAAGGCAGGCTGTTGTTCGCCTGCCCTGTACTGGTCTTGCTTATCTAAGGTGTGAACTTGACCGCGTGTGTTTCGCAAGTACCGCTCTGACCATCCTCGGAACACAACGTAATGGTCGCGCGGAGTTTATGCCCTGTGGGATCATAAGCAAAGGGCGGCGAGCTGATCACACGACTGGCGCCAGGAGCTAAAGTTTCCTTGGTAGAGGAATCCAAACAACCATCAAGGTTCGTGAAATTGTCTGAATACATCGAAAGGACAGTGTCGGTCGTTGTATCCCGTACTGTGAGGGACAGGGATCTGAAGGCCAGTCCCCCGGTGTTGCTCAGCTTGAGCTCGATCCACCAACCGACACAGGTGTCCTGGCCCTCATACTCTGCTTCGAAGGCAGGCACGGGGGTGGGCGTCGGCGGAGGGGTAAAGACCGGCAGAACTGCGATATTCCCTGACAGGGTGGCATACTGGCCCCACAACCAGCAGTAGCCATTGATCTGATCGGGGTTGCGGATGAACCAGTATGCACCAGTTGCATCGCGACCTACGACCTCAGCTACCTCACCGACCAGCAAAGCGCCTACCCGGTCATACACTTTGCCAGGACCGACCCGGCAGTTCGTGGGCGTAGAGACACTGATCTGTGGAACGAGGGGCGTCACGGTAAAGAGCGGCGTGGGCGATAATGTCGCCGTGGGGGACATGGTGGGCGGTTCCGGCGTAAAGGTCGCAATTGGAGATTCCAATAGGTCAATCGGCACAGCGGCTCCCGCCGTTTGCGTCAGGGCGAAGACCATGGTTTGCATGATAGCCGTCCCCAGGGAATTAATATCCTGCGTGGGAGCAGCAGGCACAGCACAAGCCAGTGAAACAATTAACAGAACAGTAACCGATAAAAGGATGGGGGTCGATTTTCGCATGGCGTCTCCTTTCGGTCGATAAGGCCAATCATAACGCTAAGAAATGTGGAATCATCCGCGTATGGTAAAGACGGTTGTTTTGTGAGATTTGTTCCACTTGAGAAAACACTGTTGGCCTTCAAAGGCTTCGTGGCGTGAGGTCAGCAGCCTGCAAATTGGCAGATTGATATTTTCGTCAGCTTAACTCCGCCCGCGGCTGGATATGCACGTACAGCGAGGTATGGAGCCTTAAAGGATGGCGGGAGCAGTGGGTTGATCATTCTATTATTCAAACCATTTGTACAATACCAACCCCCAGATATGGCGGTATAAAACGGCGTATAACCAATGTTGCTTTAAAAATATGAACTCGCTCTGAATTCGCTCTTCCTTCGCTCTAAACTCGCTCTGAACTTGAGCCGAATCGACCCCTATATATGGACAGGCAGGTTGGAGCGAGACTGGATAATCGACATTACATGTCAGATTTTAGAAGGTGAAAGTAGAATTGAGTATACACAAATATCAGAGCCCGCTTCTGTTTAAGAACCCTGGAAGCAAACGGGCGGATCATCAATTAAAGTTCCCAGATCAACCAGCCTTTGGATAAAAACTTCTTCTGCAAATTGATCCTATATCCCTTTTGTGCCAATAATTCAGCAGAGTGGATGAACCACTGCCTTAATCCATAGGTCTTCATGGCTGAGGTCTCTGCAGCGGCTCCCTTCCAGGCTTCGAAGAATTCATAGATTGGCTCACCAGGCACCACATGTTGGATCAAGTTCTTCGGCAGCACAGCCTGGAAGTCTGTAATATCAAACCCTAAGCGGAAATTCGTGCTGAAGACAAGGGCTTCAAATCTCCAGGTTTGGAGTCCAGAAGCTTGCTTCTGGCTTCCTGGCAGCAGACCCCTTCGGGGCGTGCCAGACTCCAGAGCTTTTCCCGGCAGCAAGCTGCCTGACTCCATAACCCTTCTCATCAGGTTCGCACACCAAATTTGGCCGTAAGGAGTCGACGTCCCTTCGATCATCAGTCCACCGGGCAGCACGTATTGAGCCAGCCGTTCATAGGCGGGCGCGAAATCCTTTTCTTCATATTGGCGCAGGACATTAAACGCACGTATCAGTCTGACATGTTCCCCTTCTTTCAGCGGCAGGTTAAATCCGCCTAAGCGGAAGAATGTCTTTTCGTCGGCGTACGGCAAGGCCGCTTCGACACGTTCCTTTTCGATCTCAACGCCTAAAATCGGCAGGTCGGGGTTGATGCGCCTGAAGCGGGCTGCGCTCTCGAGGGTGGTACGCGGGTCAAAGCCGTAGCCAAGGTCAACGAATAGGGATTTAGCAAACAAGCCGTCGATCCGGGTGATGAGCGCCGGCTCATAGAGCAGGATGAAATTATCGACGCGGCGCAATCGATTTGAGGCGGTCTTCCCGCGTGTCGGTTGTCCCTCTGGCTTTTTGGAGACTGTACGAGGATGTGGCATAAGCCAATTTTAACGGGAGGTGGAAAAGCTCAGTCGCGAATGGGCTTGAAAATTCGTGTCAATTCTCGGAAAGGGAAAGGCCATTAAACCAAAAAGGGCGACCACCAAGTGGTCGCCCTTTGTTGAATGTTTAGTCACCGACAGTGGTATCTGAAATTTCTGTCCACTGCGAGGCACTGCCGTCGCTTTTTTCGTTCGCAAAGCGGCCGTGGATAAAACCCGTGCCCGCCGGAATGAGTTTGCCGATGATCACGTTCTCTTTCAAGCCGAAGAGCGGATCGGTGGTAGCGCCAATCGCTGCCCCTGCCAGCACCTTGATGGTGTGCTGGAATGAAGAGGCTGAGAGGAACGAGTCGGTGCTGAGGGAAGCTTTTGTGACACCAAGCAGTACCTCAGAGAATTTGGCAGGCTGTTTGCCTTCCGCCAGTAATTGCTCGTTGAGCTTGCGAAGCTCAAGGCGATCGACCGGGTCACCCGGCAGGAACTTGGTATCGCCGGGGCGAGTGACCTGAACCTTGCTCATCATCTTGCGGATGATGACCTCGAAGTGCTTGTCATGAATGTTCTGCCCTTGTGAGCGATATACCTTTTGCACTTCAGTCATCAAATACATCTGGCAGGCCTCGCGTCCCTGGATCTTCAGGACGCGGTGCGGGTTGAGCGAGCCTTCCGTGAGCGGCTGGCCGGCTTCCACCTTGTCGTTGTTCTTGACGAGCAAGCGGGAGGTGTTCGGGATTTCGTAGGTAACAGCCTCTTTTTGATCGTAGGAGACCACTACCTTCCGATCCTTTTTCTCTACACGGACACGTCCACCGTGCTGGGCGACGATCTTGGCGTCGTCCATGGTTGCCAGCACCTCACCGGCTTTGACCTCTGCCTCATCTTTGACCGCGAACTTCCAATCTTCAGGGAGGCTGTATTCATCACTGACCAGCTCACTGTGCTCGATCGTAACTTCACGCAGGTCAGCATATTTTTCAGATTGAT
>DATGYJ010000151.1:0-6996 GCA_035298105.1 Anaerolineales bacterium | reverse complement strand
ATTGGCGTGCCAAAGTCACAAGCGGTTTTCGGGATTCAGGCTGCACATTTGTAGCGTCTACAACGGTGAGCCGACCCGCAGCCAACCGCTTGGTCGCAATGAAATGCAAGATCTCGAACGCTTCTTTTGTCACACTCTGATTATTTTCATCATCCGAAACCAGACCGCGGCAGAAATCTGAAGATAAGACTTCAGTGGACTTGAAGTGCTTACGAGCAAATGAGGATTTTCCAGAACCGGATGCGCCAATCAAAACCACGAAGGACAGTTCCGGGATGGTAAGTGTGGTCATCTGATAAATATCCCCATTTGTGACGGCGCTCCCACCTTTACATCCTCTGGCCCAATCGGAAGAAAGCGTACCTTATATCCAAATCGCTCAGCTACGTTATTCGCCCAGGACTGAAATTCAGCGCGCGTCCATTCAAAGCGGTGATCTTTGTGGCGAAGCCTTCCGGCAGGTAGGCCGGTGAATTTGACGTTGTATTCCACATTCGGTGTCGTACAAACAACCAGTTCAGGCTGTGCAAACTCAAACACTACCCGTTCAAAAGAAGCGAGCCGCGACTGGTCAAGGTGTTCAATCACTTCCACAACGGCGGCAGCATCATAGCCTGAAAGCCGTCGATCCCGATATGTCAACGCGCCCTGTATCAATTGGATCCGTTGCCGCTGGGCCGGCGGTAATCCCTCCAAATGCAGGCGTTCCTTGGCGATCTCCAGCGTTCGATAGGAAACATCCATTCCAACAATGTCAGTGAAGGATTTTTCGGCCAGCAGCAGTTTTAGAAGCCGTCCCTCTCCACAACCTAAATCCAGTACCCGGTGAGCGCCGGCATTTTTTAGCACTGCCAGCACCGCACCCAACCGTTGTTCATGGAGGCTCAGAGTTTGTTCAATCTCAGCTTCTTCCTGGGCGTGCGCTTCTTCAACGGCATCTGGATCGGGGCCATCTTCCTCAACCAATTGTGCGAGGGCAGCTTGCACTAGCCTTTTGTGTTTGAGATAACGCCGCGTAATCAATTCACGCTCCGGGTGTCGTGACAGCCAACCTTCACCATGCCGTAAAAGTTTTTCTATTTCGTCCTCGCCCGCCCAGTAATGCTTTTCGTCATCCATCACTGGCAGCAAAACATAAAGGTGAGTCAGCAAATCTCGCAAGCGGAGCGTGCCCGCCAGCGTGACAGTAAAATAATCACTTTGCCCCCACTCAGGATGTTGTTCATCTAATGGGTAGGGCTCAGCAGTAACCGTATACCCGATGGGTTCGAACAACCGGCGCAAAATAGACTCGCCTCCGCGACATTGTACGACCGCCAACTTCGCCGAGAAAGGCAGGGCAGTTTCGCTCAAGGCCTGTCGTTCTTTGCTCTGTCCATTTAGTGCGCTGCCGTACACTTGTGCTAACACGACGCTCATAAACGAAGATGCGACGTAAGGACGATCATTGACATATTGCTCCAGAGTACCGCGCTGACCCCGGACTAAATGTACTGGATCAATATCCAGTAATAGGGCGGCAGTGCATTTTCCCGCTGATGCTTCCGGATAGAAAACATGTGCTTTGCCAAATTTAAGCTCAAATGTCTGAACTCGAGCTGGGTTCTTATGTAATAAGTATCCCAGATCGGTCGCTGGATATGTAGTGGAAGTAATCGTGAGAAGCATAAAAATAAATTGTCCTACGAAGCATATGTGCTATTGTAATTCGTAATCAATCATAAAAAGACGGTGTTTGGGATTGTCGAGCCATTCTTATGCTCAATGTTGCTCTATGATTGTCTTTAAACAAAGAGCCATGAAGCCATTGATTCTCAGGCTTTTTATTTCACTCATTGTTCCCTGCCGCGATTTTGGTGAGTTACCGGTCAAGCATTTAATGCAGGCAATACCTCGTTGACGAGTAGTTCAAGGGTTGTCAGGTCGGGAAAGCCACCGCAGTCGAGCATAAAGTAATCTATGCCCAGATCGATGAAAGGACGCATCTGTTCGACGACCTGCCGGGGCGTACCGACGAAGCCAAAGTCATCGGAGAGGTTATCAGCGCTATAGCGGTCCCCGGCAAAGACTGCAGCTGCCGATTGCGTTGGCGCACAGGCACAGCCACCACACCATGAGCGTCTCTGCTCACGGGGATCTCGGCCAACGTCCAGGCAAGCGCGCTCGTATTCTTTGACGATACGCCCGTAACCTTCGATTCCAGTGGATGATACATTCCACCAATCCGCATACTGAGCTGTCAGGCGCAGCATCTTCGGTTTGAAGGCACCGACCATGATCGGAGGCAGCGCATTCGGTTTTGGCTCGCAGAAGGCCTCGCTGATCCGATAATATCGGCCCTTAAATGTTGCCTGCTCCATTGTCCACAGCGCTTTAATAACCTGGAGTGCTTCTGCGAGTTGTTCCACCCGCACGTGAGGAGGAGGAAAGTCATAGCCATAGGCGCGATATTCCTCTGCATTCCATCCGGCACCCATGCCGAGGATAAATCGACCGCCACTTAGAAATTGCAGAGTGGCACCCATCTTGGCGACGAGCGCCGGGTTGCGAAATGACTGGCACAGCACAGTATGCCCAAACTTGAGCTGCGGATGGAGGGCAGCCATATAGGTAAGAGCAGTGAAGCCTTCCAGCACGTCTGCCTCGCCAGACTGCAAATGGTCAATGATCCAGGCGGAATCGAAATGGCCACTGATCAGCCTGAGCGCTCGATTCAGGTCTTCGACGAACGTCGTCCGTCGTGTCTTGTCTAACTGGTCGGCAGGCATAGTGAAGCCAAAATGGATCTGTGTCATCATCCCTCTCCGGCATTGCATGCTGTCAAACAAAGGTATTCGCGATTCTCGGTCTGATCATCAGCGATTCATCGGATTTTATAAACTTCCACATACTCCAGCCCATTGATCCAGACGGAATATTCCGGTTTCGAGTCTCTCAAACGAGCTAATACTTCGGCGGGGAGGTCCCGCTGCCATTCGTGAATGTAGACAACCGCATAATCTGATTTATTGAACTCGTTCCAGTCGGCGTCCGACCAGGGATGATCGACATCGAGAGCGCTGACCTGGCTTTTCGAAAAATAAGAGAATGGACCGCCGGCATACCAGGCCATGACCCGGAGCTGGTCCGAATTTGGTTTGTTGTTGAGGTAATTGGCTGCCTGGTCCAGCCCTTCGCCCCAGCCAACTTGCATCACCTTTACCGCCTGCCGGCTGCCCCCAAGCAGCGGGTTATAGTAGTTGAAGAAGTAGGGAAAGGCTTTCCACGCCAGGGCAGACTGAACAGCGATGAGACTAAGCAATATCACCCCTATGAGAACGGCTCTCCATCTTTCATGGAAAAACTGACCTACCCACCCCGCCGGCCACACCAAGCCCACTCCTGCTACCATGTCGAGCGGCGCAATGGAAGGGATGAGATAGCGGTCAAATTTCTTTAATCCAAAGCTCATTAAAGCCGCGAACCCCAAGGCAAAAAGCAACAAGGCCGCGACAGCCCACCTCCGGCGCTTTGAATCATCGACAAGACTGTTGCTGTTCCCTGGATCGTCCGCACGAAAAGCAAGCCTCTTTCGGAGGAACAGCATAGGCATCAGCAGCAGGCCCAGCAACGTGATTGGGGATGTGCGCCACAAGAAGCTGACGGGATAAAAACTAAGGTCGGGAATCTCGCCGTTCGCGTAGATCTTTCCATTGAAAAACACCGCCGAGTCATGCCCGGCCTGGGCATAACCGATCGCATCCGTAAACACCTTGACCAGGCTGTTGACCGGATCCACCCACATCGCCGGCCAGAACAAGCAGAATATCAGCCCGGCGAATAGCCCCCAGGCTGCCAGCATGCCAATGTAGCGAAGGATGAAGTTCTGCCAACCCGCTCCGCTCTCCACTTTTCTGAGGCGGAGCTCGTAGAAAAATGCCAGCAGAGCGATCAGCGGGATGAGGAAGAGCCCCGGCGATTTCGTCAGCCAGGCCAAGCCGGCCGCTATGGCTGAAACAATAAATGCCAGCCGATTGCGTTCTTCCAAATACACCAGGAAGGCTAGCAGCGAGAGCATCATCAAATCTCCCAGCAGTCCATCCAGGTGCAACACTCGGGATAGCGCGATATGGAAAGGATCGAAGGCGATCAGTAGAAAGCCGATCAGAGCCGGCAGCATTCCGAACAGACGCCGGGCAAACAGGAAGCTCATAACCAACGTCGCTAAACTCAATAAAATCATTGCCTGGCGCCCTGCGACCAAGATGCGGAGTAACAGATCGGGCTCACGTCTCTCCAGCGCTCCGAAGCCAATAGGGCGGTTTTGACCAGCCTGGCTTTCAGAATAACGGGGAAACACTCTCAGATAGCCGGTCAGTCCCGCCCACATCACTGTGACCCCCGGATGGCTTTTTTGGAATGTGGCTGCGAAATCATGATGAGCCAGGGCGTAATAGAACCGGCCGGAACGTTCCAACCAGAGCCTCTCATCCGTTGTGACGAAGCGATTCAAAGCCAGCAGGCGCGGTAGTCCAATCGCTAAGATCAGTCCGCAAGTGAGGGTGATTTCCAGCAAAAGGCGAAGCCGCAAGCGTTGAGAGTTATCTGTCAACTCCGCATTTCTAGAAAATAGCTTTTTCAGATCGATGCCAGATGGGAAGGAAGGAGAGGAACGACGAGAATTGCTCATTGACTGTCTTGGTTGGGCTCATTATACCGTCGGAAGGAGAACTGGTAGCCGGGCAGGGTACATACGTGGAAAAGAAGATTTCAGCTGCTGAAACAAAAGACCAGCCATCTGTTTCTGTCTGGTCTTTCATGATTTTGTCTTGAATCAGTACGCAGTCTCTCATAGCCGAGTAAAGCTATTATGAACTCACGTTGACCACACTCGGTCCCACCAGTCAAAGAAATAAAAAGGACCTATATGGTTTTTAACCTTTAGCCTAAGAGTCGCATTGTCCGTTTTTTCTGGTATCGTCAAACCGTAATACTGCCAAATTGCATTTCGAACGCTGGCCATGGGAACGCTATTATCATAGGCTTTGGATGCCAGATTAAGCAGGTCCGCTGCTGTATTGACACTTAGACAAGAGGCAAAATCTTCTTGTTGCGTCTCAATTTGCCATCCCTTTTTGATCAGAGTTTCGATGATATCCGCGAAAATATACTCTTTTCTGAGATTGTTATTTTTGATTGTCTTTAGAACTTCTCTGAACTCTGGCGAATTGTAAAAAACATAAACTCCAACATCTCTTTCCATGTTTGGCATACATTTTTCCGGATTAAGCCGTTGCTGAATAATACGTAAGATGATTCTGTCTTCACTTCTCTCAATGTGACCTGAGAGTGCATGATTATGGCTGATCAGAAGTCCAAACTTCTTTGGCTCGTTGACCTGATTAATAAGGTGGCGTATATGAGTGGGTAACACAAGAGGCATGTCAGTGTAGGTTAGAATAACGAGCTTGTTATCGTAACCATAGCATGCTAACATTTCCAAACACGTCGCCACACGGAAAGCAAGTCCTAACATCTCACCATATTCGAAGAAAGAAACCCGATTGCTTAGGGCCGCCCGGATTAGATCAGACCGAAAACCGACAGCTGCAAAAAAATGTCCTTTGTGGCCTTCAGTTGCCTTGATTAAGTTGTTTTGCACACTATCAAACAAAAGTCTTTCGCCAAATGGGAGCACTGCTTTAGGAATAGTTGAACTCATTCGAGTTGATCGTCCCCCGGCTAAAATAATTCCGACAATATCGATATCAGAGAAATCCATAGACTGAGTTTCTATTCCAGTCTCTAGTTCACCTATGAAGCTTTGCCATGCGGAGGTTTCAGAAATGGAAAGAGCCTCCTGCTCGATATGCAAAGATGTTGAAGTCATTACCTCCTTGAGCAGGTTTTCCTCTGTCCTTCTAGCACAATTAAGAGATTGTAGAGCAAGTTCCGCAATAACCTTTGTGGTGAAGAGCTTTTCACTGCTTAACCTGCTTCCGAACGCAGGGCATGCAAGAAAGCGAATATCGCTTGCAGCAATACGATAGGCCTCGGCAAGTATTTGGACTGAATCACCTCTTAGTCGTTGAGTCTTTATCATAGCTATAATCTCTAAGAATAATACCAAGAGTTCATCACTATCAATAAGGTGTTCAATAATTGTGCCTAGATAAAAATCGTCCCCCGCCAGTTGGAGACGCAAACCATTTTCAATAAAAGTCAGAAAGTTCTCAAAATTGCATATAACATCTGGCGCAACACCAACTCTTGATGCATACTGGAAAATAAATTGATTCCGTTTGACACCGGCACCTGTAAGGTTGTCCAGAATTACTTGACGATGAACATCATAAAGCATCTTGTCAAATGAGTAATCGCGTCCTGTCCATGAAATAGAGAACAAATTCTTCGTCATCACATCTTGAAGCTTCGATATTGGCACTCCTTTGCTGTCCAAAACCTTTCCAAGAATAGTATCGCGGATGTGGTAATTAAACCAAACGGTAAGCTCTCGCGCCCCATCAAGCAATGTTGCACTACTGTGACAAACGTTTCTCTGCCCGTTGACTACTTGATCGTTCGGTTTCAACTTTATTTTTCCATCAGAGGCATCACGTCTGATCGAACCCGGTTCACATTCTTTAGGATTTGACTTACCGCCAACTAAATTATCGCGAATGTCTTGCCAAGGACGATGAGTAGAAACATGCAGTGCAATGATCTTTGCGTCAGGAGCCTCGAATAATCGCTTAAAACCAGGAATAAAGCCATTTAGCAGTATGCGCACATCTGGTTGTTTGAAGTACTGAGGAGCGCGAATAGGAAAAACTGTCTTTTGAAATCCGATCTTGTTCAAGCCATTATAGTTTCGGTTATAAAAGACCTCTGGTTCTCTGCCCTTATCCCATAATTGGGTGATCTCATTCGCCGTCATATTGTAGGGCCCATCTTGAAGCTGCAAGGCGGGAATAATTAATTCATCGGAATATGGGATACCATAGAAATCCAAGAACT
>DATGYJ010000150.1:0-6665 GCA_035298105.1 Anaerolineales bacterium | reverse complement strand
TGGCGCATAAAATACAGCTGTGCCCGACGTACCTGGCTGTGGCGTTCGACTACGATCTTGTCGAGGCGAGGGGAGCGCAGCAGGAATGTACGCTCGACGCCGATGCCGTTGGAGGCGACGCGGCGAACGGTGATCGCCTGGTCATTGCCGCCTTTGCGCATCCGGATCACTGTACCCTTGAATTCCTGAATACGCTCGCGGTCACCTTCCTTGATCTTGACATGCACACTGACGTTGTCGCCAGCTTTCACGGCGGGAATTTTTTCATTCTGTTTGGCTTCGAGAGCCTTGATAATGTCTGCCATTAGCTTTCTTCCTTACAATTATGATTTTACGATTTCTTTTCACGCGAGGGCGGATTATAGCACGCCTTATCCATATTCACAAGCTACACTTTGAAGCAGGATATAAGGTCTTCTCAAGGTCTTCGTGTTCGAAAACCGTCGATATGTCAAGCGACCTTGAGAAAACTGTGCTGCCCGAATCGGGAACTTTTCAGGCTCGAGTTGAGTCTCTGGATTAGCGAAGCGCCATATGTTAGGGGCCATGCCAGTAGAAGTGCCGGGGCATTCCGGCAATTGCGTCTGCTTCTTCCGAATCACCTCCACAATTCAACTGACAATCCTGTACTAATCCTGTACTGATCCTGTACTGATCTTGTGCTCCTCTTTCGCTTTGGTTTTTAGGAAGGAATGAGGACAGTAGCCTGGTGGATAAAACTTATCAAGGCAAAGCTTATACCGACCACGGGCGACCACTAGGGCGACCGCATACCCTTTCAGGGCACTTTACCCCTTTGGGGCACTTAGGGTCGCCCCTACGGATATCTACGGATTGCGAGTACTGCATTATGCCCGCCAAAGCCAAAGGCGTTGCTAATTGCCAGGTCAATCTTTTTCTCGCGGGCTTCATTGGGGATGTAATCCAGGTCACATTCAGGGTCAGGCGTTTCGTAGTGAATAGTGGGCGGAAGAATTCCCTCGCAGACTGCCTTGACACAGAAAATGGCTTCCAGGGCGCCCGTAGCGCCCATCATATGCCCTGTCATCGACTTCGTGGATGAAATGGGAATCTCATACGCTTTCTCACCCAGCGCAGCTTTGATGGCACGCGTCTCTGACTGATCATTCAACTGCGTTCCTGTCCCATGCGCATTGATATAACCCAGGTCATCTACCGTTGCTTTGGCGGAGGCCAGCGCCATGCGAATGGCAGCTGACCCGCCCTCACCTTTTTCATGCGGTGCAGTGACATGGTAGGCGTCGGAGGTTGCACCGTAGCCCGCAAGCTCTGCAAGGATGTGCGCGCCGCGTGCCTTTGCATGAGATTCGGTTTCGAGCACGATCACCGCGGCCCCTTCTCCCATCACCAAACCATCCCGATTCTTGTCAAACGGCTGCGGCGTCATCGAATAATCACCGTTGCGTCGTGACATGGCACCCACGCGGTCAAATGCGGCCACACCTGTCGAGCAGACAGTCATTTCGGAGGCGCCCGCGAGCGCCGCATCGACCATGCCTGCCTTTAACATTAATAGGGCCGTGCCGATCCCATCTGCCCCGGAAGCACACGCCGACGCCACAGAAAAGCAGGGTCCCTTGATCTGATAGTCAATTGCGATCATGCCGGCCGCGCCATTCGGCATCAACATTGGGATCAGGAACGGGCTGACCCGCCGCGGTCCCTCGGTATAATTTGTAATGACGGCATCCTGCAAAGATTTGAGTCCACCGATTGCCGATGAAACAAGCACGCCGATTCTGCCTGCGTTGGCCTCGGTAAGCTCTAATCCTGAACTGGCAACTGCTTCCTTTGCCGCTGCGGCAGCCAGCTGTTCAAAGCGATCACGCCGCCGTGCTTCCCTGGCATCCATGTAGTTCTCAGGCTCAAAGCCTTTCACTTCCGCCGCAATATGGACATGCAGTGGCGCAGAATCAAACAATGTGATCGGTCCTACACCCGAAACGCCATTGATGGCATTCTTCCAACTTTCCTCTACAGTCAACCCTAGTGGATTAACCGTCCCCATGCCTGTGATAACGACTCGCTCCATTCATTCCTCACATTCAAAATAAGTTATGGATTTTGCTGTATAGAAAACCCCAAATATGCTTACACGTCACGCGCAACTGTAAGTTGATTCCGTTTTAACATGTCTATTCCACTTCGAGTTTTCCCTACTCACCAGCCTTTGGGAAGTAATCCCCCTCCACCCAGAATTCGCCACGCGGACTAACTTCTTTTTTCCAGATCGGAACGATCTCCTTCAACCGATCAATCCCGTACCGTGCGGCCTCGAAGACGCCGGTGTCGCGATGGGCAGCCGTACAGGCAATGAGGACGGTTGGTGTTTTCGGATAAAGCTTGCCAATCCGCTGGACGATGGCAATCCCTTCGACGGTGGGCCAGCGCGCCCGGATTTCCTCGGCGACTTGTTTCAGCTTGGCTTCTGCCATCGGGATGTATGCTTCGTACTCCAGATATTCAGTCTCATGCGCCTCGCCGCGACTGGTCGTCCCGCGCACCATGCCGGTAAAGATGGCAGCCGCGCCGGTGCTGCCCAATGTGATTCTTGCCAATAGATCGTTTAGATCAATTTCATCTTCGGTAATCGAGAAGATGGTTGGAAATTCCATAGAACATTATCCGCCCGACACCGGCGGAAACATAGCTAGTTCTGCATTCTGCGGAATAACAGCCTCATCAAACGCATACTCGCGATTAATGGTGATCAGCACACTCGACATCGAATCTCTCAGATTTGGATACTCAGCCGAGATCTTATCCTTCAGTCCCTGAACTGTGAGATCCATAGGGATATCCAACTCCATCGATTTTGTCCCGGCGCGGTCCCGAAGCGTGGCAAAGAATAAAAGTTTTACACGATTCATAGCTTGTTATATCCAGAGGTCATTGGCAGCGGTTCTTTCACTGACGACATCGCCGGTGTTAACCGTACCCACAGGCTCTACCAGGAGAATGTGACATTCCTGCTCAGCAACAGGTTTATGTTCTACTCCTTTGGGCACCACGAACAGCTCGCCTTCATTCAACAAAACATTGCCATCATGGAATTGAAGCTCCAACTGACCTTTCAGCACAATGAAAACTTCATCTGTTTCGGCGTGATCGTGCCAGATGAATTCGCCCTGTATCTTGGCGATCTTGAAGTGATAATCATTCATCTGTGCAAGGATCCTGGGCGACCATTGTTCGGACAATTTTGCGAGTTTTTCGTGGAAGTTTATGGATTGATAATTCATTATTCCTCTGTTATCCAATTTGGAGTCGACCAGCTTGCTGGTCTGTGGTTATGGGAGCACACCCCTTTGGGGCGTCCCCGACTCCATAATTATTCATTGATAACATCACCACTTTGCCCTCCATGCTTCTCGATCAATCTGATATTCTGAATATGCATCGTCTTCTCGGCGGCTTTTGCCATATCATAGACCGTCAACGCGGCCACGGAGACTGCGGTCAACGCTTCCATTTCGACCCCTGTTTTTCCAATTGTCTTCGCCGTTGCGGTAATAACCACGCCAGGAATGGAGTCATCAAGCGCCAGCTCCACGTCCACCTTGGTGAGAGGCAGCGGATGACATAACGGGATCAGCTCAGAGGTCCGTTTTGAAGCGCTGATGCCCGCGATCTGCGCGATCGTCAGAACATCCCCTTTCTTGATTTCTCCCGCGCGGATCAAATCCAGCGTCTCTTTTTTCATGCGGACTTCGCCGCGTGCGATCGCAATCCGCTCAGTATCCGGCTTGTGACCGACATCCACCATTCGGGCGCGGCCCTGCTCATCGAGATGGGTAAGCTCATTTGCCATGCTGAAATTATATCGTAGGAACGCCCCCAATCGTTGCGGATGCTCCTGGCAGATACTCTTGCAGAGTATAATTCAGCTCCTATGGAAAATTTCCTTGGTCGCCAGCTCAATTACAGGGTTCAAACGCCGGTTTATGAGGGGCCGCTCGACCTTTTGCTTGGTCTGATCGAGCGTGCCGAACTGGACATTACATCTGTTTCGCTGGCAACGGTCACCGACCAATATCTGGTATATATTAAAACACTCGAGCACGTGAATGCAGACGAGCTCTCAGCATTCCTTGTCATTGCGGCGAAGTTGTTACAAATCAAATCTGAGGCGCTGCTTCCCAGACCACCCACCCGCGCACCCGGTGAGGAAGATGTTGCTCGATCACTCGTGGACCAACTGAGATTATACAAACGATTCAAAGAAATTGGGAGCTGGATGAATGACCGTCAGGAGGCAAATCTGCGGACTTTTCTGCGTATCGCTCCCCCGCCAAAAATCGAACCGAAACTTGATCTCACGAATCTTACTCTCGAGAAACTGGTCGCTGCAGCTCAGGAGGCATTTGCAAAAGAGAGGAATAAACAGCCGCTGGGCGTCATTATTGCCCCGCCACGCGTTACTATTCGCGAAAAGATCGATCTGATTACCAAAACCATGAAGGATGTGGAGCATTCCACGTTTCGCGCGCTACTTAATCAGGGGGCGTCACGGCTGGAAATTGTAGTCACCTTCCTGGCCATGCTTGAATTGGTAAAGCGTTACCGCATCCAGGCACGCCAGGAAAACTTGTTTGATGAGATCGAAATCGACCGCACAGAGGATTGGGAAGAAGACGAAGAGATCGAGATTGAATTTGAATAGCACAAAAACTGCTTAAGCTTGTTGGCGCCTCATTACCATATACTCCCAAAAAATCAGCCCGAGAAGTGCACCCAAATTATCAAAGATCAGTACATCCACCGGAGACGGATGCCTGCCGGGAACAAAAACCTGGTGAATTTCATCTGTGATTGCATAGCAGATTGCCAGTTCCCAGGCAAGCAACTTTTTGCCGCGTACCAGGCCTAAACCACGCCAATAAGCCAGGGCCAGCAAAGCATATCCCAACGCATGTCCCCCCTTTTTAACAAGGTAATCCCAAATCCCGAAATCCGGCAATGCAGAGGAGGGACGCGCTGAGAATATGAAAATCACCGCCATCATTAACATAGCCGGACCCCAACGACGCACCCACACCTTCAACATGGACAGGATTGTACCGCGAGGTAAAAGCAAACCTGGCAATTGACATAGAATTTATAAGTACAATGATAAGGAGAAAGAATGACTCTGCGCAAAAATTACTTTGCACTAAAAATTGCGGCAGCCGTGCTGGTGATGATCACTGCAGCCTGCGGGGGATCAGTCTCGTTAACACCTTCGTTCGACTCACTCGCGACGATAGCCGCTCAGACCCTGCAAGCCGAGGCGTCTCCTGCCGGTCCCACGCAACCAACTTCGATGCCCTTCCCTACTGCGACTTCTCCGCTTCCCACCTCCACTGTGTCGGTTCCGACCTCCACCTCGGCTCCGCAGCCTCCTGCTCCGACCACTTCAAACCTGCCTGCCGCGGCGCGGATTGATTTTGTCACAGGCGCCACCAATAGCATAACTCAAGGGACGATCAGCGCGGGCCAAACACTTTACTATGTTGTCCGAGCCTTGAAGAATCAACCTATGATCGTGATGCTGGATACACCTGACCATAGCGCTACGTTGTCCGTATTTGGCGCCGATGGAACTATCTTATTGCCGCAGTCACAACAAACCAGCAACTGGCAGGGTTATCTGCCCTCCACACAGGATTACTACTTCCGTCTCACCGGCGGTGGAAGTACACAGAACTTCACCCTGAACCTGAATATTGCCGCGCGTATCCAGTTTACAGCCGAAGAAAATCAAATCACATTAAGCGGGCAAACCGTCGGCGGTTATTCCATTATGTACGCGGCTTACGCTTTGGGCGGACAGCAAATGCATGTGACGATCGATACTTCACCGGAAGTTGCTGCGTTGACGATCTGGGGCTTTACCGATGGACAGCCGTATGCCCGCGCCCAAAATGGCGTTACCGATTTCAGCATGACATTACCTTCCACCCAGGATTACATCATCCAGGTTGTGCCGCAAGGCGGAAATGTGGTCAGCTATCAGGTAAACGTCCAGATCCAGTAGATCAGCAAAAATCAAAACCGTCCCGGTAGGGCGGGACGGTTTTGATTAAGATAATACAGGGCGTGCTCTTATACATCTTCCAGGCGAATCGAAACAGTTCGGATTCCACCGCCCAAATCGACACTTTGAATCACCACTGCCTTGCCACTTGGGTCGCCATCGAAGACCATACTGAACGTTCCATCTGAAACGACAGTAAGCGATTCACGTTCAGTATAGCCCCTGGAAGCATACTCATCGCGGTAAAACTTCATCGTATCATCCAATGACAATTTTGTATAAAAAATCAGACTGCCATTGAGCTCGGTGACGTTATAAGCATCTTCGGTCATGGGAAAATCTGTTTTCGGCGTATTGTCAGTTGAATTACCCTGAGTGGGAGCCGCGGCTGTCGGAGCTTCCGGACTACTCGCACCATCGTCGAGAGGCGCAACCGTCGGGCTTTTATTACCGCTGCCGGCCAGCGCCTGACAGGCCAATGACGCCAGCACAAGAACGACCAGTGCAAGAACGATACGATAATTTCTCATTTGTACTCTCCTTTGGGGAATTTTCCGGAATTATAGTCGGGGGAAAGGAGATTGCAGCATCACCCATTGGCATGAGAAACCGTTACAATACGAGCCAC
>DATGYJ010000149.1:0-1506 GCA_035298105.1 Anaerolineales bacterium | reverse complement strand
TTTTGCACCGAAAGATTGACCAATCAATTGCGCCACCGACAAAGCAGTCGAGCCCACAGATGCATCCGACCCATCGAGGATCATGCCGACCTCGGCGTTATTCTCTGTGAGGCGGTGAGCATAATCAGGAGGGATGATCAGCGCGGCACGTACCTTGCCGCTTTGGATCAGTGTTTGAAGTTCTTCTTGTGATTCCGCCATATACGCGATCTGAAAATAATCCGCTGCTCGGAAAGAATCCAATAAAGCGCGTGATTGCACACTTTGACTTTGATCCCATACTGCAATGGCGATATTCTTTACATCGGTAGTTGCAGCATATCCAAGCAGGAATAACTGCATCATCGGCATGATCAAAATGATGACCACCGTACGCCGGTCTCGGAACGCCTGAATGAATTCCTTGCGCATCATCGCCAGCAAACGGGAATTCATGCAGACTCCTTCAGAATGCCATGGAGAAAATTATCGATATACAGATCAGTACCATTTTTTGGCATCAGCTTGCTTAAAACCGAATTCGAGATCACCATGTCCGTCACGAAATAGGCGATTACCATACCAAAGAAGGATCGCATCAACACTGCGGGGTTTGTGATGCGCAAGTCTTTTCGTGCTTTAATGACCCTTTCAAAAACGGGCAAAATCTTGGGTGCGATTTCGCGCATCATGAGCGTGCCATGTTTCCCTTTGAATTCGACTAACTCAATGAACATAAGATTTATGAATTCCGGCTGCTTCCCCAATTCATTGATAATGATACGAAAGGCATTGCTGAAAAACTCCTCCGTTGCATTTTCCTGCGCCGCCATGATGAGAGGCAGAATCTTTTTATAAGGATGCTGGTCAACAATGATAGCTTCAAAGATTTCCTCCTTACTGGAAAAATGATTGTAGATCCCACCCAGCGCAAGCCCGGCCCGTTCCGCGATCTGCCGCATCGATGTGGCGTGATATCCCTGCTCCAGAAAGAGACTGATGGCCGCCTCTTCGACTGCCAGCCGTGTCACTTCGCCTTTCGTCTGCTTATCCTTATTCATGCGCTCTCCAAATATGAACGAACGTTCGTTTTTATTTTACATCGATTGGCAAGGCTGTCAAGAGGAAAATCAGACCCACCACCGCCCTGCTAGTGTAGAATCAGGGAATGTTACCTCTTTCAAAAGTAGAGCAATTCACCCGCAAACATCTGCGCTATAACGTTATCGTCAATTTATTCGATGGTGGATTTTTCGGTCTCGGAATCGGATTCGTTTCCTTTAGTACTGTGCTGCCCCTCTTCGTTGCATCGACGACAAATTCCGCTACGTTAATCGGACTTGTCCCGGCGATCCACGCGACGGGTTGGCTTCTTCCCCAATTATTTACTGCGAGTCACACCGCAAGTCTCCGCCGCTACAAACGTACCGTTTTATTGATGACGATTCACGAGCGGCTGCCTTTCCTGGCACTCGCTGTGGTAACGCTCCTATTGCCCAGGATCGGCATACAGGCGGGCTTGGTCCT
>DATGYJ010000148.1:0-3615 GCA_035298105.1 Anaerolineales bacterium | reverse complement strand
TTAACATAATAAAAGGTTACACCTCTGCGGTCGGTACCAAAAATCAGTGTAAAATACATTCGCTTCGCTGCCGAGTTCATTACGATTACTCTGGCGGCGTGTTTTTATTTATTGAGGTTCTTATCGCCCACGGGCAGCGATAGCGCTTGGTTTCGCGGAGGACCAATTAGAGGAATTGAAACTAGACAGAGTATTTGAAGCTCTTGAAAATCGGAGTTCTCGTTTTTGGACGGTGGTAGGGGTGATATTGGTTGGCTTGCTTGGCATCATAGATTACCTAACAGGAAGTCTAATTAATTTTTCGTTGTTTTATTTAGCGCCCATCATCTTGGTGACTTGGTTGGTCAATCCAGGAGCAGGATTAGCTATATCATTCTTGAGCGCGCTTACCTGGCTCGTTGCTCAGTCCGCAGGAGGACGCGCGTCTGCCTATCCAATTGTCTATGTCTCGAACATGCTGATTCAAGGCATATTGTTTGCCATCGTCTCACGTCTCGTCGCCGAATTGAAAAAAACGCAAAGAAAGGAACAGTTGGCAGCGAGAACTGATTTTGTAACCGGGGTGATCAATAGGCGTTACTTCCAGGAACTCCTGCAAATGGAGATTGAACGTATTCGCAGATACCCACATCCTATTACTGTTGTCTATATGGATATAGATAATTTCAAGCTGGTGAATGATCTGTTTGGGCATAAGATGGGGGACGAAGTACTCCGTAGCATCGCCACTGAGTTGAAATCTCAATTGCGCAAAACAGATATTATTGCCCGCCTGGGGGGCGATGAATTTGGGTTGTTATTGCCCTCTGCCCGACTGCCAGAGGCAGAAATTGTCATTACCAAGGTGCGAGCGAATCTGATGGAGGTAATGAGGCGAAGAAACTGGCCTATGACGTTCAGTATGGGCGTAGTGGTTTGTTTAGCTCCTCCTTATTCGGCAGATCAACTCATTGATAAGGCGGATGAACTTATGTATGAGGTGAAGAATGATACAAAAAATGATGTCCGCTTTATCACTTGGGATGGCAAAAGTTTTAGAAGGCCCTGATGAAAGGGAACAAAAGACGCTTGGTAAGCTTTACCGGTCAGGTTTCGGAAATGCGCTGTTCAAAGGAGCATTGAAGTGATTAACTAGTACAGGATTTTATTCCCTGCGACACTTCCTTAGCTCAACATTAACTTCGGCCGACCGCGACACTTGCGCTGAGGCGTAAGCCTCAAGTGCAGGTGAGTGTGCAACGCCTCTGCCAAATGCACGGATTGAATTTCGTCACATCTCGCTAAATCTGCAATGGTGCGCGCCAGTTTCAGGCTTGTCCTGAGCTTGTCGAAGGGCTTCGATGATACGCCCGTGCCGATAAATTGAGCTGTGTCATCGCTGCCGAAGAGATAGAAATGTTTTGATGTTCCTAATGAAAGGCCGTGAGCTGGTAGGGCTTTCTACTCACGCCAATTACAAATGAATAGAAAAGCATAGGCTGCAGGATACGTTGCAGCCCATTGTTTTTAATCGTGGATCGTGGAAGTGATTCACTGGATTTGTCTGGATTCAGTTTCCAAATAACCTAACATTCTAAAGGCAAAAGGATGACTAAAGAAAAAACCATGCGCAGGCTTTCAGCCTGCGCATGGTTCATTTCATCACCGGACGGAAATTTCGCGCACATGGATGTGATATCCTTCACCGGGTTTTTCACGGACATCTTTGATCTCGATGTGCAGTATCTTCACCAATTTATCCACCCCAGGCAACTCCAACGTTACCGTGGGGTCAGGTAGCAGTTTGGAATAATCTCCACTGACTTCGGCGTTGGTATCGTCATCGTATGTAATCAACACATTGACCAAGAAGTGATCCATTGTGGCAACCGTGACATCCAACGCGCCGATTTTGCGCATGTGTTCAAAGTGGATTTCTACCACGAACGGATTATCGCCCGCGCCGCGCATGAGTGAATCTTTCTTGCCATCGAAGATGTCGCTGACCTGTCCCATATCCAACACAGAATGATATACCATGACCGAAGCTCCATCCAGCATCGCTGGAGACACCACCAATCCCTCCTGGGTAGCAGGGGCAACGGGCTCGGCCTGGATCACCGCCGTGACCGCTCCGCCCGCGCCGATGGATGCCGCGCGAAAAGCTGGAAGCCCTTGCAGGCTATAATACGTCTGCGGCGTGAGTTTATCCGCGCACTCGGCAAGATGCTCGGAAGGAAGGTCGCGCCGTTCGCTCCAAATCAGGACAGCGGGTTGTCTCAACCCATCGAGCAAACCGCAAGTGAGGTCATTTGATTGAAGTTCGTTTAACTCACTTGGGCGAAACATAGAGTAGCGCATACCTTTCGGTTCGGGCATACCGCCATCCCAGCAGCAATCCACTAAATAAACATTGGTCCCTGGCGGCAGATGATTGGCATAGTCTGCAGCTAGACTTGCTATCGGTGTGTTGTTATACGGCAAGCCATGAATGTATGTGTCGAAATAACGCTGTCCATTGATGGCGGTAATCAGCAGAAAGAGAGTCATTGATGTGATAAACGCAGTGCGGCGGCTAAACCGTTTCAACGCCACCTGCGCCAGCATCCATAATCCACTGGCCGAGAGCAGGTAGGCAATCGGCGCAATGCCGAGCGTTCGAGTCGCGGAAGGGATTTCTTTGGGATTGGTCAACACCAGGATGGAGGGAAGCTGCAGAATGAGAAACGGAATCACAATTAGGGGCAGCCAGCGCCGCCGCGAGGGCGACATCCAGAAGACCAGCCCGAACAAGAACAACAATCCGCTGAACCAATCAAGGTGAGGCAGTCTAGCCGGGTTACTGCGTGAGACTTCATCGCCGCGGATGTGGAAGGCGCCAAGGCTGTAGAGGATGTTGCGCAACAATATGGAGAGCCCGTTCTGTGCGCCCGTCAATTTTGCGCCAACATAGCCTTCGAACCAAACTTCAGGAGATTTCAAAAAGATAAAGAAGAGCCATGGCAGCGACGCGGTGACCATGACTGCGATCATCAAGAGGACATTGGACCATTGCACTTTGTGATCAAGCCAACGCAATGTGACCAACGTCAGGAGCATTGCCAACGGAAGAACGAAGGTCTGTGGATAGATATATAGTCCCAGCGCGGAGACAAGAGAACACCAGAACAAGACCCAACCCGATTGCGTGCGGATGAAACGTGCCAACAGCCAAAGGTCCGCCATGACCACGAGCGGAACTGCAACCACGAAATTGCCCAGCCTGCTGAATATCAACAGCCATGAAGAAACACCCGCGATGGCGGTCGTTAGCAGTGCAAACCAATCATTCACGACTTCGCGCGCCAACATATACGTGAAGACCAGCGTCAACAGGCTGGCCAGCACGGAAGCCAGTTTCAGCGACCAGTAAGACAATCCAGCAAATGCAAGCAGAGGCCAGATCAGATAAAAATAAAATGGACCAGCGCTGAGACTAAAGTCAAAGGGCCATTGATGGGTCATCACAGCATTGGAGTAATCGTAGACTGTGACAATGTCCCCGTAAATTTCGGATTGCAAATTATCCAGGCGATAGAAGCGGAAGGCTAAAATCAGGACGATCGCCAACAGCGCCGAACCCCAAAACGCAATCTG
>DATGYJ010000147.1:0-8575 GCA_035298105.1 Anaerolineales bacterium | reverse complement strand
GGCGAATTGTCGCCGCCCACAACATGTTGTGATGGCTGTGGATAACCAGGCGGGTGCGGGGACCAGCCATAACATGAACACGAATGAAGTCATTGCCAACCGCGCCACGCAGATCATGGGCGGTAAACTAGGGGAATATCGCGTCCACCCCAATGACCATGTCAACATGGCTCAGTCCACGAATGACACCATCCCCACGGCTATCCGTCTCGGTGCTTTATGGCGTCTGGATGAATTACTGGATACCCTCAATACGCTCGCCGAAGCATTGAAAGGCAAAGCGGCGGAATTCGATGACATCGTCAAATCAGGCAGGACGCATCTGCAGGACGCTGTCCCGGTGCGCCTGGGACAGGAATTCGGCGCGTATGCCAGAGCGGTTGAACGTGATGCCGAACGGATCCGCATCGCCGCGGAAGGCCTAAGACGATTGGGCATCGGCGGAACGGCTGTCGGGTCCGGGCTGAACGCGCATCCGGAATATCACGCACGCATGGTCAAAAAATTGTCCGAGCTGACTGGACTCAAGTTGTATGAGTCCGATAATCTGTTTGAGTCCATGCAATCGATGGCAGACCCCGCGGCCTTTTCAGCCTCCCTCAAGACCCTGGCATTGACCCTGATCCGCATTGCCAACGATTTTCGGCTGTTAGCTTCCGGACCATCCACCGGGCTGGATGAGATCCGTTTGCCCGCCGTCCAACCAGGCTCAAGTATCATGCCGGGAAAGGTAAATCCCGTCATGGCTGAGATGCTCGACATGGCGATGTTTTATGTCGTGGGTCTGGATACAACCGTTGGCATGGCAGCTCAGGCAGGACAACTGGAACTGAATGTGATGATGCCGATCATCGCGCACAGTCTCTTCGAAGCAATGCAGGTGATCATCGGTGCAGTGCGTGCATTTACAGAAGATGCCGTGCGCGGCATTACAGCAAATCGCCAAAAGGCGGAAGGTTGGCTGGCAAAGAACGCCATTGTCGTTACGGCACTGAACCCGGTCATTGGGTATGCTCAGGGCGCGGCGCTGGTCAAGGAAGCCTTGAAACGGGATATGGCGATCCATGAGGTCGCCATTGAGAAAGCCACGGCGGGGCTTCTCAAGCATCGCGACAATGATCAGCCGGTCGGCGTGGATGAGATCGAACACGCACTGAATGATATGCGCCGCCTCACCGAAAGCGGTATTGCTTGAGCAGCGAAATTTGTGAGACGAAGTCAGTGCTACATGCGTCGTACCATGTGAAACGGAAATAATCTAAGCGAGAACCGTACCCGTTTAAACGGTTTTGCCCGAAGAGCAGGTGCGACGCATAACTTAAGACTGAAAAGGGTGGAATCAGGCTAAAAACAAACACCAAAGCTTCATCGTTAAGAAAAGTAACAAGCGGCGCCATGTTACCGTCGCAAGGGACAGTGAGGAATTCTTCATATGCCTTCAGAAAACGAATTTTATGGTCCGAACCTTGCCTATGTTCTAGATCTTTATGATCAGTATCGGAAGGACCCGAATTCTGTAGATGCTGCTACACGAAAATTATTCGAGGGGTGGACACCTCCTGAGGCTGCAGTCACAGCTCCAACCACGCAGAACCTGCTTCTTTTAACCGGTGCCGCCAATCTTGCCCAGGCAATCCGGACATATGGTTACCTTTCAGCCAATCTCAATCCACTGGAAACTGCGCCAGGACCAACTGTTGCAGAGAATCAGTTACTGACCCCGGAGTTTCATCATCTAAAAGAAGAAGACCTTTTCAACTTGCCTGCTGATGTTGTGAATTTGTCGGAAGGTCACACAAGCCGAAATGCTCATGAGGCAATCGAGGTCCTGCGCTCCATTTACTGTGGAACCATTGGATACAATTACGGTCACATCCGTATCCCTGAAGAACGAGACTGGTTATATCAAGCCGCCGAGAACGGTCGCTTTCGTCCACCGAAGCAAAGAGTTGATGGAAGCAAAATACTCGAACGCTTGACCGAAGTAGAGGCCTTCGAGGTCTTCCTGCATCGTCTCTATCCCGGAAAGACACGTTTCTCGATCGAGGGGCTGGATATGCTCATCCCGATGCTCGATGAGGTGATTGCGAATGCCGCACTTCAAACTATCTGCGTGACCTTGATCGGCATGGCACACCGCGGCCGTTTGAATGTGCTGACGCACATTCTCCAAAAACCGTACAGCCACATCCTGGCAGAGTTCGCCGATCCGAAAGGGCGCGCTACCACCTGGGATGAGCTTGGTTGGACCGGTGATGTCAAATATCATATGGGAGCTTATCGATCGCCAAGGCGGGATCAGAAGGTTGATATGCTAATCCATATGCCTGCAAATCCCAGCCACCTGGAGATGGTCGATCCGGTCATTGCCGGCATGGCACGCGCGGCAAACACAAAAGTGGACGTTCCCGGCTCACCACGCTATTTTCAGAATGCGTCTCTACCCATCATGATCCATGGCGATGCCTCGTTTACCGGTCAAGGGATCGTGGCAGAAACCTTTAACTTCTCCCGCATCCCGGGCTTCTCCGTCAGCGGCACAGTGCATATTATTGAGAATAATCAGCTGGGGTTTACTGCCGACGAGAGCGAATCGCGCAGCAGCATGCATGCCAGCGACCTGGCAGAGGGATTTGAAATTCCTGTGATGCATGTCAATGCAGATGATCCGGTCGCCTGTATTGAGGCAGCGCGGACCGCCTTTGCTTACAGGCAGAAGTTCCGCAAGGATTTCGTGGTCAATCTGATCGGTTACCGGCGCTATGGTCACAACGAAGGAGACGAACCGCGTTTTACACAGCCGGTCATGTACAAAAAAATTGATGAGCATCCCAGGGTGAGACAAATCTGGGCAGAGCGCCTGGAAAAAGAAGGAGCCATCCAGGCGAATAAGGCCAATGAATTATTACAGACTCATTTAAAGACTTTGCAGGATGCCAATGACCAACTGGATCCCGAACAGGCTCTGGTAGAACCGGTACCCAAGCCGCCTCCACACGGCGCGGCTCAAAAAGTTAAAACAGTTGTCACGCTCAAACGGCTAAAGGAATTGAACGGGGCCCTGCTGGAATTCCCCAAAGATTTTCTTTTGAATCCCAAACTGGTCAAGGCGGTCGAAAGGCGCAGCACTTTATTGGACAAGCCCGAGGAGGCAAAAATCGATTGGGCAACGGCTGAGGAGCTGGCATTCGCTACGATCCTTGAGGATGGAATTCCGATCCGCTTGACCGGGCAGGATACAATCCGCGGAACCTTCAGTCAGCGCCACGCTGTGTTTTATGATGCCAAGACGAACCAGGGCCATACGCCCCTACAGAAAATCCCTCAGGCCAGCGCCTCCTTTGAAGTTTTGAACAGCCCTCTGAGCGAGGCAGGTGCATTGGGCTTTGAGGTGGGTTATAACGTCATCGCACCCGAGCGATTGGTCCTCTGGGAAGCACAATACGGCGACTTCATCAATAACGGCCAATCAGTCCTCGATGAATTCCTGCTCTCGGGACGGGCAAAATGGGGTTTGACGCCATCGTTGGTACTCTTACTTCCGCACGGAAATGAAGGGATGGGGCCCGATCATTCCAGCGCGCGCATTGAACGCTTTCTAGCTTTGGCGGCTGAGATCAATGTTCGCATTGCGTATCCCTCTACGGCGGCACAATACTTTCACTTATTGCGCCGCCAGGCTTTGCTGCTGAAAACAGACCCACTGCCGCTGATTATCTTTACCCCAAAGGGCCTGCTACGCCATCCACTGACCGCCTCCTCCCCACAGGAATTCACTTCTGGCGGATGGCAGCATGTGATAGATGATCAAAGTCTGCCCGGCAAGCGGGCGGATGTAAAAAACCTGACCTTGTGCAGCGGCCGTATCTATATCGATCTGGCGACCAGCGATCTGCGCAGAGGAAACCCCGATGACGCGATTGTGCGAGTCGAGCAGCTTTATCCATTCCCTCAAAAGGAGTTGGAAGAAATATTGGCGGAATATCCCAACCTGGAACGATTGATCTGGATCCAGGAAGAGCCCTTGAATATGGGCGCCTGGAATTATCTGCGTCCGCATCTGCGTCTGTTGACGCAGGACCGCCTGACACTGCATTATGTGGGCAGACCTGAAAGCTCCAGTCCCGCTGAAGGCTCGACCACGTTGTATCGCATCAACCAACAATCTTTGATCGAACAAGCCTTCGATTTTGATAAGCAGGCGCAGACATCCAGCGTGGTGAAAGAACAAGGGTGAGGAGTTGGGTCATCTAGCGGTTTTTGGTACCAAAGTGCTCCCTGAGCCGTCCGTCGCGAAGCACCCTCGAAGGAGGGCGGCGCAGGCGTTACCCTGTAATCGCCGCTGTGGGCGACGGCGTGGGCAAGTCTTGCATCAGAAATTAGTTAAGGCGCCGCCGACCCAGCCAAGCGAAGGAGAGAGAATATGGCGATAGAGATAACCGTCCCCGAATTAGGAGAATCCGTGCTCGAAGCAACGGTCTCTCACTGGCTCAAAAAGGAAGGAGATTTCGTCAATGTGGGCGAGGCACTGGTTGAACTGGAAACTGACAAGGTCAACCTTGAGGTAGGTGCAAAGAATTCCGGAATTTTGCAGAAGATTGAAGTCCCTGAGGGACAGGACGTCAAAGTAGGTGAAGTACTTGGCAGGATTGACGAGAAGGCAGTGGAGCAGAAAGGGGAAAAAGGCAAGGCGGACCAGCCACAAGCCAGCACGCCGAAGCCTGAACCTGTTCCGGTTGAAGCAAAGCAGGCTGAGCCGCCCACCGAACGAGAAGAAGCACCCGCAAGGACGGACGGTCAAGAGAGGGAAACGCAAGCAGTCCCCCAGGTCAGCCCTGTGGCGGCGCGTTTGGCGCGTGATCGCAATGTGGACATCAGCCAAATCCGTGGTACCGGCAGCGAGGGGCGCGTGACCAAAGCAGATGTAGAGCTGTATCTCCAAAGACAGCAAAAAACACAAGAGAGCGAGCAGCCCTTATCTTCTACAGAAGAGCAGGAACCCCAGCAGGCCAAACCAGTGAGTACCGCTTCCTCAGACCGCCAGGAAGAACGGACGCGTATGTCGCGCAGACGTCGCACGATCGCACAGCGCTTGCTGGAAGCCTCACAGACGACTGCCATGCTGACGACGTTCAATGAGATCGACATGAGCGTCGTAATGGATATACGCAAGCGGCATAATGAGGAATTCCAAAAGCGCTATGGGATCAAATTAGGGTTTATGTCTTTCTTTGTCAAAGCTTCGATCAGCGCATTGAGGGCATTTCCGCAGGTTAACGCGGAGATTGACGGTGAAGAACTTGTTTTCAAGCATTATTATGATATCGGGATGGCAGTCGGCTCTTCCGAGGGATTAGTTGTCCCGGTCATTCGCGACGCCGACCGTCTTTCTTTTGCAGAAATCGAACAGCGCATCAAAGACCTCGTTGCCAAGATCGATCAGGGCAAATTATCGATTGAAGATTTAAGAGGTGGGACCTTCACCATCACAAACGGCGGCGTGTTTGGTTCGCTATTGAGCACGCCGATCTTGAACCCCCCACAGGTTGGCATTTTAGGTTTACATAAAATCGAAGAACGACCCGTTGCACTGAATGGAGAGATCGTGATCCGCCCTATGATGTATGTGGCGCTAAGCTATGACCACCGCGTTGTGGATGGGCGCGAAGCTGTCCAATTCTTGGTTCATGTCAAGCAAGTGGTCGAAGACCCCGCCTGGATGTTAGTAGGGGGATGATCATCTATCTATAATGGTAACTTGAAGGACAGGTGGCCCAGGATGAGAGAACAGATCTACTCTTCGATACTCGGGGAAGCATCCTGGGCCCTTGGGGATAGATAACGTTCGCCCTGATGGACTTGACGGATGGCGCCCACTAGATAATCATCTATTTCGTCTGTATCCATAATGCCGTTTATGCCGCTGCGGAATGACCGTTGGATCAAGTCAGCCTCAGGCTGCACGGAAATGACCACAATGGCAGCAGTAACCCCTTGTTTCCGGAAGAGCGCTGCAGCGTGCGCGCTATCAATGGGCGGTAAATAATCGTTCATGATGATCACATCTGGGCGCAATGCTATGGCACTTTCCAGAGCATCCGTCACATCCCGGGCTTCGTCAACCACTTCCATATCCGCCGCCTGCTCCAAATATGAACGAATGACATCGCGCAAAAATTTGAAATCATCGGCAATCAGGACGCGAATACTTTTTGTCTCAGTCACGTTTATATTTCACCGAATTTCTCTTGGCAGCTGATCAATAAAGCATCAGTTACACCCCATGCGATAATTTCTCGCTGGCATGACTTTGAATAGGGCGCTGGTCTCTGGTCCAATTGGTCAAGCCGCCTGCCAGGATCACATCAATCATCCGTGGGAACAAGTTATGGCTCACTGAAAACTTAATTTTCTTTCGTGGAACCGATAACACCAGTGTCCGGTCATTCACACTGTGAGCTAACTGCTCGCGGGCGTTCTCCATCACAATGACATCGCCAAGCTCCAAGCGGTCATATAAGGTTGGATCGTCAAAAATCAGGGGCAGGATCCCAAAATTGACGAGGTTCATGCGATGGATGCGAGCGAATCCTTTTGCGATGACCATACGCAAGCCCAGATACCGTGGGGCCAGGGCAGCGTGTTCACGACTCGATCCTTGCCCATAGTTTTCACCAGCGACAATGACATGAGGTCCAGGGGGTGTGCGCTCCAGGGCGCGCTTGTGGTAGGTTGAATCAACGATCTCAAAAACGAATTCACTGATCTTGGGGATATTGCTGCGATAGGGTAGCACACGCGCACCCGCCGGCATGATTTCATCAGTCGAGATATTATCGCCCACCTTCAGCAGAACCGGCATTTCTAAACGGTCAGGAAGCAAATCTAAGGGCGGCAGGGTATGAATATTCGGCCCCTTGATAATTTCGACATGAACGGCTTCCTCCTCTGACAGAGGTGGGATAAGCATCTCTTTGTTCAAAATGTGCTTCTTTGGAATTTTCACCTTAGGATATGGCATGCCCAATTGACGCGGGTCGGTGATTACTCCGGTCAAGGCAGAGGCGGCGGCAGTCTCAGGGCTACACAAATAGACCTGATCCTCTCTGGTCCCTGAACGACCGGGGAAATTCCGCGGCACTGTCCGCAAGCTTATCTTGCCACTGGCGGGCGCCTGCCCCATGCCTATACAGCCGTTGCAGCCTGCTTGATGCAACCGAGCGCCTGCATGGATGAGATGACTCATTTCGCCTTCTTTTATTAATTCTTCAAGCAACTGGCGAGAGGTCGGATTAATATCCAATGAAACTTTATTTGCAACGCGGCGCTCCTTCACCATCTGCGCCGCGATTGCAAAATCACGATAGCCCGGATTGGCAGACGAACCAATGTAAGCCTGATAAATCTCCATGCCGGCGACCTCACGGACCGGAACCACCGCATCGGGACTGCTGGGTTTGGCGATCAACGGTTCAAGGGTAGAAAGATCAATCTCATCGGAACTATCATAGGTAGCGTCGGGATCGGCTTCGAGCTCAACCCAATCCTCACCCCGTTCCTGTTCCCGTAAAAATTGCCGGACTGCCTCATCGGAGGGAAAAACTGTCGAGGTGGCCCCAAGCTCAGCGCCCATGTTGGCGATAACATGGCGATCCATTGCGGTTAAGTCGTTTAAGCCAGGACCGTAATATTCAATAATATATCCAAGCCCACCATCAACATGATGGCGGCGAAGCATTTCCAGAATCACATCTTTTGCACTGACCCAGTCAGGGAGTTTGCCAGTCAGATTTACACCAAAAATCTTTGGCATAGTGAGATAAAAAGGATGTCCAGCCATGGCCATGGCGACATCCAATCCCCCAGCCCCAACGGCGAGCATGCCCAGAGAACCCGCAGCCGGCGTGTGACTGTCAGAACCAAGCAGCGTTTTGCCGGGCTTCCCAAAGTTCTGCATGTGTACCGGATGGCTGACCCCATTGCCCGGGCGGCTGAACCAGACACCGAAACGCTGGCAAGCACTTTGCAGGAAAAGATGATCATCGGGATTTTTAAAATCCGCCTGGATCAAATTGTGATCGACGTATTGAACCGAAACTTCTGTCTGCACCCGCTTCAAATCCATAGCTTCCAATTCCAACATCACGAGAGTTCCGGTTGCATCCTGGGTTAAGGTCTGGTCAATATGAATCCCGATCATTGCTCCGGGAGTCATATCACCTTCAATAAGATGACTCTTGATCAATTTTTGAGCGATATTAAGTGCCATATATTTATCGTTTGTGTTTTATTTATCTACGTACTTTTTCAATCAGCGCACTTGTGATTTCGATCTGCAATCCATCACGCAAAAGATTTGAAAGGGGGCATCCCTTATCTGCTTCCATGACAAGCCGGTTGAACGTGGCTTCATCAATGTCGAGCACTTCGCAGCGCACGTGCAGTAGCATATTGGTGATCTCAAAGCCCCCATTCTTCGATGCCAAGGTACAGGTCGCGGTTGTCTCGGTTTGCACGGGAGTGAACCCGTTTTTCTCCAATATACTTGCGAGAGCCATGCTAAAACAGGCGGCAT
>DATGYJ010000146.1:0-1994 GCA_035298105.1 Anaerolineales bacterium | reverse complement strand
AAGAGGAGTATCTACCATGAACACAAATCTCTCAAGAAACAGTTCCTTCCTGAACTTTGTTCTACTGCTGTTCGGTCTGTCCATTCCGCCTTTGGTGATTGGCGCAATCTATGATGTGGAACTTTTCCCAGGGTTTAGACTATTTCAACTACCGCTTGCCATGTCGGCAGTGGCAGCTTTAATTCTTCTCTACAGGGAAGGTGGAAGAGACGGCGTGGTTGCGCTGTTGAAACGGTCCTACGACATTCGCAACATCAAATCAAAGATCTGGTATCTCCCCATCCTGCTCATATATCCCAGCATCGGTTTCCTGGATTACTTGATCCAGCGAATGTCTGGCACATCCATGCCACCGCTGCGTTTTTCGCTGCTCATATTTCTCGGTTACAGCACCGTTTTCTTTATGGCCCTTGGAGAGGAGCTGGGCCTGACGGGATATGCCATTGATCGGCTTCAACAGCGCCATGGTGCGCTTACGTCTGGCATATTCATTGGGCTGGTACAGGCTGGTTATCACATCCCAAGTTTCATAATCAGCGGATATTACTCACTCGAATGGATCTTCTGGCATGTCCTCTATATCATCGCGGGAAGGATCCTATTCGTCTGGGTCTATAACAACTTGGGCAAGAGCTTGTTTTCCATGGCTTTGCTCCATTCAACATTTGGTTTATTTTGGATTCTGTTTCCTGCGACCGGCAATTTGCAGAAAGCTACATCCTATTACGACCCGCGCATCGCGGCTTTCATCGGCATTTCATACGCTGCCCTGGTGACATTCCTTTGGGGTTCCAAGACCCTGGCTCAGTTCAGGTTTGCCCGATCGAGTGACTCTCGTATCGCGGACAAGAACCAGCTGGTGACGCCGGGCAAATAGTGGTCGTCCACAGATTTTGGAAGATCGAAAGGAGTCATCCATGACACAAGGACAGAGCCTCGTGAAGGGAGACACCCTTCAAAAAACTAGCAGCGCCGGATTCGTCCTAGGTGCGCTTCTCATCGCAGGGAGCGGGCTCTTGATGCCGCATGCCAATACCCCCACCAGCGATCTGCAGCAAATGTTGAGACCATTGGGTGAACACGAATTCCTCACCCAATTATCTTCACTTCTTATCGCAATCGGTTTTTGGGCGGTGATGTTAGGTGCAATGGGCATCTACCGTTCCATCAATGCGGGCGGCTCCGCCTGGGCACAGATGGGCTTCAGTTTTGTGCTGATAGGGACTGTCCTTTGGACGGTCAGCCTATCAGGAGATGTGGCAGTCGCCAGCAATGTTTCCAACTGGCTGGCGGCACCGGCTGACAGTAAGGAAGCGATGTGGAGCGCGATCGCCGCGCTTTCCGTCTCTGGGCGAGGGCTTCTGGCCGTGACATGGATGATCTATTGGCTGGGACTTGCCTTCCTAGGCGTGGCGATGATCCAAAGTGATATTTATCCCCGCCGGCTTGGTTGGGTCGGATTGATCGTGAGCATTCCTGTTATGGCTTTGGGCGCGATTCAGGCTTTCGTTCCGCGCTCGATCACACTCACCCTGATCTTCTCCATGCTCATGATCTTGACCACGCTCTGGAATTTGGCAACAGGCGTCTGGGTCGCGCGAAGAGTGTGGTCATGAAACCGGCGAACCTATACCTGTAAACACAAGGAGAAATCACATGCAGAACTCAATTATCAAATACCGTCTAAACGCCGTCCTTACGCAAATGTTTTGGGGCCTCAAGCAATGGTTGTATCGCGGAAAGAGACCCAATTGGATTGCCAAGACACTGAATCGAGGAATTGCGAATTCAGTGTCGAAGACTATCTCACCCGACGGAGTTGTGGCATTGGAAGTGATCGGGCGGAAATCGGGCCGGATCGTCTCGTTTCCGCTGGTCATGGTTATCGTTGATGGACAACGTTACCTGGCGTCAATGCTCGGAAATAGCGCTCAATGGGTTCGCAACGTACGCGCTGCTGGCGGCAAAGCAACATTGCGCAGCGGCGGGCAAGA
>DATGYJ010000145.1:0-4848 GCA_035298105.1 Anaerolineales bacterium | reverse complement strand
GTGATTGTAGAGGGGCAGCCAGATCGCAAAGGTTGTCCCTTTTCCCTCTTGAGAGTTAACCTCAATCCTGCCCCCGTGCCGTTCCACAATCCAATTTGCGATCGAGAGACCCAGGCCAAAGCCTGTGGTCTCTTTGCGCGTGCGTGACTTCTCGGCGCGGTAGAAACGCTCGAAGATATGAGGCAGGTCTTCCGCCGGAATACCGGGCCCGGTGTCCTGGCAAATAATACGTGCCTGTTCTCCGATCCTCTCCAGGCTCAGGAAAACTTCCCCACCCTGCGGGGTATATTGGATCGCGTTTGCAACAAGATTGATCAGCACTTGTTTGAGCCGGTCACGGTCGCCATTGATGTAGGCCTGGTCGATCTCATTGAGTCGCAGATGAACCTTGCTCCTCGCCAGGATGCTCATTTCCTGAAAAACTTCGGTCAGGAGCAGATCCAGCTCCACACGCTTCATGTTGAGGGCCAGCTTGCCGGTCTCCGCCTGTGCCAGCAGCAAGAGCCCACCCACCAGACGGGTTAGTCGCCCGGCCTCCTGATCGATGCTCGTCAACGACTCTTCATCGAGGCTCTTCATGCGGCGCATCAGATCTACATTTCCCTTGATCACGGTCAGTGGGGTCCGCAGCTCGTGACTGACATCTGCCAGGAGGCGCTGCTGCGAAGTAAATAGCGCCTCCAGCCTCTCCAGCGTTTGATTGAACGAACCAACCAGGTTTCCGATCTCATCGTCATCAGGTCCCTGGTACGGGATGCGCCGTGAGAGATCATCGGCACGATTGATCTGTTCAACCGTTTCGGTGATCGCGCCCAGGGGCTTGAGCGTTTGACCGAGCGTAAACCAGACGACAATTCCGGAGAAGAGTACCGCGACAATCCAGATGACCGAAAGAATGTCGGTTAGATTCAGGCGAGCTGCATTTACGACCTCGAGGCTGGAAGCCACCTGTAGAATTGCGATAATACGACCGCGTTGTTGTAAGGGAACGCTTAGCACGCGAATATGCAAATCATCCTGGCTCTTATTCCGATAAACAGGCCGGCTCGTATGCAGCGCCTCCTGATCGAAAGGTTTATCAATGAAGTTTGGTAGCGTTCCGAATCGTGACTGTAATTCCCCATCCAGTCCCCAAACCTGCATATAAACATTGGAGTTGACATCGGTAGGCGTCAGATTTGTTTCTATTTTCCCCAGAGCATTGATGGTGATCTTATTCAGAATGACCCTGTGCGCAGCGTCAAGCGTATTGTCAATCTCATTGAACAGCAAGGCAGTGACGACAATGATCACTGCCGCGCTGATCACAAGAAGGATTCCGCCCATCAGCGTTGAATACAACAGAGTCAGCCGTAGCCGAAGAGACACGGTTATGCAAAATTACAATTGGGATTTATGGATTTTCACGCAGGACGTATCCTACGCCGCGCACCGTATGGATCAGGCGAGCCTCGCCTTCGCCTTCCAGTTTCTGGCGCAAATAGCGGATATACACTTCGAGCACATTACTTTCGCCGCCGAAATCATAGCCCCAGACGCGGTCGAAGATCACTTCGCGGGTCAGCACCTGCTTGGGATGTCGCAGGAACAGTTCAAGTAACTCATATTCTTTTGCCGTCAGAGAGATCTGGCGGTTGCCGCGTGAAGCCTGGCGTGAACCGGTATCGAGCGTCAGGTCGGCGAATTTCAGGACGGGCACGCGCTCGGGCTGAGTTCGTCGTAACAAGGCGCGCACACGCGCCAGCAATTCATCCAGGTTGAACGGCTTGATCATATAATCGTCGGCGCCGGCGTCCAGGCCCTGAATGCGGTCCTGCACGGTATCCTTGGCGGTCAACATCAAAATCGGGATCGAACCACCGGTGCGCAAGCGATGACACACTTCCAGACCATCCATGCCTGGCAGCATCCAATCCAGGATGACCAGATCCGGCGTATGGTCACGCGCCAGGATCAAACCCATCCTACCGTCGGTCGCTGTATCTACTGTATAGCCTTCATAAGCCAGACCGCGCTGAAGCAGTTTCAATATTTGCTGATCGTCTTCGATAATCAAGATACGTTCATTCATATGATTTGCTCCCACCAAAATATACCACAACTTGCGTGTAGAGTTAGATGTATCTTTGCTTATTCCGCTGCGGCAGGCGGAAATGCACTCCTATGCAACCAAAACCTCTTCCCGTTTTCAACATAACCATTGAGCCCCGTTTCACTCTTCCAGGCCTAATTTTTGCTTCAGCCAGGCTTTGCGGTCACGCGTAGCCTCTGCATTCAGTCCATGCCCGGCCTCGTACCATTTCATTTCTTTCGGATCCTTTCCAGCAGCAAAAAACTCTTCAGCGCGCTCTTTGGGCACATGCGGATCATTTGTAGCGAACTGAAAGAACACCTCGGCCGGTGAAAGCTGGGAGATATGCGTGATCGGGTCGAGTTCGGACATTTGGTGGATAAACGCTTCCCGTGCTTCCCCTTCCAATTTGGGCAGGTAGAGATACCAGTCCGGAAAACGAGGGGTCGCAGCCATCACCACATAATGGGTGGGGCGCTGATCCAGGCTTCCGGCCAGGACGCCGTACATCCCGCCAAAGTCATGACCGACATAGGCAAATCGCTGCGCGTCAACGTGTGGCTGAGACAAAAGTAAATCCATCGCCCGCCGGATATTCATAACTTCTTCGGTTGAATTCCGCAGATCATCTGCCTGGGTACGCTTGATGAAGAAATCCGGGTCAGACCACAGCGTCTCGACTAACAGGCAGACCGCGCCAGCCTGTGCCATCTCCTTTGCTTCTTCTTCAAATTGACCCCGATTCGAATCAGGCGAGGCCGGTTCATACCAGTGGACATACAGAATTGCCGCGTAGGAGCCGGCGTCTTCAGGACAAAACATCTGTGCTGCGCGCCGATAGCCAAATGGTGTTTGCATCACTAACAATTGACTTTCGATGCCCTCCTCCATTCGTGTGTGGATCACTCGTAAGTCTTTTGTTTCAAATTTTGGATAATTACGCATTTGGGATAACATAGTTGCCTCTCCATCTCGCTTTGATCACTACTGAATTTTGAATTAATAATTTCGGCCGCATACATGTCGTTGCGAGGAGGGCGTTCTTCCCGACGACACTTGCACCTGGCGCACACTCCCTGGCACCGCCCGCCAGGGCAGGTGTGCCCCGGGCGCAAGTGCCGGGGAGTGCAGGTGAGCAATCTCCTGTTCCCAAATACTCATTAACTTTCTTGGAAATAGGAGACACTTGCACCGCACGCCAGGGAAGAGCGCTCGCAACGACATTGAGAACGGAAATTAATTCTTCAAATATTAGTAATTATAGTAGAGTCGCTTCGCTTGACACGCTTCTCCGGAAGTGTATAATCATGCTCAATCAGACAGCGTGAAGATAAGTAGCTGCTCAACCTGTAAAACGCAGAGAGCCATCGGTCAGTGCGAGATGGTCAGGTAGATAGCGAAATCCACTTCACCATGTTGCCCTCGCAGGAGTAGGTCACGTTTTGAACGTGACATATTGTAAGAGGGACGTGAGCGCCCGTTATAGCGCACTCCGAGGCCGCCATTGGCGGCAAAAGCAGGTGGCACCACGAGACGCCCCCTCGTCCTGCAAATGGACCGGGGGCGTATTCTATTCTTATGGAGTCGGTCAGCAAGCTGACCACATGCAGCAAGCGGCATGACTCCAGAGCACAACGGAGGTGCACCATGTTAGATCTGAATTTGATTCGCGAAAAACCTGACCTTGTCCGCACGGCGCTTAAGAACCGCCAGATGGACGCCTCACCCATCGACGATATCCTGCGATTAGATGAGCAGCGCCGCGCTTTGCTGACGCAGGTGGAGGCCCTTAAAGCGGAACGCAATGCGGTCTCCAAAGAGATCGGAAGATTGAAAGACCCTGCCGAGCGTGAGAAGAAAATCGCGGCCATGCGCGAGGTCGGCGATAAGATCGCTGCGCTCGATAAAGAGGTCGCTCAAGTCGAAGCAGAGCTGCAGGCTGTTACCGCGGTCATTCCCAATATCCCGGATGAGCGGACACCGGTTGGCGCAAGCGAGGATGAGAACGTTGTCCTGCGGACAGTCGGTCAACTTCCTGAGTTTGATTTCGAGCCCAAGCCGCACTGGGATTTGGGTCCCGCCCTTGGCATCCTGGACTTTGAACGCGGCAGCAAGATCACGGGCTCACGTTTCTATGTGTTGAACGGCGCAGGTGCACGGCTGCAGCGCGCCCTGATCGCTTTCATGCTCGACCTGCACATCCGACAGGGCTACACGGAAGAGTATCTGCCCTTTATGGTCAAAACCGCGACGGTGTTCGGCGCGGGTCAATTGCCAAAGTTTGCAGATAATCTGTACAAAGACCACGAAGAAGATTTTTATTTCGTACCCACGGCCGAGGTCCCATTGACCGGTTTGCACATGGACGAAATCCTGGATGAAGCCCAATTGCCGCTGTTTTACACGGCCTATACGCCCTGTTTCCGTCGTGAAAAAATGAGCGCAGGCCGCGATGTCCGTGGCATCAAACGCGGACATCAATTCGATAAAGTCGAGATGTACATGTATGCCAGACCAGAAGAATCGGATACGCTGCTTGAAAAGATGCGCGAAGACGCCGAAGCGACCTGCGCTGAGCTGGGTTTAACGTATCGAGTGAAACAGCTTTGCACCGGCGATATCGGATTCAATTCAGCGATTACGTATGACATTGAGGTCTGGGCGCCGGGCTGCAACGAGTGGCTCGAAGTCTCATCGGTCTCAAATGTGCGCGACTTCCAGGCACGGCGTGCGAATATTAAGTATCGTCTCGCGGATGGAGGCAAGACTCGTTTCCT
>DATGYJ010000144.1:0-4134 GCA_035298105.1 Anaerolineales bacterium | reverse complement strand
GACAATAACTTTTCCGACGTGGATACGACTTTCGAATCGAATGGCGTCAAGGTTGTTGTGGACGAGGTGTCGATTGATTATCTACGCGGCGCCACCATTGATTTTGTCAATGATCCTGTGCGCGGCGCGGGCTTTGCCGTGGATAGTCCCAACGCACAGGCTCACAGCCATGAACAGGGCGAGGGTGAATGTGCCTGCGGCGGCTCCTGCTCTTGCAATAACTGACCTAAGCTAATGTCAACAAAAAAAGACCGGACACCCGGTCTTTTTTTGTTTGCCTGGTGGCACGGCTCACACTTGGTCTCCAGAGAGATCGCTCATGAAAGAGAGATCCTGGTAGCTGCCGTTCTCGAATGACTACCGTCTGATGACCGTCTGAGTAGTACGAGGTCAGTACAGGATTACCGGGACCAGCGAAAATGTAGATTGCAAGGGAGAATGTTTTGAGCTTCGATACCCCCGGACCGATTTCATGTGAGGTTCTAAGGTGCAACTCCTTCAGCGCCCACGCAGATATGAGATCACAGCGCCCAGGAATCCGAAAAGGCCAAGACTGAGGATTAACAGTCCGGTTGGGACGCCCGTGACCGAGGTACTGGGCGTCTCTTGAAACTGAGGCAGGTCAAGCGGCGGCGGAGGCGTGAACGTGGGTAAACGGGTTGGCGTTTGTTGACCAATGAACGCGGCTTCCAGCGTCGGGTTGATCGTTGGAGTCGCAAAAGGGGTCGGTGTAGCCGGAATATCCACCAGCGGCAGGAGCGCCCCGGGCGAAAGTTTGCCATAGGGACCATATACCCAGCCAATCCCACCAGGTACACCAGCGTAACGGATTTGAATCCAATCTTCCTTGCCTTTGGCACGCCCGATTGCAGGTGCAGTTTCATTGGCGAGCAACACACCAATAGAAGGGTAATCGAAAGTACTCGGGCCAGCAAAAACATGAATCACCTGAAGGTTTTGATACACGGTGATCACCGGTCCTTCAGGCGTGCCCGTCACAGTGGCAATAGAACCGGTAGGTTGCTGAGCCAATACAACCGGTTTGCCCGGATCAAAGAAGCCCAGGAGCATCATCCCGATGATCGCAACGATCCAAACGATCATTCTGGTTCTCTGTAGCATATTGATCTCGTTTTCACTTCCGCAAGATAAATGATACCAGCAAACCAATGCCGCCGAGCAAGCCCAGGCTGACAATGAAAATACCGGCGGCTCCAAAAGAGGGGCCTTTATTTTCATCGGTGAATTGCGGAATTTCCAGGGGCGGCGGAGGCGTAAAAGTTGACATACGCGTTTGGGTCGGCTGGATATTGAAAGCCGCCGCGAGGGTCGCGTCGATCGTGGCACTGGCAAAAGGCGTGGGAGTCGGGGGCGGCTCTACGATCCGCAACTCGCCGCCAGAAATGGAAACAAAGGACGCATACACCCAGCCTGTTCCCCCTGAGTACAAAACCTGGATCCACTCACGTCCCGGCGAAATACCTAATGCAGGCACCACCTCACCGGGCGACAACTGCCCAACAATTGGGTAATAGATTGTGCTGGGTCCGCTACGCACGTTGATCGGATCGCTGTAGGTGACGGTTACCAGAACTCCTGTGGTTGTGGACGCGCCCTGATAAGCCTCAGCCTGCTTCGGGGAGAGGAGCGCTCCCAGACCCAGACCTGCCACCGTTAATCCCACCATGAAAACCTTAAACCAAATTTGTCTCATTGCGTAGATATTCTTTAGACACGAAATACGACGACAGATCGTCGTCGCTTATAAAGCGGATTATAATCGAAAATATGGACCGACGAATCTTTCACGGAAACATCAAACCTAATGATATTGCCCATGCCTTAATGGCAGAATTCAATCGGGGCAATCTATGCGCACAAGTAGTGGGGAATAAGGACAAAATGGCCGTCCAGATTGCAACGCGTACCGGCGCAATGTCTGGCGGGCAGACCGCGTTGACTGTTAATCTTCAAAGCACGGAAGACGGGATCATGGTGGAATTAGGTCAGCAGGCCTGGCTGGGAGTTGCAGCCAGCCTGGGTCAGACGGCCATCTTCGCGCTGAGAAATCCATTCAGCCTGCTTGGCCGGTTGGACGATCTTGCCCAAGATATCGAAAATATGCAACTCAACGACAAAACATGGAAGGTCATAGAGCACGCCGTGGCGACCTTAGGCGCCTCTTACGCGCTCTCCGAGAAGTTGACGCGGATTTCGTGTGAATACTGTGGTTCTGCCAACCCGTTGGGAGAGGCAAACTGCCTGGCTTGTGGTGCCCCCTTAGGCGAAGCACACCCAACCACCTGCCACAATTGCGGCTTCGTAGTGAGTGTTGATGAAATCGTTTGTCCGAATTGCAACACAAAACTACATTAGAGTTTCCCGAACCGTACACTACCGGATATTAATCTGCAAGCTATCAAGCTTGCAGTTTTTTCGTCTCGCCTCTATAATAACCATGTCGTCAAAAGGGCGTGAGGGCTTTTCATCATGTTAAAACTTGATCAACTGGAAGCGAAGCTTCAGAAACTGGTCGAAGACCACCTAGCGGGGATACTTCCGGGCGTGAAACTAGAGGATCGGGTCATTCAACGTTTGGCAATGGCGGTGAGAGAGAATATTGTTCAGCAGAAAGACGATCGGGCAATTGCGCCCAACGTATTTACATTGATCGTCTCCACAGACACGTCTCCCATGTGGAAGGAACCGGGCACGATTGAAACACTGAAGAATATTATTACTACCGCGAGCCGAGATGTGGGCCTGAAATTCGCGACTCAGCCGGCAATCATCATTACCACCGACGACACATATTCAGCGGAAGAAATCAAAGTCATTGCGTCTCATAGACTAGAGCCGGTTGCAGACACACAGGGAGTACAAATGTCCACAATAAATGAGGAAAGTGAAGAAAGCGATAATATCCCCGAAAATGCCTTCCTGATCATCGAGGGTGTCAAGGTGCATCCTCTGATTGAGCCAGTTGTGAATATCGGGCGCAGGCTGGAAAATCAGCTTGTGATCGATGATCCGCGGGTTTCAAGAAATCATGCTCAGCTGCGCGCGATCAAGGGGCGCTTCGTCTTATTTGACCTTAACTCGACCGGTGGAACTTTCGTGAACGGTCAGCGCACCAGCCAGACTGTCCTCTATCCCGGTGATGTAATTTCTCTCGCAGGTGTCGCCTTGATCTTTGGTCAGGATAATCCCCCTCCCCGCCCCGACCTTGCGAATACGGCGCCTTTGGAATCTGAACCCGGAACCAGCGAAAGACCCACAGCTACCCTCGAGCACAACACAGTGGATATCAAGCCCGACAAACGAAGGGAAGATAAAACTGATAAATGATCGCTACCCTCGTCCTCCTGCTGCGACTCATTCTAGCCGTGGCACTGTACGCATTTCTGGGGTGGGCGCTCTGGACTCTTTTACGAGACCTCAAACAACAAGGGGATAAGTTAGCCATCCAAAAAAAGCCGGCGATCACTCTTTATATCAAAATCGATCAAGGCAAGGAAAGCACACGTCGTTTCTCGCAGCCTGAAGTCATGATTGGCCGTGACCCGAATTGCGACCTCTCCATGATGGATGAAGCTTTATCCGCTCATCATGCTCGCCTTGCCCATCATCACGGCCAATGGTGGCTGGAAGACCTCAATTCTACGAATGGCACTTTTTTGAACCGCGAGAAATTGAACACACCGGCGGTGGTAATTACCGGCGATAAATTCAAATGTGGAAATACCATCTTCGGCATTCAGGTTGAAGAGAATAACGGCTTTTCTCCTGCCACGAAAGTCCTTTAAAGCGGAGGTCGATTATGACCGAGCACGTAAACCTTGCGATCATCGGCGGTTCGGGTCTGTACGAAATGCCAGGACTCAGCGATGCGCGCGAACATGACATTGATACACCTTTTGGGAAAACGAGCGCACCGATTGTAGTAGGCAGTTTAGAGGGCGAACGGGTAGCTTTTCTCGCCCGACACGGAATCGGGCATCACATCACGCCGAGTGAGGTTCCCTACCGCGCCAACATTTTTGCTTTGAAGTCGCTCGGCACGGAACGCATCATCAGCATCAGCGCCTGCGGCTCATTGCAGGAAGAGTTCGCGCCAGGTCATATCGTGATCCC
>DATGYJ010000143.1:0-8517 GCA_035298105.1 Anaerolineales bacterium | reverse complement strand
CCCTGGCGGCCAGCGGTTCCCTGCACAACACGCCGCCGGCCTTTGGCATTTACATCGTAGGGCTGGTCTTCCAATGGCTGAAGAAGCTTGGCGGTCTCGCTGAGATCCAGAAAATCAATCGTACCAAAGCGAATTTGGTCTACACGGCGATTGACGAGAGCGGCGGCTTCTATCGCGGTCATGCTGCGCCCGAAGCACGCTCGATGATGAATATCCCGTTCCGCCTGCCCTCCGAAGCATTGGAAGATATCTTCGCGAAGGAGGCCAAGAGTAATGGCTTGATCGGACTCAAGGGACATCGTTCTGTCGGCGGTATGCGCGCTTCCGTCTACAACGCCATGACCGTTGAAGGCGCAGAAGAGCTGGTCAAGTTCATGAAGGAATTCCAGAAGAAGAACGGATAATAGTGCCATTCGCGCTCCCACTCCGCTACGCTGCGGGGACGATGTGAGCGGAGGGGCAGTGCTGGTCTGCCCCGTAGTCGAAGCGCATACAAAGCAACCCCTGGATAACAAGGAGATTGCTTCGCTCCGTTTCACTCCGCTCGCAATGACATGGATGAAATTGGGAGATTGCTTCGCTCCTTTGGTCTCGACACCTGCGCTCGACCGGCAGTCGCTCGCAATGACATGCCCTTGACAGATCTGTAACCCAATTGCCCGCTTTCTCAGGAAGGCGGGCTTTTTCTTTTGGTTATAATAGCCACATGGATTTCTTCCTCCCCGAAGATCACCTACAACGGATGACCCCCGAAGAAACACGGATCACAGCGCTGACCGCCAAACCCTACCCCGATGGTTATCGCCTGCGCGTGAATATCGAGATGACGCCCTTTCAGAAGCGCCCCCATCTGGAAGTTTTGCTTAAGGATGCAGACGATCAGGAAGTTGCCTCGTCAAGCATTATTGAACCGCTGGGTTGGAAGATTGAATTCACCATGCATATCCGCGGTGAATTGAACAATCCGTACATACTGGAAGCAAAACTTTTTTATCCAGATGGACCGGAAGACAAACCGCAAACATTCAAGTTTGATGTGGAACCGCCGCCTTCAGCGGGACCTGAGCCTGGTTCCGCTTAACGAAACGATCTATGCCAAAAACATTTTCCCGCCTCCTAACGTTGATCGTGACTCTGGTCTTGATCGGTCTCTTGCTGTTGAGTTGTTCGCAAGCGACCACACAGACTCCCCAAGCGACTGCCACCCTTGAACCAACGGCCACAGAAGAATTCGTTCCAGTTGTCCTCAAGAACTCGAAAGAGATGGTCATTTTCTCTTATGAGGAGGACGGCTACGCCCATCTCTTTGCCTACATCCCCGGGAAAATGCCTCTGACACGGATCACATCCGGAGACTGGGACGATATTACACCCGCGGCAAGCCCGGATGGAAAGAAGCTTGCGTTTGCATCCAACCGCAAGGGAGCCTGGGACCTGTATCTTTTGGATCTGTCCAGCGGTGAGGTGACGCAGCTGACCGACACGCCCCAATACGAAGGCGCGCCCACCTGGTCGCCCGATGGATCGTACATGGCCTTCGAATCCTATGAGAATGAAAACTTGAATATTGTGGTTGGCCCCGCGGATGATCCACTGAATGGCGCGGTGCGATTGACCACTTCGACCGCCTCCGATCACTCGCCTGCCTGGGCGCCGGATGGCCGCCATATCGCGTTTATTTCAGATGGGGAAGTCATTCTCGCAGACCTGGATCGAACCGATAGCAGTCGTTTTCGTAACCTGAGCAATACGGACTTTGCTACTGAATCACATCCCGTCTGGTCACCGGATGGCAAGCGGCTGGCCTGGGCCTCTTCCTCACAGAGTATGGGGCTGAGCGGCATTTATCTGTGGGATTCATCCAAGAACCTGCCTGCCAGCTGGGTCGGCGAAGGAAACTGGCCCGCCTGGAACACCGCGGGCGATCAGATTATCACGACCCTGGCTGCACCGAATAAGACCTATCTCACGATCTATTCCATCGATGGAAAACTGCTCCAGGCTCTAACTCCTTTTCCAGCGCCGATCCTGCGGGGACTGGTCTGGGCCAACCTGATCATGCCAGAGGCGTTGCCCGATAAATTCCAACAGGCCGCAGAATTAACTCCTGCTCCGCTGTGGGCCGCGAATGGAGAAGCAGTTTCTGAAGGTGGATCCAATCGCTGGTCACTGGTGGATCTGAAAGGAGTGCAAGCGCCCTATCCCCAAATGCATGATCTCGCCAATGAGGCGTTTGACGCCCTGCGGGAACGTGTTCAGAATGAGGCCGGCTGGGATGCACTGGCAAGCCTGGAAAATGCATATGTTCCGCTCACTACTTCGCTTGACCCCGGTTTCGGTGAAGACTGGCTTTATACCGGGCGGGCCTTTGCGATCAACTCCCTGATGACCAACGCCGGCTGGATGGTCACCGTGCGGGAAGATTTCGGCGCGCAAACCTACTGGCGCTTATATCTGCGCGCCCAGTTGCAGGACGGTTCGCTCGGTGAACCACTGCATGATACGCCCTGGGATCTGTCTGCCCGTTATGACCTTGACCCCAAAGTCTACGAACAAGGCGGAAAATATGGTGATGTGCCGCCAGGCTATTGGGTGGATGTCACTGCGCTGGCCATCCAGTATGGATGGGAACGTGTCCCTGCGCTGCCAAACTGGCGGACGTTCTATCGCGGCGCGCGCTTTACCGAATTTGCTCTGACCGGCGGATTAGACTGGTATTCAGCCATGCTGCAACTTTACCCTCCGGATGTGCTCGTCACGCCGACGAGGTTATTGCCGCCGACGATCACTCCTTCGCGGACGCCTCTGCCGACCTGGACACCCTTACCCACGCGTACCCCGCGTCCGACTTATACGCCATCGGCTACCCGTTCGCCTACGATTACGCCTACTTCAACCGGCACACTGCTGCCCTCTCCTACTCCGCCGACCGTTATTCCATGAAGAAGTTACTCCTTCTTATGGAGTCAGGGAGCTTGCTCCTGTCATTCGCCAGCACACCCCTGCAGGGCGTGGTGGACTCCAAAGTTTTGCTTATTGTTCTCATCTTAGCGGTTCTTACGGGCTGTACTCCTTCCACGCCGGTCAGAACGAGCTCAACCCCAACGCCGGTTCTGGCCGGTGCGACAGCAACCCAGCCCGCAGTGGAGATCGGTGCGGAGCCCAGGCCCACGATCGCGCCCTTTCGCTTTGTCCTCCCAACCCCGGGCGCGGAACCGGTTTCCGGGTGGCGTCCGCCTCTTTATCCGGTACCCTGGGCCGTGTCCTCTTACGATCATTTCTACTTTGCCCGTCCGATCGCGGCAGATCATGTCAATTGGCCTCTGGCAGAATATCGTTACGGAGGGGTGTTCTTCGCGCCGAACATCGTGCATACGGGTGTGGATATCGACGCCGAGGAAGGCACACCGATCCTGGCAGCAGGGCCCGGTACCGTGATTTCAGCCGACTGGGGTTTATATACCGAAGCCCCTGGCAATATTTCTGACCCTTATGGACAGGCGGTCGTCCTGCGCCATGACTTTGGCTATAAAGACCAGACGCTCTATACGGTCTATGCCCATATGAGCAAGATCATCGCCATTGTGGGTCAACATGTCGAAACCGGTGATGTGCTGGGTCTGGTTGGCGCAACAGGTGCAACAACGGGACCCCATCTGCATTTTGAAGTGCGCGTGGGCGCGGACACTTTTTATCGTACTTATAACCCGGAGCTCTGGATGGCGCCCCCCCAGGGTTGGGGCGTCCTGGTTGGACGATTAACAGACGAAGATGGAAATTTATTGCACCAATTTCCGGTTGATGTGCGGCCGCTGCCCTCTAAGGTTCCCTTGCGGACAGTCAAGACTTATGCGGAAGGCGCGGCGAATTCCGACCCGTATTATCAGGAGAATTTGGTGTTAAGTGATCTGCCGGCCGGTCTGTATAAACTCCTCATCAATTATAAGGATAAGGACATTCAATTTTGGGTGAATATCTACCCGGGTCAGGTGACCTACTTCACATTCACCGACAAAGATGGCTTTAGAGTTACCGTACCGCCCGTGCCCACCCTGGATTTTTTGCCCGGAACGGAGACAACTGTGCCATAATGAGGAAACCTGACACGATTCCCGTACCTTGACGCTCAGAACATCTGTGCTATACTTCTCAGCTACACATATTTGACCTATAGACTTATATCCGGAGAGTAAACCATGTCCCCTCGAAAATCAAAAGCTGCCGCTGCTGAAGAGCAAATCGAAATTCCATCTAGAAACGTAGATGGCGCCAAACGGGCTGTGCTCGATAAAGCCGTCGGCGATATCCTCAAACGCTATGGCGATGGTTCCATCATGCGCCTGGGCGAAGCCCAGCACATGCAGACCGAAGCGTTTCCGACGGGCTCGCTGTCACTTGATATCGCCCTGGGCGTCGGCGGCGTTCCACGTGGGCGCATTACAGAGATCTATGGACCTGAATCCTCAGGCAAAACGACGATCTGCCAGCACATTGTCGCTGAAGCCCAAAGAATGGGAGGCGTGGCGGCCTTCGTGGATATGGAACATGCCCTTGATCCGGTTTATGCGGCGCGGGTTGGCGTGGACATTGATAACCTGCTGGTCTCGCAGCCGGATACCGGTGAACAGGCGCTCGAGATCACAGAAACCCTTGTCCGCTCCGGCGGCGTAGACGTAGTCGTCATTGACTCGGTGGCAGCCCTGGTTCCGCGAGCGGAAATTGAAGGCGACATGGGTGATCCCTCCATGGGTGTGCAGGCCCGCTTGATGTCTCAGGCTTTGAGAAAGCTCTCCGGGGCAATCAATCAAACCAAAACAGCAGTTATTTTTACAAATCAATTGCGCCAGAAAATCGGTGTTATGTTTGGCAATCCTGAAACGACCACGGGTGGACAGGCGCTCAAATTCTATGCCTCTGTCCGTCTCGATGTGCGCCGCATCCAGGCCATCAAGGTCGGTGATGAAGTGATCGGCAATCGCACGCGTGTAAAGATCGTCAAGAATAAGGTCGCACCTCCCTTCCGCACGGCTGAATTCGATATTATGTTCAATGAAGGCATTTCGAAGTCCGGCGATGTGCTCGATCTCGCCACCAAATTCGAAGTGGTTCAAAAGCGCGGCGCCTTCTTCTCTTATGGCGATATCCGTTTGGGTCAGGGACGCGAGAACGCCAAAGACTACTTGCGCCAAAATCCCGATCTCATGAACGAGATCGAAGCCGTTATTCGACAAAAAGCTTTGAGTGGTGAAATTGCTCTTCCCCTCGAAATCGGTGGAGGAGACTCCGATGGCGGTGTGACCGCCCTCGACGAAGAAGTATAGATGCCCTACTGGGGCGACCCGATGGGTCGCCCTTTTTTATACCCTTCGGTCACGCACCTGCCCTGGCGGGCGGTGCCAGGGCAGGTGCGTGACCGGGGGCATTATATTATGACGACTCACCAACTGCATTTAAGACAACTGCTTGCCGTGATCTTGATTCTGCTCTTTACTCCGGCTTGCTCTCCCGCTGTTACCCCTACTCCTTTCCGCCCACCGACCGTTCCAGCCCCACTGATCGAACCAACTCTCATTATTCACCCCACTCAGGAAATTGTGGTCATTCAATCCACGCCTTTACCGACGATTTTTCCAACCGTCAATCCGGAAGAGTGTGCCAACAATCTCAGTTTTGTGGAAGATCTCACCATTCCCGATAACACAGCTGCAACGTTTGGTCTGGCCCTCGACAAGCAATGGCTGGTGGAGAACAGCGGTACCTGTAACTGGAACTCAGATTATCACTTGAAACACGTGGGCGGAGCAGCCCTGGGTGGGCCTGAAGAGATGGCTCTTTATCCCGCCCGGGCAGGGAAACAAGCCACAATCCAAATTCTTTTCACTGCACCTTTCACAGAAGGCGTCTATGAAAGTGCCTGGCAAGCCGTTGACCCGAGTGGAGCTGCATTTGGTGATGCGATCTATATCAGGATCATTGTTCAATAAGGAGGCAAAATGGCAGAAACATATTCAGTCAGCGATCATTTTGTGAAGAAAGACCCATCTGTGCGGGCGTTGTACGATCAATTGGTAATACTTTTGCGAACCTTCGGTCCCGTAGAAGAAGATCCAAAGAAAACATCCATTCACCTCAATCGCAAATCTGCGCTGGCAGGCGTGGAGATTCGCAAGGATTACTTATTGCTCAACATCAAATCTGATCATCCGATCAAAAGTCCGCGCATTGAAAAAGCCGAGCAGCTTTCGTCAAAACGGTTCCATCAGAAGGTGCGAATTTCTTCGCCCAAGGATTTCGATGAAGAACTCAAAGCCTGGCTCAAGGAGGCCTATCGGCTTTCGGAGTAGGATATTCTCTCAACTCAACTTTCCATAACCAATCATCCCGGAACATCTAAATAAAAAGGTTGGCTCTCATGAACACTACCGCCGCAAAACAAATTCTCACTCAAAAGGAGCCCGCGAATCTATATGAGGTCGTCCAGCCCTCTCTTGAAACAGTGGGCATCCGTGACCTGCTCGTAGAGGGCAGTTTCGCTAAAGAAGAAACCTATCGCTATAACTCCGTGCGCGTGCTTTACCGCGCCCTCGAACGGCGCCCGGAATTGTTCTACCACTATTGGCCCAGGTTCGAGCCGATGCTGGACAGCCCCAATGGTTTCCATCGCTCGATTGCTGCGCAGGCGATTGCCCTGCTCTCTCCGGTAGACAAAGACTGCCGATTGGACGCAATCTTCGACCATTATCTCGGCTTGCTTGATGATCCGAAAGTCATGGTCACGCATTACTTCATCAGTACCCTTGGCCGGATCTACCGGGCCAGGCCCGATTTCCGAAAGAAGGTGCTCAACAGCTTGCTGGGTATTGATGAGACCAGCCACCGCCCCGGGCAGCGCGATCTGCTCAAGGCAGATATCATGGCTGTGTTCCAGGAAGTCTCTGAGATGCTTCCAGCGCAAGACAAACTGCGCGTCCTAAAATTCGTCGAGGCGCAACTCGAAAGCAGCAGTCCAAAGACCCGTAAAGCTGCCAAGGAATTTCTGAAGAAGCATTTATGAAAAACGCCCAGGATATTCCATCCACGATCATTGCCATGGAATGTGCTGCCCTGGACCGCTGGATCCGGGGCGATCCATCTGGCTTTCTCGAAATCTCTGCTCCAGATGTTGTTTATTTTGACCCTTACCGCGCAGAGCGGATCGATGGTTTGGAAGCCCTGACTGCCCTGTACAAAGAGATTTGGGGCAAGGTTCTGCTCGACCGGTATGAATTACTGAATCCGTTGGTGCAGGTGGTCGGCGAGGCTGCAGTGTTGACCTTCAATTACGTCTCGTACACCGGTGAGAACGAAGATCGCTGGAACTGCACCGAAGTCTACCGCCGGAACGGCGAGCGCTGGCAAATTATCCAGACCCACTGGTCGTATACAAAGAAAGTTTGAGCAGGATGACAAAGATCAACGACGATCGTGAAAGACTGAAAAAGCTGGACGACTGGGTGCCATTTCTGAAAAAAGAATCCGGCTTACCGGGTCCGCGCGGCAATCTGGAGCTGGCATATGCCGTCGCCGAAGAAGGGAGCAAGGCACAGTTCGAACAATTTCTCTCATTCCAGGCAGAAGAAAATACACCGGAAGTCTTTCTGGTCTTCTGCGGCCTGGTCGGGCTAGGGAAATTGGCAGCGAACGAACCAGCTCTATTTGAGCAGTTACGTGCATACGCGTCCGATCCACGCTGGCGCATTCGGGAAGCGGTGCCGACCGGGCTGCAGCTCACCGGCGATCAGGATATGGATCTGTTATTGAAAGAAATGCAAAAATGGAGCAAAGGCAATTGGTACGAGAAGCGTGCGGCGGCAGCCACGCTAGCCGAGCCCCGTTTGTTGAAGCAACCCAAACATGCCAGGCAGGTCTTACAAATCCTGGATAAGATCACTGCTGCGATGGAAGGTGCCAATCCGTCAAAAGACGAGGCCTTCAAGGTTCTGAGACAGGGTATGGCCTATTGCTGGAGCGTGGCTGTCGCGGCCTTGCCAGAAGCCGGCAAGCCGCTGATGGAGAAATGGCTGGATAGCCAGGATAAAGATATCCATTGGGTGATGAAGGAGAATTTGAAAAAGAACCGCTTGATCAAGATGGACGCCAGTTGGGTTAAGAAATGTACTGCGAGATTAGAATAAAGTGCATAAGGAGAGAAAAGCATGTCATCCAATGGTGATTTCCCGTTTGTTTTCGAACAACTCAAAGCCATTCTAAAGCCCTACGCTGAAAAATTGAAGCTCACCGCAGATACACCGGAAACTTATTATATTGATGGGCCCTACAGCGAGAAATGGAAGAAGCAACTCTTCTTCGCCTCGACCCAGATCAAGAAGAATTATGTCTCGTTCTATCTCATGCCGGTTTATATGTATCCTGATCTACTTAAAGAGATCTCGCCCGAATTGAAGAAACATATGCAAGGAAAGTCATGCTTCAACTTCAAAAAGGTCGAGCCTGATCTGTTCAGAGAGCTGTCTGAAT
>DATGYJ010000142.1:0-2330 GCA_035298105.1 Anaerolineales bacterium | reverse complement strand
TCCGATTCGCATTTCTTGCCGGAGACCCACTCTGAGAGCCAAGCGATTTCCTTAGCTTCATCCGTCCATGAAATCGGCTCGGAATACTTGTTGAGCACCACCCACGTGTGGATTTCACTGACGTATGCCAATGCTGGAGGCGCATTCAGCCATCGATCCATGCTGCTTCTCCTTTTGAACAACTTTGGCGCGAGCAAGGCGCAAAAAGACAGCCAGTCTGTAAATGAGATAATGAAGTGATTTTTGTCGGATGTGTTCCGTGAAGATTTAAACGCTGTGGTTTTTTTGCAGCCAATTGGCCAGATGACCTCTAATTAACGGGCAAATGGCATGATACCGAACAGTAAGCGCAACTGAAATTATTCGGAAAAAAGGAACCCGACTCTTCGTGATTGAGCGGCCAGACCGGCTGCGACTCTGTGTGTGGTTTGTTTCGCTTGATCAATCTTCGATGGAGAGACTGGGAGAGCTGAATCGGCAAGATCTGTAATCCGAGAATGACCGATATGCGTTAGCGAAGACGGCTCGTCGGACCTGGTAATGTTTTAGCATACCGAACCGAGGCCCCTCGAAATGAATCTGAAGGAAAAAACCGGTCTTTGGCCTATTGTGATTCTTCGCCTTTACATAGGCTCCTATTTACTTCGTCAGGGAATTTTAAAATACATCCGACAATTCTCCCAGACCGACTGGATCAATCGCCAACTGGGCGATGTGACCAAAGCGAATATATACAGTTGGTACAAACTGTTCTCATCAACGTTGTTGTTCCCCATCGCGTGTTGTTTGGGACCTGGTCATGTCCGGCGAAATCCTGATTGGCGTTTGCCTGGTACTCGGACTGCTCACCCGGTTTGTCTCGATAATAGGAATTTTTCAGTTGCTCAATTGTTTGTCAGCCAGATGTTACCCGACGGGTGAATCTGACCAGCTGTGATTCGTTCCAAAGCGTCGCTTCTGTAACCGGTGGCCGGTGATATCGGCTCTCCGACATGCATGCCCGGCGGACATTTCTTCGTGTCGACACCACAGAAGCGGCTGATCCCAGTCGGAATCTCCGTGGAAGTGCCGACGTATCTCCCCGACTATATTGGTCTTATTTTCTTCTGGCGAATTAATGGCAAAGTGGATAAATTCACGTGTGATTCTTCTACTTATACATGCCACGAGAATCCATAATCCTCGTGCGGGGATGGTTCAAAAATCGCTGAATATCTGAAAACTACGCAACCGAGCGACGGCGGCAGCAACTAACGAGCATGACTTGTGGAACATTCAAATATCCAATCTATGACGTGGAAGGCTTGATTTTTTGTTGCTTGTTCAACTAGAAGTCCTTTAAAATTTCGATCATGAGCCGCAAGGTACGCATAGCAGGCATTGCTTCTGTTGTTTGGATTATTGTTGTCCTCGTCAGAGCGATCAGCGGACCCAGGGAAGAGTTCTTTTTCGTTATTTATATTTTTGGTGCTCTTCCAGTCGCTACTGGTTGGGGAATCTACTTGGCCGTTCTCGCATTTCGATAACCTCCTTCCTACCAAAATACCCGTACAATTGGGCGATCCGCCTGAGTGTTTTTGATACCTGACGGTTGCTGTCGTCGTCGCTAATTATCTACCTACTGTTTCCCAACAAGTAAGGTCTCGCTCTCGCGCCGCAGCTGTTAGCCGACAGCGCGGGCGCGGCAGCACTAACGAGCGGGCACTTGATTGATAGTCAATTCATTCTCAACTTTCTTCGCTGCTAGGCACGCATCCGGTCTCGCTTATGGGTGTGTTATACGATAACGATGGCAGACAAAATAGAAAGGATCTCAAACAAATGGATAAGCGAACGGAAACACCGACATTCCCCTTTCGAGTTACGGGCTGGCCATCACTGACCAGGGAGACGTTCAAAGCGTTTGCGCGCCTGGGGCGCCCTGTCTCGCCTTCAATCAACTGTTTGAGGGGCCATTGGAGAAAATTGCCTTCGACTGTGGATGAGGGATGAAGCTGGAGCGCATGGCGCGCGAACGCCGTTTTTCCACTTCATCGACAATGGTAATACGTGCCAAAGCAATGCAGAGCCTGTATGCGTCGTCGAACCTATCAGCCTGCCTGTCCACCCCATAAAATAAGCCAACGGAGGATCTGCAATAAAAAGTAATTTCACAGGGACGCGGTCATAAGATTTTATTGAACACTCACGCGCTTGACGGCCCACCAGCTGAGACTGTATAGCATCCCGTCAGATAAAGTGTCCTTACATCTGCTTCGTGCTGGACAACCTGTCTGAATCGTGTCCGGCGTTCAGATGGATCAGATTCTTGCCAAGTTGATGGGGCGCGA
>DATGYJ010000141.1:0-4321 GCA_035298105.1 Anaerolineales bacterium | reverse complement strand
GGCGAGGATCGCGGGGATCGTCGACGCCGACCCACCGGAGGTCGTCCGCGAGAAGCTCGTCCGCACGATCGACCCTCGAGCCTCTGATTGCCTGGACCGGATCGACCACAAACTGATCGTTCCATTTCCCGTCGATGACTTCCTGCGCAGTCTGGATGATAGCGTTGGCGCGGTCTCGATCCAGCAAGCCAAGATCACAGTTGACTTCCGCCGCAGCGCGCTTGATCGTCGCCATTGACCAGATAAATGCCTGGCGAGGTTTCAGCCCTGAAATTTGGAAGTTCTGGGTAGCACGTTGCGTTTGCGCGCCGTAGAGTGCCTCAGCGGGGACATGCACATCACCTAATGAATCATGTTCTATTCGTGTTTCCATATTAATAGTCTACCATAACTTGGTCTTATGAAATACGGAATAGCTGAATTTCATAAATATTTTTGCCACGGATTGCACGGATGAGTCCACGATTTTGGAGTACAGGACTGCCATCGGGTGTGCTCCTGCAAAGCCAAACCTTGATTTACCAAAATCATATTTGCATCCCCCAGACATTTTCAATTTCCAGGATTCCAGCTCTCAGGCGCTCTATCTGACGCTGAACCTCTTTATAGCATGCGGCGCAAAGGACTTTTGGGCTTATGTTTTCTAGTTCAACGATCGAATTCAAGATTCGGGATCTACCCCGTACAGCTCGTTCGAGAGTGCCAAAGGCAGGGCCCATAGCAGCCATGCGATGTTCAAGGTCACAGCTTGCTACCAGGGAGTTGATGAAGCCAATATAACACTCTGAAGGCTTATTTGTGTGTCTTAATAGTGTTTCACTCACTTTATGCGTTTCCGTACTTACAGTCTCGGGAGCTTTCGTTCATCCTGCTGAGGATGAGCTGAGAGGAAGGGCGTTAGTTATTTCACACTGCTAAATTTCTTGAAGTCCGCTTCCAATTCTTCAGGCGACTCCGTTATAAATTCGTTTTCAGGCAGTGAAAAAGGGATTTGCATACCAGTACTCCCTTTTCTTATGTACCAATTTGATAATTTCCTCCTATTATATCTTGCCAGCATTGCGCCCGAAATGGTCTGGCAAAATTCACTTTTCTGAGCAAGGATGGCTTTGCCTGCGGCATCGGACTTATTAGCGCTGGCCCTCAATCCCAAACCCGGCATCCCGTGCGCGGAGAACGGCTTGAGCGCGATCCGCTACTTGCAGTTTGCTAAAAATGTTAGTGATGTGATTACTGACCGTCTTTCCACTGATGAACAGTTTCTCGGCGATGTCTTTATTGCTGGCCCCCTGCGACATTAACTGAAGGACTTCACGCTCACGGCTGGTGAGTTCGGGAAACACATCAGTTGGCGCGCTAGGTTTGGGTGCTATGCCGAGGTTCTGAAAGAATCTCATCATGCGGGCTGCAACCGCAGGACCGAACACCGCCTGACCGCCTGCTACCGTGCGAATGGCTTGCAGGACATCCTCGTGATGCGCGCCTTTGAGTATGTAGCCGCGGGCGCCGGCCTTCATGGCTGCAAACACTGAGGCGTCATCTTCAAGCATGGTCACCATGATGATGCCGAGATGCGGATGAGCATCCAGGATCACTCGCGTGGCTTCGATGCCATTGACACGTGGCATATTGACATCCATCAAGATTACATCGGGTTCTGTGTTCTTCAATTGGGCAATGGCAGCCTGGCCATCCGGGGCCTCGCCCACCACTTCAATATCAGGCATGGTATTGAGCAAAGCGCGCAAGCCTTCACGAAAGAGGGCATGATCGTCGGCGATAAGAACACGGATCTTTTTCATATATTTACCCTACTCGTCCGCCACAATCTGATCGAAATCTCTTGAGTTGGCGTTGTTGCCAAGAGGCAACATTGCTACTAGGCGCGTGCCACCCGGTAGCGCAGGCTCAACCGTCAGAGTCCCACCTAATTCTTCCGCGCGCTCACGCATCGAGCGCAGTCCGATGCCGGCGCGCTGTTCCCGCGGCAAGCCAATTCCATCATCAACAATTTCAATTTGAAGGCTTTTTGTCCATCCATCTCCATTTTTCGTAAAGCGCACACTACAATATTTTGCGTGCGCATGACGGATGATGTTGGTCAAAGCTTCCAGCGCAATGCGATAGGCAGCTACTTCAACTGCGGCAGGCAGAGACTGAAGATCATCTGGCAGCTCACCTACTTCCAGACGCAAACCTTGCCCCTCGTCACTACCCTGCCATACGTGATCGCGAATCGCTTCGGCCAGCCCGCGTTCATCCAGCACCGCAGGACGTAAGCCATATACCAAACGACGAACGCTGCCGACTGTCTCCTGATTTTGTGTCATGACTTGATCGAGCAGGGATTGAGCAGTATCGGGATCGCTCTTAAACAACTGCTTGGCTGCCGCAAGTTTCAGACCCTGGCTCGCCAAAGCTGGTCCCAGCCCATCATGAAGATCGCGGCGCAGGCGGCGGCGTTCCTCTTCTATGACAGTAACCAAACTTTGGCGCGCTTCCTGCAGTTCTTTCGTTATACTCACAGCATGAGCTGCCATGCCAGCCTGCCGGGCGATGTTCTCCAAAAGGTGACGATCCATGGGACTGAATCGCTCGTCCAATGCACGCGGCGCGACGAGCAATTGCCCCACAATTTCACCCTGATAGACAAGTGGGAAACAAATCACCTCAGATTGTTTATGGCCGGTAGAAATTGTCAGAGAGGGGGCGTTTATTGGCTGAGTCTCGACGCGGTTCTCTTGCTTCAGTTCAATCGCGACATATGGGAGTTTTAATGTCTGCGCGATGGTTTCCACCAGGGAGGGCAAAACAGCCTCCGGTGCGAGGGCTGTTTCCAGTTGCTGTCCTAGCCGTGAGAGAACCGTGACAGGATCATCGCGTTCGCCATACATCATACGATTGACCCCACGCTGCAAACGGTCACGTAAAGGCTGAGCCAATACCGCGATCAAGCCAGTCGCCAGAATGGAAACCAACCAGTTAACGCTGGACTGCATGAGAACTCCAAGCGTGCCGACCATCAATACGTATATGCCGATGACCGAGGCAGTCAGCGCTCCATACACCAGGGCGCGGTTGATGATAATGTCGATATCCCAAAGGCGGTAACGCAGGATGGAAAAAGCAATACTCAGCGCTATGAGCGGACCGCTCAAATAAGCGAAGGGCAACCATACCAGGTTTCGAAGGACGCCAAACGAACCAACGAAGGGTCGCGGGTCGAGGATCATAATCAAAACATAAAACGCCCCACTGGCTACCACCCATTTGATCTGTTGGCGTTGGATGCCATCGGAGACATGTTGGTAGCGATAGATCAGGGAATATGCTGCAGAAAGCGCAAACAGATAGTCTATTGCAGTCCAGAGCCAGGGTACCGGCTCTTCAAGACTATAGCGGGGTGAATGGAGGAAGAAGAACAAGAAGCATTGATATCCTACCCACATCATTGCGGACCAACGCGTCCAGCGAGGCGTAAAACGACCATCCGGGAAACAATACCATACAGCGAGCAACATGCCACCCAAGAAGCCCATGAAATCCCCTACTGCCCCGAACGCTGGATAGTTAGGCCAGACCTGCTTAAAAAAATGGGGGATTTGAGTGTCGAAAGCAACGGTGCCCGCGACAACTACAGTTAATGAAAAGAGAATGCCAAATGGCTGGCGCGATTTGCGTGAGAAGATCAGAATTCCCACCAGGATCATGGGCAAGGCTTCGACGACAACCCCAACAGCACTGTAGATGCCGTAAACATCAATCGATAACCCAACTTTATGAAGTACTTTATCGTTTGCCAGACATTCAGCCTGTTCCTGAGGGGATCCTTTGGTACACTGCTGGGGATCGCCAAAGTGCACATAATTTCCCCAAATAGCGCTGATGAACATCACGATTGTCACGAGGCATAGAATCACCCAGACCACGCGCAGGATGAATAGCCAGTGCCTTTGGGCGAGAGATCGATCAGGAAGAGGAACACTGCTCATGATTGAGATCGGAAATTCAACGCACGCTGTATGCTTGTAATATAAGCCGTGAGATTTATTCCATCAGCCTGCATACGATTATGACATGCCAGGGCATTCTGCACAAGAGATTCAACTGGGTTTTGATTGGCATAGCCTCTCTGGATCATTGTTTCACACCAGGGAATTGTACGTCTCTTATCCTAGCGCTTGTCTCATTATTAACTTTACTTTCACATTGATCTGTCGGCTAAAATTCAAATACAAAGTAAAGTAATTTATGCGGCACTATGTAAACGGAGCCAAAGGGCGATGATGAAGACGAGTGTGATAACAATACTCAGAAAGAT